>NZ_JAUBTQ010000036.1:0-79081 GCF_036702515.1 Microcoleus sp. BROC3
TTACTTGAACGGGTTAATTGGAAATCAGGGAAAAACTTCATAAGTATAATTACTCACTGCAAAAGTGACATGCTCCCAGTTTGGTGTGATATATAAATCAAAACAGAGTCCTGCATGAACTTTTCGCTCGGGCGAATATTAGTTGGAAAAAAATCAAAAAGTCAATCCCAAATCCGATGAATAACTGGTAAAAAAAAAGCGGGAACAAATTAACGATATTTTATCGAAAAACAAGGCTGGCATAGAATCTGGCGAAATAATAGAATTGTTTTTAGATGAATGTCATCTACTTCATGGCGATCTGACAGGCTACATTTGGGGTCAATCGGAGCGGAGAATTGAAGTTCCTATTACCAATAAAAAAGATAGACAAACTTATTTTGGGGCCCTGAATTATGAAAGTAAACAATTCCACGTTCAAAGTTATCCATCTGGAGATGGAAAATCAACAGTTAAATTCATAAAACACTTACAAAACAAATATAAAAAACGGAAAATAATCTTGATTGTGGAGGGAGCTAGTTATCATAAACATGGAGAATTTAGAGATTTTTTATCATCAGTAAATAGTGATAAAGAACCGTCATATTGGTCAATTACTTGTATTTTATTTGCTCCCAATTCGCCCCAACAGAATCCCGTTGAAGATATTTGGTTACAAGCTAAAAACTTTTTAAGAAAGTATTGGTATTTATGTAGGTCTTTTAAGATTGTCAAATTTTTGTTTGAGTTTTTTACTAAGGAACATAAATTTGATTTCCCTAAAATACGTCAATATACTTACACAGAGAAAATCATTTAGGATTGCTATATAGGCGATCGCGTCGTTATCGATCAGGTGTTGAACTGTGTTAGCCGACGGCGACAACCGAAGTGCGAATACTGTGCCAGTAGCGACTCCCATCAATGTCAGTTTTACTCCGAACATGGCATCACTGGTTTACCGGGAGGACTCGCGGAATATATAGCGGTTCCTGCTGTAAATGTCATACCCATTAATTCTGACTTGGAAACTATCGCCGCTGTTCTCACAGAACCCCTTGGTTGTATCAGCCACGCCTTAGATAGGGTGACACGCTCCCGCACCCGTTATGTAATTAATGCTGAAGATATCGATAAACGCGTGCGGTCAATTCTGATTTTTGGTGGTGGTCCAGCGGGGCTATTATTCATTCAATATCTGTACAAAGTCCTAAACTATGATGGTTTGATTCTAGTCAGCGAACCGAATCAGCGAAAGCGGGAATTAGCCTCTTGCTTTGGTGCAGAGGTAATTGACCCCCAAGTAGTCGATCTAGCCGAAGTTGTGCAGGAAAAGACTAATGGACGGCGAGTAGAGTTTTTAATTGATGCTTGCGGTGCTGGTTCCGTCTTCAGAGATATTTCTGTCTTAATCCGCAGACAGGCTACAGTTCTACTCTACGGGTTGGGTCATGCAGGTGTAGATTTGAGCGTACTGAATAACTTACAATTCATGGAACCAACGCTGGTTACTGCCCTTGGCGCATCAGGAGGGTTCCGCAGCGACGGACGCCCATGTACCTACGATAGAGTACTTGGCTTGCTGGCAGCTAAGCAGATCGAGGTAACTTCGTGGATTACCCATCGTTACCAGTCCCTGGAAGCTGTGCCTCAAGCTTTTACTAGCGATCGCCTAGAACCCGACTATATCAAAGGTGTAGTAGTGCTATAGGGGGTCATTCGCCAGTTATAGCAACGGACATATCGGTTAGGACATTATATTTTGCTTTAAAGGGAACAGGGAACGGGGAACAGGCAACAGAAAAATGTTCTAACGATTGTGGCGACTGTATACCAATTAAAATGAATGGTGCCCAGTATCCGGCGTGGCTTTCCAGTCCTTGGTGATGTGCTTCTTTTCCAAGCGCTTTGAGCCGTCTGTAGAGATAAAAGCTTTTTGGAGTCCGCTTCATCCCATCTATATCTATGCCTGAGTTTAAACGCTCTGTTGCGGTGGTTATTGGTATTAATCAGTACGTCAATGACATTCCGGAACTGAAAACCGCAGTCAATGACGCGGACCACCTTGCCCTCATTTTGGAGAAGAACTATCAATACCAAGTTCTACGGCTGTTAGATGAAGATGCAACTAAGGACAAACTCAGCAGTCTGTTGGCAGCCTTTGAGGAACAAACATTTCCTTTCCCCGACGGCAATAAAATCCACCTTGAACCAGATGACCGATTCTTGTTCTACTTTGCCGGACATGGTTTCGCTCAAGATGGACTAGACAATGCCGATGGACCAGTAGGCTTTCTCGTACCCCAAGATGGGCGACGGGATGAGGACACTTGGTTAAAAATGCAGCGACTGCACGATGCTCTAATTAAACTACCGTGTCGTCATTTGTTGATTATCCTTGATTGTTGCTTTGCTGGTACATTCCGCTGGGCAGGACAAGAAAGAGAGGTGGTGCGATCGCAAAAAGTCTACCGGGAACGCTACGATCGCTTCATTGCTGGTTCCGCTCAACAAGTGATTACCTCAGCCGCCCATGACGAGAAAGCAACAGACTCGCTCTACCGTTTCGGACAACGGGGCGATAATCAAGGTCATTCTCCATTTGCAGAGCTTCTTTTTCAGGCGCTCAACGGAGAGGCAGATTTTACCAGCGATGGGGTGATTACGGCGACTGAACTCTACCTCTATCTACGTGACAAGATAACCACCAAACAAACCCCCGAACTCAGTCAACTCAAACGGCATGACAAAGGGGAGTACATTTTTCCCGTTCCCTGTTTTGACCGCAATCAATTACAAGCAGCCCCCACATTAGATGAAAAAACTAACCCGTACAAGGGGTTAGAGTCGTTTGAAGCAGCGGATAGCGACAAGTTCTTCGGTAGAACTGCCTTGACCGAAAAGCTGCAAGAATTTGTTACGACGCATGGGTTAACGGTGGTACTGGGCGCTTCAGGAACAGGTAAATCGAGCTTGGTGAAAGCAGGATTGATTCCTCAGTTGAAGACTCAACAAGGATGGCGCATCTTAGCTCCCTTCCGCCCTGAAGAGTCACCTTTCAGGGCTTTGAACAATACCTTGGTTCAGGAAAACTTGCCAGTTGTTGATCAAGAAACTCCTGAACCTGGAGTAAAAAATCTGCTAGCAAGATTGGCGAATTGGAGTCAGCTTAACCCCAACTCCAAACTGCTGCTAGTGATTGATCAGTGTGAAGAATTAGTTACCATTAGCCGCAATGATACTGAGCGAGAGCAGTTCCTGAGCGGTTTGGCAGAGGCTGCTTCGGCTTTTCCAGAGCAGTTACGCCTGGTGCTGACGCTGCGAAATGACTTTGAACCGCAGTTGAGCGATACTGCCTTAAAGCCGTATTGGACATCAGCGCGGTTTGTCGTGCCTGCAATGACGCGAGAGCAATTGCGGGAAGCGATTGTGGAACCTGCCGCCGCCAAGGTCATGTATTTTGAGCCACCAACTCTGGTAGACCAGTTAATTGATGAAGTTATGCAAATGCCAGGGGCGCTGCCTCTGCTGTCGTTTACCCTGAGAGAACTTTACCTCAAGTACATTAAAAGTGTTAGGGAGGGGATAAGGAGTGAGCGATCGATTACTCAAACAGATTACGAAGAATTGGGTGGCGTCACGCGCAGCCTCACCCAAAGAGCCGACTTTGAATACGAGGAGTTAACAAAGCGCGATGAAGCTTATACGCTCACCATTAAGCAGGTGATGCTGCGAATGGTGGCAGTCGATGTCGGTGAATTGGCTCGTAGAAGGGTACTCTTGTCTGAACTGGAGTATCCTCAAACCAAAAATGAGCGGGTGCAGGAAGTGATTCGGCAATTTACCGACGCCCGCTTGCTAGTCAAAGGTCAAGATAGTGAGGGAAACCCCTATGTTGAGCCGGCCCATGATGCCTTAGTACGGGGATGGCAAAAACTGCTGGTTTGGAAACAACAGGAACAGGAAGATTTAATTTTACAACGGCGGCTAACACCTGCTGCTCTGGAGTGGAACAGCAATCAACCGACAACATTTCACTGGAGTGCCCCGCGTGATTGGTGGAAGCAATTTTGGCACAGACAGCAACAAGCAAACTTTCTTTGGGAGACGAACCCCCGCCTCAATTTTTTGAAGCAGGTACTTGATTCAACTGACAACTGGTTCAACCAGGTAGAGGCTGAGTTTGTGCGACGCAGTATTGAACGTCAGCGTAACAACCGTCGCCGAACAATTGGAGCAGTAGCGACAGGGTTTGCCGTTGTGTTGGGATTTGCAGGTTATCAGTGGAATCAGACGCAACAAGCTGAGATTAGAAGTTTAGCTGCATCGTCCGAAGCACTCTTTGTCTCAGACCAACAGATGGAGGCGTTGATAGATGGTTTAAAAGCTGAGAAACAACTCAAAGGGCTAATTGGGGTTGCAGACGACACTAAGACTAGGGCTGTAACTGCGCTACAGCAGGTAGTTTATTGGGTAAGAGAACTCAACCGATTGGAAGGACATCAGGGCTGGGTCTATAGCGTGGATTGGAGTCATGACGGTAAGACAATTGCTTCAGCGTGTGGTGATGGCACTATCAAGCTTTGGAACAAAGAGGGTCAAGAACTCAGGACGCTCAAAGGGCATGACGGTGAGGTTAAAAGTGTAGCTTGGAGTCCCGATGGTAAAACTTTAGCTTCGGCTAGTGATGATAGAACTATTAAACTCTGGAGCATTGACGGCAAACCACTCAGGACGCTCAAGGGGCATACTGCTGTGGTCAATAGCGTTGCATGGAATCCCGATGGTAAAACTTTAGCTTCGGCTAGTGGCGATAAAACGATCAAACTTTGGAGCAAAGATGGCAAACTACTCAGGACGCTCAAAGGACATAGTGCTGAGGTCAATAGCGTTGCTTGGAACAAAGATAGTAAAACTTTAGCTTCGGCTAGCAATGATAAAACGATCAAACTTTGGCACAAAGATGGCAAATTACTTAAGACGCTCCAAAAAGATATTGAGTGGGTTAATAGTGTGGCGTGGAGTCCTAATGGGAAAACCTTAGCTTCGGCTAGTGGTGACAAGACCATTAAACTCTGGAGGATAGCGGACGGCAAACCATTTAGAACGTTTCGAGGACACGGCGATGTGATTCGGAGCGTCACTTGGAGTCCCAAAGGGGAGATAATCGCTTCAGCTAGTGATGACAAGACGATTAAACTCTGGAGAATGGCGGACGGTCAGGAACTAGGAACGTTTCAAGGACATACCACTGCAACTGGAAGTGTCGCTTGGAGTCCCGACGGTCAGACCCTTGCTTCGGCTAGCGGTGACAATACTATCAGGCTCTGGAGTAAAGACAGTCAAGGACTCCTGACACTCATAGGACATAGCGATGGGGTTAAGAGTGTCGCTTTGAGTTTTGATGGGAAAATAATCGCTTCGGGGAGTGCGGATAAGGACATCAAACTTTGGAGTAAAGCAAGCCTTGAACCCAGAACGCTCAAAGGGTACGATGGTGGGGTCAAAAGCGTTGCCTGGAGTCCTGACGGTCAGACAATCGCTGCGGCTCTTATCGATGGCACCATTAGACTTTGGGGCGTTGATGGTAAAGAGCTGGAGAAGATCAGGGGACATAACAGTGCTGTCAATAGCGTCGCTTGGAGTCCTGACGGTCAGACCCTAGTTTCGGCTGGTGGGGAGGGTGACATGACTCTGAAACTCTGGAAGATAGCAAACGGTAAATACTTCAGAATTAAGACACTCCGAGAGCGCAGCGTAATTATGAGCGTAGCTTGGCATCCGGATGGTCAGACTATAGCTGTGGCACTTGCTGATGGCGCGATCGCACTTAGAAGTGTGGATGGTACACACCTTAGGACACTCCAAGGGCATATGGAGGCGGTCACTAGCGTAGCCTGGAGTCCTAACGGTCAAACCATCGCTTCAGCCAGTGCTGACAAGACTATCAAAATTTGGAGCAAAGACGGCAAACTACTTAAGACGCGCCAAAGCCATAGTAAGTCGGTTAATAGCGTAGCTTGGAGTCCCGACAGCCAAACTCTGGCTTCAGGCAGTGCTGACAAGACTATCAAAATTTGGAGCAAAGACGGACAAGAACTCGGAACGCTTAAAGGGCATAGCGATGCAGTCAATAGCGTTAGCTTTAGTCCTGATGGTAAAAGCGTCGCCTCAGCTAGTGATGACAAGACCGTGCTTCTGTGGAACTTAGAGCTATTGGATCGAGCTATTTTATTGAAGCGCGGGTGCGATCGGGTGCATGATTATCTGAACACCAACCCTAATGTCACAAAGGAAGATCGTCACTTGTGCAATGATATGGGAACTTCCCGTTCATAGATGCTTAGGAGCAAAATCTGATCTTCGTTGGGTTGGTGGCAATGATTGACCCCCCGAGAGCAGAAGTTGCGGACGCGATCGCCCAATGCCATCAAGCAGGTATCCAGGTGACGATGGTAACAGTAGATTATGGACTCACCGCAGAAGCGATTAGCCAGCAAATGGGCTTAGTAGATGGTAAAGCCAGGGTCGTTACGGGCGAAGAAAGGGGACATCTTTCGGAATAAGTCTTTAATGCTGCGTGCCTTTTTGTTTCTAGGGTTGCTCGAAGGTGTGGTAGGAATGATAGGTTTCCTGCTGGTTTGGCGGTCAAATGGTTACGGGATTACCGAGTTGCAGGGGATGACTTCGGCGATTCTTGCCCGATCGGGGACTGCTACTGAGATGGCAATTTATCATCAAGCAACAACTATGACGCTGGCGGCGATCGTGGCTTGTCAGGTTGGAAACGTTTTCGCCTGCCGAAGTGAGCGCACCTCAATTTTTAGATTGGGCTTTTTTAGCAACCGTTTGATCTGGTTAGGCATTGCGGTTGAGTGGGGACTGATTCTATCTATTATCTATTTCCCACCTTTACAAAAAGTCTTTGCGACCGCACCCCTATCTCCCTGGCAATGGTTAATGCTGCTCCTCTGCCCACCATTGATACTAATCGCTGATGAAATACGAAAGAAAATTGTTCAGGCAGGGTAAACGCATCTTAACTTTAACCCCAAATATGCTACAGTTAAATCCGACTAAATTTCAATAAGGCATTTGAGGTTAAAAATCTTTGTATATGACGACGACGGCTATTTTCTTGTATTGGTAACGGCAGGTTAGCAGCTAATCTTTCTATCCTTACTTCTCGATAATTCTGTAGTAGCCATACCCGTATTTTTAGAGTAATTCACTGTCAATTGCTCAGGTATTTTTGCAGGATTGTTTGAGAGAATTGTGGTAGCACTTAGGGTTGTGGTCTTGTTATTTTGACGCAACCATTCTTTTCTATCATAAAACAGTCCCTCACAGATAGCTGTCTAATAACCTCACGGTTTATTCTCAATAACCTGAGTTCGGGATAAGGATTTGGGCCGTGAAAAGGGCAAACCCGATAGGCTGAAAATGCTAAAATCTCGCCCAGTTTGCCCTCATGCTTAGTATAGAACAACTCTTTTGCTCCGTCGATGATTTTTGCCAAGGCTTTGAAGCGCAATGGCAGCAGCAACTTTTAGGCTGTGGACTCAAGCTTCGGAATCGACCTGGCAGCTTGACGAAAGAGCAAAATCATGACGATTCTGATTGCATTCCACCAATCGTGTTACCGCAACTTCAAAACCTATTATCAACAGAAGGTGCAGACTGAGTGGGCGGATGCGTTTCCACCAGGGGTGAGCTATCACCGCTTCATCGAATGGGTTCCTGGAACGTTAGTGCCAATGTGCGCCTACTTGCGCTCGTGTTTGGGCAAGTGTAGCGGCATCAGTTTTATGGATTCTACCTGTATCAAAGTCTGTCACAACCGCCGCATCCCTCAACACAAAGTGTTTGCGGATAAAACCGCCCGTGGCAAAACCTCGGTTGATTGGTTCTTTGGCTTCAAGCTGCATCTGGTGGTCAATGACGCCCGCCGAGTTGCTCAATATCATATTGACTTCGGGGAACACCGATGACCGCACTCCGGTTCCTTCATTATTGCAGCAGTTGTTTGGCAAGGTGTTTGCAGGCAAGGGCTACCGAGTCGCAAAAATTGGCAAAACAATTGTTCAAAACCGCAGGCATTCAACTAATCACCAAGCTCAAACGCAACATGAAACAGCGCTTGATGCCCCTCAATGACCGGTTGATGCTCGCGCTTGCGCGCCCGATATCGAAACCATTATTGATCAGTTAAAGAACATCTCTTAAATCGAGCATTCGCGTCATCGTTCTCCGGTCAATTGCTTTGTCAACATTTTCGGTGGGTTGATTGCCTATTGCCATCAGCCAAAGAAGCCGTCGATTGCGCTCAACCACAATCTGTTGCTTCCGGCTTAACCCGAACTCACGTTAATAGCTAGGAGTCGAGCGACTGCTGTAAACCAAGTCAGGGAATAAATCTTTAGCCAACTGTTAAGCTTTATCAGACAACAACAGTTTAGCCGATTGCAAAGCGCGAGTCCGACAACAGCAATTTACGCGAGTGTCAAGGCTGGTATAACGGCTACTGTGTTACCAATTTTCTCATACTCCTTAAATTTGATTTTTTATTTAATTTAGATAACGGCTACTGTGTTGCCAATTTTCTCATACTCTTAATTTTGACTTTTTATTCAATTTAGATACAGTAACTTGACTATTAAGTCAATCTACTTGTTGTTAAAAACGCTAAAAAATAGCTAATGTTGTGGAGCGTTAAAATCAGGGATTTGCAGTATAAAGTCAGGCGTTTGCAGTATAAAATCAGTGAGATTACAGGCATTTGCAGGGGCTGCACTTTACCTGCAAATGCCTGTAAATATCCTGCAAATGCCTGCAATTTTATGCCAAATTACTGCTTTTTTGGGTCGAGCGTACATTTGCCTGTTGAGGCAGGTTATGGCTGTTCTTGAGTAGTAGCAAGCAATGGTTTTGTCCGTACAAACCTGACTTTTACACGCAGAAACAAAAACAATGCACCCTTATGAATGGGGAATCCTAGGTGTCAAGTAGCTTGATTTTTACCCGCTCTTCGGCTGTGCCGATCGCTCACATTGCTCCTGCTGTTGTGGCGGTTTTGTGGAGGTGATCGACGCCGGAAAAGTCACATCCGAAGTTGTGGCAGTTGTGGACTCGACAGAATTTGCAGAGTTCGATCGGCTTATGGCTAGCTGTCCCGCTCTTTGTCTCTGACCCAGCTTTGCCAGTCTACTTTTGAGTTGATCGAGCGTAGCAATATCGTTACTAGCGTCCCCGGCGACGCTGTTACCCATGAACGTGTATCCCAACTCATCCAAACTACCTCATGCCAGACTTAAGAAAAATAAGAGGAACTGGGAGCAAGTCTAATGAACTGGAAAAAGTACGTTGTAGTGTGTGGGTTGCTGCTGATTGTAGGTTGTCTAGGGGAACCGGGTCAGCCAATTTCAATTTCCCAAGAGCAATTGGGTGACGATTGGCCCTTAACAGTGCCGCGTGGGAAATTGGATTGTATGTTTACTGGTGACTTTCATGCAGAGAGCGTAGAAGTTATTTATTTTATTGCACCAGATAGCAAAGAATATTTGCTCAAGGGTTCGCCGATGCGCTCAGAAAAAATTCTTCTTCCGATTGATCCCATCCACAAGCCTGACCCCACCAATCCCCGAGCTAAAAAAAATCTTGATGTATTAATTGAGGCAGGATTCCAGGTATGTCCCTACTAGCCAAATTGCCTACCAAAACTATTGGATTAAATAAGCGCCCGCTAGCAATCGCTCGGCGCGCTCAAATCGAAATATAGCAGTCCTAAATCAGTCGCAAAATCGATCGAAACCAGAATTCTTGCAGTGTAAGCATCTTGCTCGCGTATATTTTTTCAAATCATTTAGGATTGCTATATGTGCAACGCCTCAAAAGCAGTTTTCTATCCCGCTTCCCAGCTACCTCGCTCACCCGCTAATAACTGCTGTATTATTTCTGCCAGCCTCCCCTAGTCTTTTATTCAGAAGCTCAACTAAAGATACCAGTCATCAAGAATATCTATATAAGCAAGAACAGGATCTCGGTATTTCCAATGGTTACGGAGTATTTGCTGTAAGAGTTTTCTGTCTAAAGCTGCATAAGCAGCATCCAGTAACTCAAAAGCATGGTGATTCCATTCCTCAGTGTTTAGTGCCCACAAATCTTTACCAAATTTGAGCGCGGTACCAGGAAACCCTGCATTCAAAGCCTCCTTAGCCTCATTAAGTTTTTCACTTTTGAGATGCCCTGAAAGTGGGCGATAGAGCTCCTCAGGAATTACAATTCCCATTTCATCCCAGGTTTCGGCAGTTATTATTCGCTCTTGCTCTGTTGTTGTCAAATCATATTTGTTACTGTATTGCTGTAATTCTTCGCTAAGTTGATTCAATTTACTGATTCGTTCTCTTGCATCATCGGAATCTTCTAGACCATATTGGGTGTCTTGCAATATATCTTCATGTACCATCTCCAAAGCGTTCTGTACTGCATCAAATAGAGTAGTTCCATCTTGGGAGAGAGCATAAGCATCGTTTTGGTAGTAATGACTAACACAACTGGGAAGAGAATTGGGATCATCAAAATAATAGCCCCAGTGCAGCCCATCTACGTGACCTTGCAAAACAGTGAAGAATTCCGGTGGATCTCGATAGTAACGCCAATGCAGATCGAAGCTCAATTTAGGCTCCTTGCCGTCGAACCTTCCACCAAGAAACTCGAAGGGACCAACTAAGTTGATATCAAGAGGCTCAATCAACGCCTCCAGAGGATTCTCAGGGTTTAAGTGACAAGCGAATTCCCAGAATTGAAAAAAGTCCTCTGGAAAAGCTATACTGTAGCGTTCTTGTAGTGCTTTTTTGCGTTGTTCCATATGACTAATGACTAATGAGCAGCTCAAAAACTAAAGACGGTCTGAATTATTCCGACGTAGATAGTATCGTTGCTACTATTGTGTTCCGGATTGATAATCACCAAGATACCTGAAGTTATGCCGATATTATCAGTGGCAGGAAAAGTAAAAGTCCTGACGGGGTGACAACCCCGTCGAAAGCTTTCCCTGTGGAGCTTTGGGACGTTTTGTGGTAAAAAAGATGGGGTCGTGATTGTGAAAAAGCCCCATCTGTTAAATATGTTTCCTTCATTTTACCAAATCCACCTACAACAACAACTAAAAGCCACCGAATATCTGACTCTAAAGATTTTGGTATATCTGCTTGCTTGCCATAAACAAGTCAGCCTGGAATTGCTAGCTTCTTTAATGCCTTATCCGATTCAATTTGAAAGCCGCAGGCGCAGCTTACAAAGATTTTTTAAATTGGATTGCCTCCAAATAGAACGCCTGTGGTTCCCTATCGTTCAAGAAATATTGAAGGAAAAATTTAAAAATCATAAATCGTTAAAGGTAGCTATCGATCGCACACAGTGGCGCGACAAAAACGTTTTTGTAATTAGTCTGATTTGGGACAAGCGAGGTATCCCTTTATACTGGCAGCTCTTAAACAAAAGGGGTAGCAGTAATATCGCGGAGCAGCAAGCTCTAATTAGCCCGGTAAAAGAACTGCTTAAAGATTATGAAATAATTATCTTAGGCGACCGAGAATTTGGGAGCGTCAAGCTGGCGTCTTGGCTGTGTGAGCAGCAAGTAAAGTTTGTTCTTAAAATTAAACAGGAGCGTTATATCCAATCAGAAGAAGCCGATTATGTCCACTTATCTGAGGTAGGATTACTGCCAGGAAGTAGCTTTTATCTAACCGGAGTTAAAGTGACCAAACAAAAAGGGTTTGGTTCTTTTGATGTAGCCGGTTATTGGCGACGTAAATATCGAGGAAAAGTTGATGATGAAGGTTGGTATCTGCTCACTAATTTAGGGGGATTGAAGCCAGCCATTGCTGCTTTTAAATGTCGCAGCGGTATTGAAGCTATGTTCAAGGACTGTAAGACAGGTGGTTACAATTTAGAGAAGAGTCACGCTAACAATGAGCGGTTAAAAAACTTAATCTTAGTCATTGCTATTGCTTACAGTTGTGCTGTTATCCAAGGGCAAAAATTCAAGCAAATGGGAATTCAAAAATATACGGGACGCTTGACTGAATGCAAGCGTTCGCATCGCCGTCATAGCAGTTTTTGGATTGGATTATACGGTCAATCTTGGGTGGTTGGAATGGAGTTTTGCCAAGAAATAGTTGCTGAATTAATGAGAATTAGACGTAACAAGCTGCCCTTTTTTCAGAGGGGTGTGAGGGCTATGTCCTTGATTTTATCAGGATTTTGACTCTTGTTGTCACCCCGTCAGGTAAAAGTCTTTACAGACCGATCGCCCACGACGGAGCTCATAGAATTAAACAGGCGAGTGGCTACCAATCTGGCATCGTATCTTCAGCTATTGAGGAGGATTTTGCGGCGGCAATCGACGCGGGCCTTTCTTGCATCGGTCGATATTATGGCGATAGTTGACGAGACGCAATTTGAAGAGTTTAAGCAGCTAAAAGGTGAGGGGCGCTCTCATAAAAACGTATAAAAACTCATAAAAACGTATATTTCTGAAAGTTTGCCTAGGTCTGCCGGTCTTGGATTTTCCTTGCTGACCACGGAGAAACCAGGAGCGATCGGCTTGGCAGGTAGCCCGATCGCCCCTGGTTGATTCCCCGGTAAATCGATAGCGAATAAGGAAGCCACCATTTCTATAAACGGATAGGCGGGGATACTACAATTTCCCCATTTAGAGCTGAAAACTGTTAAAGCTCCGTCAGGTTATTCATATATATATTAATTATTGTCAGCTTTGGTAGTTGCTTGATCGCCTCTGGGACAAAGGTAATTTTATTGTTCATAAGGTTAAGCGATATCAAATTCGACAATTGCCCTAGCGCTTCTGGGATGGAGGTAATCTGATTGTCCCAGAGGCTAAGCGCTTCCAGATTAGAGAGTTGCCCCAGCTCCTCTGGAATCGAAGTAATTTTATTATGACCGAGCTCAAGGACTGTCAGATTGGAGAGTTGCCCAAGCTCCTTCGGAATCGAGGTAATCTCATTGTCCCAGAGGTAAAGGCGTTCCAGATTGGAGAGTTGCCCCAGCTCCTCTGGAATCGAGGTAATTTTACTGTGACAGAGCCAAAGCTCTGACAGAGTGGAGAGTTGTCCCAGCTCCTTCGGAATCGAGGTAATCTCATTGAGGCCAAGCCAAAGCTCTGACAGATTGGAGAGTTGCCCCAGCTCCTTCGGAATCGAGGTAATCTTATTGCTACTGATGTCAAGGCTTGTCAGATTGGAGAGTTGCCCAAGCTCCTTCGGAATCGAGGTAATCTCATTGTTACTGAGGTCAAGGCTTATCAGATTTGACAGTTGACCGAAGGACTCTGGGATGGAGGTAATCTGATTGCCAAAGAAGTTAAGCAATGTCAGATTGGACATTTTGCCGAGCGACTCTGGGATGGAGGTAATCTCATTGTAACTAAGGTTAAGCTCTGTTAGATTCGACAGTCGCCCGAGCGCCTCTGGGATAGAGGTAATCTGATTATCAATAAGGTTAAGTATTTTTAAGTTGGTTAATTGAAGAACATCGTCAGGAAACTTAGTTAGCTGATTTCCCACCCTTTTTATTTTCTTCTCATCCCACTTCCCCAATACTAATATCTCAAGATGTGTGCATTTGCCAATCTGCTGCGGCAATTCCTCTAAACCCAGCCCCGACAAATCCAGCTCTGTCAATTTTTCTTCGGCTGTTTGGTCAATTCGCCGCACTGCTTCCTCTAGCGTCATATCCCTTGTCTCTCCGTAGTATTTATTTTCACGAAGTTCAAAATATCTCTGGTTTTTATTTCACTCTCTAGCTTTTAGAAGTGGGACACCATTTTCAGACAATGGTGCGTCAAGCATCTTGGCAACCAAATCAGCCCCAACAATCTAGCTTTGAGACAGAAGTTAGAATATCGGGGCATGAGAGTTAGACAGTTTGTAAGACAGGAGTAAGACACTTTAACTCAGCAAAGGTTCGTCTACTTTTTTCCGATCACGTTCTGCGGTCTTGGCAGACACTCCATTTCTTGATAATACTAGGAGGCCACAACAAGTAAGTGCGATCAACTTTGGTAACTTCATGTCTTTCTGTGCACCTATAAGTGTCATGATCTTGTGCCTCTAATTTCCCTAACTGCAAAGTTTAAGCATTTAATTTCGGGGTTTCCACTTACAGATAGACTCTGGCTTGAGTGGGCAAGTTTTGGGAGTGCTCGGATTTCTGCTCAAGTAGAGTTCAGTCAGTTTACTTAAGGATTCTAAGGGTTTGATGTCGCTGATTTGATTAATGTCGAGGTAGAGCCAAGTCAGGTTAGTCAAGGATGCTAGCGGTTTAATGTCGCTGATTTGATTGCTTGCGAGCCAGAGCCCAGTCAGGTTAGTCAAGGATGCTAGCGGTTTGATGTCCCCGATCTGATTGCTGTTGAGCCAGAGCGCAGTCAGGTTAGTCAAGGATGCTAGCGGTTTGATGTCGCTGATTTGATTGCTTTCGAGTCCGAGCCCAGTCAGGTTAGTCACGGATGCTAGCGGTTTGATGTCCCCGATCTGATTGCTGTTGAGCCAGAGCCAAGTCAGGTTAGCCAAGGATGCTAGCGGTTTGATGTCACTGATTTGATTTTTGTAGAGGTAGAGCGCAGTCAGGTTAGCCAAGGATGCTAGCGGTTTGATGTCACTGATTTGATTGCTTGCGAGGTCGAGCATAGTCAGGTTAGTCAAGGATGCTAGCGGTTTGATGTCGCTGATTTGATTTTTGTAGAGGGAGAGAAAAGTCAAGTTAGTCAAGGATGCTAGCAGTTTGATGTCGCTGATTTGATTTTTGTAGAGGTAGAGCGTAGTCAGGTTAGTCAAGGATGCTAGCGGTTTGATGTCGCTGATTTGATTTCCTTCGAGCCCGAGCTTAGTCAAGTTAGTCAAGGATGCTAGCGGTTTGATGTCGCTGATTTGATGGCCGTCAAGGGTGAGTTCCGTGAGACTCGAAAGTTGTCGATCGGCTGCCTCGCACTCAGTAGTTCCCGCTTTCTCCAACAACACCTCAACAGTATGTTTAGTTTCAGGACTCAAAGAAACCTTTTCGCGACACCAATCAGCAAATGTCCGTCCACTATCGCCCCGTTGTTTCTGCACGACCCATGAGGAAGGTTCATTTCCACTATTTTCCGACTGACTCGATACCGCCAACATAAAGCCAAGGATTAATGAAATCATAGGAAATAACCTGTGTGGATTTTTATATATTTTCCCACTCACTCCAAAACCCTTTTCTAGGCGAGGATACCCAAATTTTCTAGCCTAAAGCTTGTAACCGTTGCAGTTTCATCCGAATAATCTAATTTTCCTATTTAGATCTGGAACGGCTACCGCTCCCTCAGCTATTCATATATTTTCAGTCTCGGCAATTGTTTGAGCGTCTCTGGAATGGAGGTAATCTGATTGTCATTGAGGTTAAGCGATTCCAAATTCGACAGTTGCCCGAGTGCCTCTGGGATGGCTGTAATCTGATTCTCACTGAGGTTAAGCGATTCCAAATTCGACAGTTGCCCGAGTGCCTCTGGGATGGCTGTAATCTGATTGCTCTTGAGGGAAAGCACTGTCAGATTTGACAGTTGCCCAATTGCCTCTGGGATAGAGATAATCTGATTGCCACCAAGGTAAAGCTCTGTTAGATTCGACAATTGCCCGATCGTATCTGGGATGGCTGTAATCTGATTGAAGGCAAGGTTAAGCTCTGTCAGATTCGACAGTTGCCCGATCGTATCTGGGATGGCTGTAATCTCATTTTCCTTAAGGTCAAGCTCTGTCAGATTCGACAATTGCCCGATCCCGTCTGGGATGACCGTAATCTGATTGCTCCAGAGGTAAAGCCATGTCAGATTTGACAGTTGCCCGATTGTATTTGGGATAGAGGTAATCTCATTGAAACTGAGGGAAAGCCCTACCAAATTCGACAGTTGCCCGAGTGCCTCTGGGATGGAAGTAATCTGATTATTACTGAGTCCAAGCCTTGTCAGATTTGACAATTGCTCGATCGTATCTGGGATGGCTGTAATCTGATTGCTCCCGAGGGAAAGCTCTGTCAGATTTGACAGTTGCCCAATTGCCTCTGCGATAGAGGTAATCTGATTCCTATCAAGGTTAAGCTCTCTCTGATTCGACAGTTGCCCGATCGTATTTGGGATGGCTGTAATCTGATTTTCACTGAGGTCAAGCAATATCAGATTGGACAGTTGCCCGATCACTTCTGGAATGGAGGTTATCTGATTCTGACGGAGGGTAAGCCATCTTAGACCGGACAGTTGACCTAACGCTTCTGGGATGGAGGTAATCTGAGTATTGCTGAGATTAAGCCGTGTCAGATGCGTACAGTTGCCAATTTCCGATGGTATTTCTTGCAACTGCAAACCCGATAAATTTAATATAGTCAAACTTTCATCAGCAACCTGCTCAAATAGTCGCACGGCTTCCTCTGGAGTCATATCGTTTACCTGTCAGTAACATTTATTTCATTGTGACCAGAATTTAGCTTGTTGGAAAGCGATATTTCCCAGCCTAGAGTCTGAACCCATTGGAATTAGATCAGGATAGATTTATTTGTTGATAGAAAAACTTGAATCGCTATATATTTATAGAGATATGAATTTGAGATAAAAATACACATTTTATTTTTAAGTTAAAAATACCTATATGCCACTTAGATAAAAGTGGCACACTAATATCACCAAAATTTCCCTCAATTGTTACAAAACAATTAGTAACAACTTGCAAGATGGAAGTAAAATAGAAGTAATTCTAGCAACAGCCGAGGGTGAGTAAACTTGAGCGAGTGTAGGATGGTTCGCGCTCAACCATTCAGTTACAAGTTTGTTTGTGGAGTACATCTACCTTTTCTCTGACTTATGTCTGACTTTATCCAACCCGAAAAACAGACTTAAGAGGATAAGGTTAAATTCAATTCAATTAGTAAGGGTTCACGTTATTTTTGGTCAAAAGATTTTATGTCTAAGAAAGCAGCTATTCTTGGTTTGGCAGTAATTGGTTTTTCAGCAATCCCTGTTTATGCAGATAGTCAATCTACCAATTCGAGCTTGAAAATTGGAGAGGTGAATCTCTCAATCAATAGCACAGGCACTGTACTCACAAAAACACAACCATCTACAGGAAAGTGGTTAGGGGAACAAAAATTCCAGTCTTTTGGAAGCATGATGTGGGTTCCAGAACACAATGTCCTTTTTGTGGCCGGTGTTTTAGAGGGTGGTAATAAACCAGTGCTTTTAAAAATTAAAGGTACTGGAGGTGGTGGTCAAAATATGTTCGCTTTAACGCCAAATGGTGAATCAGCCAAAGGATATAATTATCGGCTAGGTTCACAAATGATGAGTGTTCAAAACATGACCTACGAAGGGAAATTGCTACAGATTAGAAGCGGTCCCACAACTTACCAGATTAACAATGTAGGTGGTGGCGGTAACAATATGTTTGCATTAGTCAATAATACAGAATGTAAGAGCATGGCAGGTTACAACTACTTTGTTCAGTGTATTGTCAAGTAATTAGAATGACTCTTTGCCATAGATAGGCTTGTAAAGGACATTGACATAAATACATCACTGTAAATAACCCGCTGCAATGTAGTTGTAGCGGGTTTTCTATCGCTTCTGTGCATTCTGCTTTTTAAAAAGCAGACAGGTTTGGACTCGCAGGTGTGACGCTTTTCTGCTAGACCGTGCGACCGCTCCGACCGCTGCAACCATTCCGATCGTCCAACCGTACCACCAAAACAGTATTTTCCCGTCTAGAGCCTGAATCCACTGGAGTTACATCAGGATAGACTCATTACTTGACCGGCGTTGCCACGATCACAGACTCTCTCGCCCTTAAGACACCGTATTAGGGTCTGCTCTTAACCTGCCTTCATACCAACAGTTTAGCCGATTGCAAAGCGCGGGCCCGACAACAGCAATTTATGCGACTGTCAAGGCTGACATAACGGCTGCTACGCTGCCAATTTTTTCGCACTTCTGAAATTTGATTTTTAATTCAACTTCCCATACCGTAACTTGACTATTAAATCAATCCAGTTTTTGTTAAAAACGCTAAAAATTAGCTAATTTTTGTGTGCACTAAAGTCAGACATTTGCAGTATAAAGTCAGGCGTTTGCAGTATAAAGTCAGGCGTTTGCAGGTATTTGCAGGGGCTGCACTTTACCTGCAAATGCCTGTAAATATCCTGCAAATGCCTGACTTTTTCGGTCAAATTACTGCTTTTTTGTGCTGTTCGTGCCTTTGCTTGTTGAGGCTGGTTATTGCTGTTCTCAATCGGTAGCAAGCAATGGTTTTGTCCGTACAAAGCTTTATTTATTACTTTTAAATAAAAAGAATGCACCTCATAAATGCGGACTTCTAGCCGCAACGTCGGGCTTAAGACTTTCTTAAGCTTTAATGACAAATGTAGCTATTTGTAATACAAATTAAGCTGAATATTATACAGCTATAATAAATGAGAGGGAGAAAAGAGCTGACAACGCCCTCACCTGTCGAGCAAACACTTTAAGCAAATGGATAGATTGTCAGTTATTGAGTAGCGACGATCGCAACCAGTTATCCTCAGATGGCGGGGGTCACTTTACGCCCCTATTTTGCTCTTTTGGGGTGAAGTTGAAAGTAGTTAGAGATTTATAAAATGAGATAAACTCAACTATTATCATGGCTATGAAGCTCAAAAATTTGCCTCAAAGTCAGCCAAATCAGTCAAACCAGCCAAATCAGAGACTTTCAAGTCGGCTGGAAATAAGATTGTCTGACTCTGACTACAATCAAATTAAAGCAAGAGCCTCGCTAGTCAATTTGAGCATGAGCGACTTCATGCGCCGTGCAGCTTTGAGGAGAACCATGCCGCGCCCTCTAGCTGCATTTGACTTAAAAGCCTATCAAGTGTTATGCAAGATTGATGCCCAATTGAGAATTGCCGGAAACAACCTCAATCAGATTGCTAAAGCTTGCAATAGTGCTGTGGCATTGGGAGAACCAGTTGTTGTCAATACAGGACTCTTAGAAAGCGTACAGAAACTCATTCGAGAGAACCAAGCTACAATTAAAGCAATAGTTGCAAACCTCGCCAAATCTACAGTACGCTAACTATTAACAAGCCTAGGCTTTACCGCCTGAGCAATCGATTCTGTGCAACTGACGGCTTTTCGGTTATGATTGGCAAACAAATTAAAGGTACAGGCTTTCGGGGCTGTCTGAACTACGTGCTGGGCAAAAAAGACGCCGCTCTAATTGGCGGTACTATGTGCGGACAGACTCCTGAAGAACTGGCTGCTGAATTTGCCATCGCCCGACAACTAAGACCTAACCTGAAAGTAGCAGTTTTTCACGCCACTTTATCTGTCGATAGCACCGAAAAACTAGAAGATTCTGAAGAAAATGACCAGCGCTGGCTGGCGATCGCAGCCAACTACATGAAAGCGATGGAATTTGATAACAACCAGTACGCAGTTGTCAAGCACAGCGATACAGAACACGACCACATTCACATCGTCGCCAGTCGCATTTGCCTAGATGGAGGTGTTGTTGACGATAGCTGGGACTATTACAAAAGCCAAGAAATTATTCGCCAACTCGAACGGAACTACAACCTGGAAACTGTTACACCCAGTTGGGAAACAGACAAGCGGGCTCAGACTACAGGAGAACACAGGCAATTAAAAAGCAAGGGAAACAAGAGCGTCAGGGTGCAATTGCAAGACCTAATTGATGAAGTTACCCAAGACAACCCAAGTATGCCAGAATTCGTTGAACGGTTGCAGCAACAAGCCGTAGAGGTGCAAGTCACACTAACTGGAATCGGCTTCAGTCAAGGCATTTCTTACAATTTAGATGGAGTCGCTTTAAGTGGCACTCAGTTGGGTAAAGCCTAGACTTTTTCTGGATTGCAGAAGCATCGAGGCGTTAGCTATGACAAAGGGCGAGATAACGCCCTAATTGAGGCTTTAATGCAGCCACAACACTTAGCTATCGCCCCCAGTGAGGCAGAGGAAAATGAGTTAGAGTTGTCACACTTCGAGCTAGAAACAACCGCACCTGCAATTCCTGCAACAGCAAATGAGTTAGAGTCGTCACAATTCGAGTTAGTAGCAGGCGCACCTGGAACTCCTGCAACAGCAAATGAGTTAGAGTTACAACTGTCAATCCTGCCTGAAAGGAATGAAAATCAGTGGCAAAAAGTGCGCTCGCATCTCGCGGTCGAGTACAGTTTACCTTTAGAATTGCTTAATTTATTGCACTCTCATTCTTGGTTGTATGCCGGCTCAGAAAAGGCTGTCTTTACAGGACGGACGCTTGAGGGAGAAGCCAGGTTCGCTTTTGTTCTCGATGAAAGAGGCAACTTTACTACAACCCATCCCCTGTCATCTGAAGCTGCTTTTTGGGTAGCCACTACTGGAGAAATTGAGCGAGCTGTGATTGCTTCTAACCCAATCGAAGCTCTTTCAATTTTGCTTATTGAGCAGGAAAACTCTACAACAGCACCAGCGACACTTTACCTAGGAATTGAACGAGCTTCACAACTGCCTATAGAATTCTTACAAGAACTCGATAGCGTTATTATAGCGATTGCAGAAGATTATATGCTTGCTCGAAATGCGCGATCGTTGCTACCGGATGCAGAACTTGTCAATCCACCGTCAAGTTGGAATGATATCTGGATACAATTAATTGAACAAGAAGAGCAAAATATTCAACCAAATAACCAACCTTATAAACAGCCCATCCAAGACATCGAACTGGATTAGCTTTTACAGCTTTAAAAATTGATAGGACTTACGCAACTGAGGAATTTTTAGACTATCTGTGGCGTAAGGTGTACTATTGCGATCGCCCTTAAGAGTTCGTCATCTGTGGAACAAAACCACTCACTCCTGTGCAGTTTTACCTAAGTTCTTTACCAGTGGATGCTAAAGCGGAATGGTCGTGCTATTCGTCAACATTGAGGCCTTGAAAACCAAGTGCATTGGAGTTTATATGTGACTTTTAATGAATATAAATCCCGGATTCGGTCGTTCAACAGTCCTCAAAATTTGGCTTTTCTAAGACGAATGGCACTTAATGTCATCAATCAAGAAACGGCTCTCCGACGTAGTTTGCGACAAAGAAAGAACCGAGCGGCGATGAATGATGACTATATGATGCAGATTCAAAGAGTGCTTGTGTCAAGCCTGATTGAGATGCTCTTACCCTACTTGCTCACGCTTGTGCTCTGTTGAAATCTAAACTGCCAATATCCAACTTTCAACTCCTGGCTATCTTTGTGACTGATAAAGCTATGGTCGATGTTGGATTTGCTGGCATCAACCCGACCTACGAGCAAAAGCGATCGGCTCTCATGGCGAGTTAAGTCCCAGCTTTGGCTAGCTGTAGGACGAACGCTCGTCACAGCGAGCATCAACATCTTTACTGGCTGCGAGATTAAAAACACGAGGGCAAGGCGCGATCGCGTTGGGCGTTACCAGCCAATACCCAACTGCACCAACAGGCTTGCGTCGTGCCCGGCGATGCTCCATCGTAACCAAGGCTTTCCTGTACACCAACTGGCTCGCTCTTGGCTTCAATATCGACTCAAAGAGCAAGCGTACAGCGGGCGTCAAAATCCAAACAGCGAGCAAGTCAAACTTTCTCCTCTTAGCTGCCCAGAGTGAGCGTGAGCTAACTCCAAATTGCAGCTATTCTCATAGCAGTCTTGCAAAAACCATAAAAACCATAAATTGCTCATTTTTACCCCCCCTCTTACGTCTATTTGACATGGCTTGCTATGCGACTACCGTACTTATTACGAGGATTGAGGAGGATTCAAGAGGTGTCGGAGTACAGAAAATCACGCCAAAAACAACAATTATTTACAAAAAGTGATAAGCATTTATACTTAAAATGAGGCTAAAAGTAGGAAATTGTAGGTGTAATGAGTAATAAATGGGCTGTTTTTTCCTCTTTTTTCCTCGTTATTTCTCGCTAAAAATTTTGAACCAGTCAGAGCGACTTTTCTGCATTGGTTTGGTCAAGGTGCTCGGATTGATACAGTTAATGGGGAGCTTGCGTCAAAGCGGCTTGCAGGCTTATTCGGATATTCGAGTAACGGTAGCCGAGTCACGAGTTGCACCTTTTAAGGTCGAGACAATTCTTTGAAAGCGCAATGCTGTCGGCTAGTCTAGTAATAGTAGCTATCCTTGACCATCAGGGAACAAGCTTCGGCAATACGACAAGCCGTGTAGAGACAAACCCCGAAGAACGTGCGATCGCGAGCGGTTTGCAAACCTTTGTTGAACAAAAGCTCGATTTCCTGTTGCGTGAGTATTTTGGCTTGGCCGTGCCGTTCTATCTTCATGCTTGGTAAACTCGACCCGATACCAAAAAGTTTGCCGCAAATACTGCGTTACTGCATTGATTTGGGGTATTTCTTAATGCGGCGGTTCAGAAGTCGGCAAGTTAGGAGAGGGCGATCATTGGTAACAAGTTAAGCTAACAAAGCATTTGTCAATCAGCAATTATGCTCAACATTTACTGGGATTTTGGGCATAAAACTGAGATTTGGGCGATCGAAGAATCATGCCTCCCATGATATTTATACCTACTCCCTCTCAAATCGTAAATTTTCCACTCCTAAAAAAGCAGTTTTTTTGAGTAATATTACTGATTGACAAATGCAATTAAGTCTTAACTTGTCACCAATGGAGGGCGATTGCATTCCCGTTTATTGATATGTTTGGTTAATGATACAAGCACTTACAGCCGATTCCTGGTTTATCAAGTACAGTAGCAGCTTCTAAACCAGTTTTTGAAGTGCTTAGTATTGACTCCTTCGAGCGAACCCAGGATTTTAGTCATCTGAATGAAAGTTTCTTTCCTCAGCGTCAGTCCTCAACTGTAATGTAGATAACACTCTCAAAAAACGGCAATATTATCTTTCCACTGACAGTCAAGGTTTCTCCAGCTACGCAAGCCCCAGGTGACACGAACCCTAGTTTTACCCCTTTTTCCACATCCGGTGACTCGTCAGCTACTTCTACTTCTTCCAATCCTTGACTTTTTCGGGAAAAGAAACTTAACAAAAAGTAAGAAAAGTAGAAAAAATAATTACACGTATTGATTTCAGAAAAATAGTAAAATTTTTGGGTTAAAGCTCCTCCAAGTCAGAAAGCACTCTCAAGTCTAGTTGCAACTCCTGCGCGAGACGGCTCGACGAATTGTCGCTGTTAACCCAAGTAAAACGCCATCAACTACCGATGAAGCACACTAGCGAAAAAATCGAATATCCGCAAACCTGTATTCATAAGCTAGTTGAAGCTGTTGTAGAGCAAAAGCCTGATGCAGTAGCAGTGGTGTTTGAACACGATCGCCTCACCTACCGCCAGTTGAACACTCGCGCCAACGTCCTAGCGCACCACCTACAGGCATTGGGCATCCGGAAAGAGGTGTTGGTAGGCATCTACATGGAGCGCTCCCTAGAAATGGTGGTGGGACTGTTGGGCCTTCTTAAGGTGGGAGGAGCCTAGATATCGCTTGACCCAGCTTACCCAACTGAGCGATTGAGCCTCATGCTGGAAGACACTCAAATTAAAGTGCTGCTAACCTTTGCGTCGGTTTCGTAAAGACCAATAGAAAAAATTATGTTAGATGTAATCAATCGTTACCTACACGGGTTTGTAGCTGTTCCTGTAATTCTGGCTTGTAGAAAAAAGGGACTATTTGAACTTTTACAGCATCAAGGTTCGCTGACAAGAGAGCAAATTGTTGAGTCCTTGGGAGCAAACGGCGGTCACCTCCAAGTCGCTTTGAGGATGATACGATCGCTCAATTGGCTTGAACGAAATGAAGTCGGACAGTATTCTCTCACAGATGAGTCTCAGCTTTACAAAAAAATACCAGAAGAAATCCTCGACTTATA
Source organism: Microcoleus sp. BROC3 (assembly GCF_036702515.1). Classification (NCBI taxonomy): domain Bacteria; kingdom Bacillati; phylum Cyanobacteriota; class Cyanophyceae; order Oscillatoriales; family Microcoleaceae; genus Microcoleus; species Microcoleus sp. BROC3. Next base: position 23,929 of record NZ_JAUBTQ010000036.1, read on the forward strand.
CCACTTGCCTTTTGAGTCCTACTTGATGGGAGAACAGCCGTCGGGTCTTCTCAAAAATTGGATTTCTCGTTCAATCCAACGCTGGAATGTTGACGACCCGATTTGGGAAGACTTCTTAGATGGGATTTTAGTCATCCCTATTTTACTTGCGCTCCACAAGCACAACCTACTTGTAGAAGACAAACATAAACCCTTGTTCTCACAATTGAGTGCCCCTGTGCGCGAGGAGTTGTACGAACTGTTTACAAGTAAAGGTTGGGCGTTAAGACAAGAAGACCGTTTTTGTCTCACCGATGTAGGTCGATTTATAGTAGGGCGGGCTTTAATTACCGGAACCACAGCTTCCTACACTCCCATGTTATCTCGCATGAGTGATGTGCTATTTGGCGATTGTCAGGCTGTGTTTTCCAGAGATACTTTAGGTCACGAAAGCCACGTCGATCGCACTTTAAACGTGGTAGCTAGCGGATTTCAACACGAAAAATATTTTGCTGATGTAGAGGATATCATCCTATCTATTTTTAATCAATTACCCCTAGAAGAGCAGCCGAAATACGTTGTTGATATGGGATGTGGGGATGGAACACTTTTAAAGCGAGTGTACGAAACCATCCGGTCAAAGTCCGCCAGAGGTAAATTACTCGCTCGGTATCCCCTGTGCGCGATCGGCGTAGATTATAACGAAGCATCAATAACGGCGACGGCACGCACACTAGCCGATATTCCCCATTTGGTTTTGAAGGGAGATATTGGTGACCCGGAGCAAATGATAGCTTCTTTGAAGAGTCATGGCATTCACGACTCAGAGAACATCCTTCACATTCGCTCCTTTCTGGATCATGACCGCCCCTTTATTCCTCCTCAGAATTTAGAGCAGGTGCAGGTTCGCTCTCACTTACCATACCAAGGAGTTTATGTAGCTCCTTCCGGAGATTTCATTCCTCCCCATATAATGGTGCAGAGTTTGGTAGAACACCTGGAACGATGGTCGAAAGTGGTCACCAAGCAGGGTCTGATTATTTTGGAAGTTCATTGTCTAGAACCCGATGTGGTAAACAGGTTTTTAGACAAAAGCGAGAATTTGCATTTCGATGCAATTCAAGCCTTTTCAAGCCAGCATCTCGTAGAAGCAGACGTTTTTCTAATGGCAGCAGCAGAAGTCGGGCTGTTTCCGAACTTCGAGTTTACATCGCGATATCCAAAGATATTTCCTTTCACCCGCATTACTCTAAACTTTTTTGAAAAGAAACCTTACAACATTCGCCACCCGCATTTATCCGACTTGGATGCCTTAGTTAACTTGGAAGCCAAGTGCTGGCCAGAACATTTACGGGCAGGATCTGATGAAATCCGGCAGCGAATCGAGCGCTTTCCAAACGGGCATTGTGTCTTGGAAATGGACGGTCAAGTAGTGGGAGTTATGTATTCTCAAAGGATTTCCAGTGCGGATATCCTGAAAAACGTGACTTATGGGGAAGTGCCGTCGCTGTACGTCCCCCAAGGGCCTGTCGTCCAACTTCTTGCCGTGAATATCCTCCCGGAAATGCAGGTAATGGGTTTAGGCGACCAACTCCGGGAATTTATGCTTCAGTTGTGTACACTAAAAGGTGGCATTGAGCGTGTGGTGGGCGTAACTCGTTGCAAAAACTATGTGTCACACGCCCATATTCCAATAGAAGAATACATTCATCAGCGCAATGAACTAGGGCAGCTTCTCGATCCAATTTTGCGCTTCCACTCTGAGGCTGGAGCCACAATTAAGGGAATAATTCCTAACTACCGCCCAGAAGATGTGGATAATCTGGGCAATGGAGTTGAAATAGAATATGACATTCACAATCGCCTTCAATTCAATTCTGACAAGGCTTTCAAAATAAAGTCCGTGCCAAAGCTTCAGAAAATCGGACTCAAGGAAAACGAAACCTTAGATGACGTTATTGAAGAATGTATCCGTTTGGTGTTAGGCTCTCGCCGGAGCGTTGCTTTTGCTCGCTCTAGACCTCTGATGGAGATGGGGTTAGATTCCCTAGAGCTGTTGGAACTGAGAGCGCTCATGAGCCAGCGCTTGGGAGTGGAACTGGAACCCACTTTCTTCTTTCAGTATGGGACTTATGATGCGATCGCTCGTTATTTTAAGGGTACTGAAGGCGAGGATGTTCGCACACCATTGCTTAACCTAGATGAGCAGAAAAGCGAAGGCGGGTATGATTCTGATTTATCGGAAGATATAGACAACTCAGAAGATTTAATTGCCATTATTGGCATGTCGTGCCGATTCCCCGGTGGTGTCAACAGCCCCGCTCAATATTGGTCAGTGCTACGTCATGGCATCAATGCCATTGTGGAAGTTCCTTCATACCGCTGGGATATCAATCATTATTACGCTCCTGACCCAAAACAACCGGGGAAAATATCGAGCAAGTATGGGGGATTTTTGGAGCAAGTAGACCAATTTGATGCTCCGTTTTTCCGAATTTCTCCTCGTGAAGCGGCTTTTATCGATCCGCAGCAGCGAATTCTGCTCGAAGAAACATGGAACTCATTAGAAAATGCCGGAATCAACCCTGAATCCTTATCGGGAAGTCAAACAGGAGTTTTTGTCGGCATCTTTTCTCACGACTATGAACTCCTCCAAGTCAAATCCAACTCCCCAGATGACTTTAATGCCTATTTGGGCACGGGAAACTCAGCTTCAATAGCAGCAGGACGATTGTCCTACTTTTTTGGCTTCACCGGACCTGCGCTTGCTGTTGATACCGCTTGCTCGTCATCATTAGTGGCTGTTCATTTAGCAAGTCATAGTTTGCTTAGGGGCGAATGTGACCTAGCTGTGGCATCAGGCGTGAACCTCTTATTATCACCCGAGTTGAGTATCGCGTTTTCCCAAGCGGGAATGCTTTCACCAGACGGGCAATGTAAGACTTTTGATGCTGAGGCTAATGGGTACGTTCGCTCTGAAGGCTGTGGTGTTGTTGTCCTCAAACGTCTTAAAAAGGCACTTGCTGATAATGACAACATTTTAGCTGTGGTACGGGGAACGGCGATTAATCAGGACGGCACCAGTAGTGGTCTGACTGCACCTAATGAACGCTCTCAGGAAGCCGTTATCCAAAAGGCATTATCTATGGCGAAGGTGTCACCTAAGGAGGTGTCTTATGTGGAAGCCCACGGCACTGGGACATCTCTGGGAGACCCGATTGAGGTGAAGGCCATAGAGGCAGTATACGGGCAACAGCGGGATGAAGATAATCCCCTAGTAATTGGCTCGGTGAAGACAAATATTGGTCACGCGGAAGCAGCAAGTGGTATTGCTGGGTTGATTAAAGTGGTTTTGTCAATGCAAAACAAGTACATCCCGCCGCACTTGCATTTTAAACAATTGAATCCACACATGACTCTCGATGGAATTCCTGCGGTGATTCCAACTGTTGGCATCGAATGGAAGCGTTCTCAATCGGGTCGTCGTTTAGCTGGGGTGAGTTCGTTTGGCTTCAGCGGTACTAACGCTCACGTCGTGCTGGAGGAAGCTCCAGTGCGGGCAAGAGTACAGGCGAGATTTGAACGAAATCGTCACCTGTTGACCCTCTCGGCAAAAAGTGAGAAAGCTCTGTTGGAACTGGCACAACGTTATGAAGATTTCTTTGCCACTCATCCAGAGTCATCTTTAGCGGATGTTTGCTTTACCGCTAATGTAGGGCGATCGCATTTTGAGTACCGCCTTGCTGTTGTAGCCGAATCTAACCTACAATTGCGCGATGAATTGACAGCTTTCGCTACAAGTAAAGAGACTTTCAAACTGGTCAGCGGACGAGTTAACAGCACTAAATCTCCTCTAATAGCATTTCTCTTCACTGGTCAAGGGTCGCAGTACATCGGTATGGGACGCCAACTGTATGAACTTTCGCCTACCTTCCGTCAAACCCTTGACCGCTGCGACTCTATTGTGCGTCCCTATCTGGACGAACCTTTGCTCTCGGTTCTCTATCCAGAACCCGGAAAAACCTCACCCATAAATGAAACAGCCTACACCCAACCCGCCTTATTTGCTCTAGAGTATGCCTTGGCAGAATTATGGCAGTCCTGGGGCATTAAACCGACAGCGGTTATGGGTCACAGCGTTGGGGAATATGTCGCTGCAACTGTTGCAGGTGTCTTCAGTTTAGAAGATGGTCTGAAGTTGATGGCTGCACGGGGACGACTGATGCAGGCTTTGCCCTCTGATGGGGAAATGGTCGCCGCCAACGCCTCCGAACTTCAGGTAGCCCCAGTCATTCAACCCTATTTACAAGAAGTGGCGATCGCCGCTCTTAACGGTCCTGACAGTGTGGTCATATCTGGAAAGCGCTCGACAATCCGCTTGGTAGTTGCACAGCTTGAAGCAATGGGAATCAATACTACACCTTTGCAGGTGTCCCATGCGTTTCATTCCCCCTTAATCGAGCCAATGCTGGAGGAGTTTGCCCGAGTAGCCAGTGAGGTAAATTATTCTCTTCCGCAAATCAATTTAATTTCTAATGTCACAGGGGAACTAGCGTCGGCACAGGTGGCTACTCCTGAATATTGGTGTCGGCACGTCCGTCAACCAGTGCAGTTTGCAGCAGGCATGGAGGCGCTGTATCGTGCGGGTTATGAAGTTTTTGTGGAATGTGGACCAAAGCCGATTTTGCTCGGAATGGGACGTAAGTGCTTACCTGAAGGAGTAGGTCGATGGCTGCCTAGTTTGCGTCCAGGACAGGAAGATTGGCAGCAAATACTCCAAAGCTTAGCTCAGCTTTATGTGGAAGGCGTGCAAGTGGATTGGTCAGGCTTTGATCGAGACTATGGGCGCCGAAAGGTGACACTGCCGACATATCCGTTTCAGCGGCAGCGGTATTGGATTGAAAAAGAAAACTCTCCTAGAGATACAAAAAAATCCGGTAAAATCTCCGAACTCCAAAATAATATAACTCTCCAAACGATGCGGCGGACTAAAATCCTTTCCCAATTGCGTTCTATTATCGCCAAAGTATTTCTAGTCTCTCCGTCCGAAGTAAAGGCTCATGTTCCTTGGCTAGAAATGGGAGCAGATTCAATCCTTTTAATGGAGAGCGTGCGAAATATTGAAAACACCTATGGAATAAAAATTACCATTCGCCAGTTGTTTGAAGAGCTGTCAACCCTTGATGCCATAGCCACCTACATAGACCAGAATCTATCCCCAGAATTTGACGGGGCAGATTCCCCACTAACCGAACCAAAGCCTGCTGTGCAACCGCAACAGCTAGATCGATCGGCGTTTGCCGAACCAACGATGTCTGCAAGACTGGAAACGGAAGTGGCAAAAGACGGAGTACGACGGTCTGAAACTCTGCTGGAACGAATCATGGCACAGCAGCTCCAAGTTATGTCTCAGCAGTTGGAAATTTTGCGCGGCAACACGATGCCCCCGCAGCAAGTGTTTTCATCGCCTAACGGGCAATCTTTTGTCACTACCCAAACAACAGCGCCTACATTTCAGGCTCCCCAGACACCAAAACAACACCAGTTTTCAGAAACATTTTCTACAGCCGAAATTGCTCCAGAACAAACTGTTTCCAAAGCGCATACACCTCGGGCAGATGAACAGCTTCAAACAAGCGGACTTTCCCCACAGCAGATGCGTCACTTGGAAGCCCTCATCGACCGTTATACCAAGCGGACGCAAAAATCAAAGCAACAAGCGCAAGCTTGTCGCCCAATTATGGGCGACAGCAGAGCTGTGGCAGGGTTTCGCCTTTCCACCAAGGAGATGCTCTATCCCATCGTAGGAGAGCGAGCGCAAGGCTCAAGATTTTGGGATGTGGACGGTAACGAGTATGTGGACATTACGATGGGATTTGGGGTACTGCTTTTCGGTCATGCTGCACCGTTTATTACTGAAGCCCTAGAAGAGCAGATAAAGCTTGGCATACAAATCGGTCCGCAGTCGAATCTGGTGGAAGAGGTGGCTCAGTTAATCTGTGAACTGACGGGCATGGAACGGGTAACCTTTTGCAGTACAGGTACAGAAGCGGTTATGACGGCACTGCGTCTGGCACGCACGGCGACAGGTCGTACCAAGATTGCTCTATTTGCCAGTTCTTATCATGGTCATTTCGACGGAATTTTAGCCACAAGGGCGGACGGTGAGCTCAGTGCCGTGCCGAGTGCTTCAGGAATATCTCCGCACGCAGTTAAAGATGTTCTAGTGCTGGATTATGGAAATCCCGAATCTATTAATATTTTGCAAGCCCATGCTCACGAATTGGCTGCCGTGCTGGTTGAGCCTGTGCAAAGTCGCCGACTTGATTTACAACCCAAAGAGTTTTTACAGCAGTTGAGGCAATTAACACAAGCAACAGGAACGGCGCTGATTTTTGATGAGATTATCACGGGTTTCCGCGTTCACCCTGCTGGGGCACAAGCGTGGTTTGGTATTGAAGCGGATATTGTCACCTATGGCAAGATTGTCGGTGGTGGGATGCCGATTGGGGTTGTAGCTGGTAAGGCAAACTATATCGATGGAATTGACGGCGGTTTGTGGAACTATGGAGATGCCTCGTATCCTCAGGCGGAAAAGACATTTTTCGCAGGAACCTTTAACAAGAACCATCTAGGGATGGCTGCGGGACGTGCTGTATTTAAGCATCTCAAAAAGCAAGGCCCTGCACTTCAACAGCACTTAAATCAACGCACGTCCCAGTTAGCCCAAACACTGAACGCTTACTTTGAACAAGAGGATGTACCTATCCGAATTGTCCATTTTGGTTCGCAGTTTCGCTTTGCCTTTTCAGGAAATTTAGATTTACTGTTTTATCACCTGCTGTCCAAGGGTATTTACATCTGGGAAGGGCGTAGCTGTTTCCTCTCCACGGCGCATACCGACGAAGATATTGAGAGGATAATATTGGCTGTTAAAGAGAGTATAGAAGAAATGCGATCGGGAGGTTTTTTGCCCGAACCACCCTCCGACTTGCCACAGGATGGGAAGCGAGTACAGGAAACCTCAAAAAATTTGACAGACTCTCCCAAGGCTGTCAAGGCTAGGCCCTTCTCTACTCTTTCATCCACCTTAAATAATACTGACTTCCCCCTTGTAAGAGTTTCACGAACTGAGAACTTGCCTCTATCTTTTGCCCAGGAACGACTATGGTTCTTGAGCCAGTTAGAGCCAACTAACCCCTTCTACAACGAACTACAAGCTCTAAGGCTTCATGGTTTCCTGAACGTCGCCGCGTTAGAGAAAAGCCTCAACAGGATTATCCAACATCACGAAGCTTTACGTACCTACTTCGCAACAGTTGATGGACAGCCCGTTCAGGTAATTGCTGAAAGCTTGACCTTGAGCGTGCCATTAGTAGATTTCCAATATCTACCTGAGAGTGAAAGAGAAATCTCTGTCCAACGATTCGCAACGGCAGAAGCTCAGCGACCCTTTGACCTCGCAAGTGTTCCTTTAATCCGAGTTACTTTGCTTAAACTCACAGAGATAGAACACGTATTGCTGCTAACAATACACCACATTGTATTCGATGGTTGGTCATGGGGCATAATTTTACGAGAGTTGGCAACTATTTACTCAGCCTTCTGCAATGATTTATCCCCAGAGCTACCAGAGCTATCGATTCAGTACAAAGACTTTGCGGTTTGGCAGCGGCAGTGGTTAACCAAAGAGGTACTTTCGTCTCAACTAGCTTATTGCAACCAACAACTTGAGGGTGCGCCAGCTTTATTGGAACTGCCAACGGATCGAGTGCGACCTTCAATTCAAAGCTTCCGGGGAGCGCATCAAAGATTTGCACTCTCAAAAGAGCTATCAAGAGCGCTAGTGAGTTTAAGTCAGCGCGAAGGTGTCACCCTGTTCATGACGCTGTTGGCAGCATTTCAAACATTACTTTACCGTTATACAGGACAGACGGATATCTGCGTAGGCACGCCGCACGCTAACCGCTCACGCTCCGAAATTGATTCATTGATTGGATTTTTTGTCAATACCTTAGTGCTACGCACTTGTTTGTCCGGCAATCCGAGTTTTGAGGATTTACTCTCTAGAGTCCGGGACGTAACGCTTTTGGCTTATGCCCATCAAGACCTACCGTTTGAGAAGCTAGTAGAGGAATTAAAGCTAGAACGTGACTTAAGCTACACACCACTGGTGCAGGTGATGTTGGTGCTTGATGTGCCGATGCCCCAGACACAGATGGATGGCCTAACCGTAAGTCCATTAGGCTTAGAAACAACCACGGCGAAGTTTGATTTAACTTTATCTTTAGAGAACACTCCCTCTGGACTAATCGGGACATGGGAATACAATACTGACTTGTTTGATGCTGCCACGATCGCTCGCATGGCCCGACATTTCCAGACGTTACTGGAGGGAATCGTAACTAATCCTCAACAGAAAATTTCCTCTTTGCCCCTGCTCTCTGAAGCAGAGCGATACCAGTTGCTAGTGGAATGGAACAACACCACAAAAGATTATCCCTCTGATAAGTGTATCCACCAGTTATTTGAGGAACAGGTGGAGCGATCGCCCGATGCTATTGCGGTAGTCTTTGAAGAGGAACAATTGACCTACCGAGAGCTTAACCAACGGGCGAACAGAATAGCACATTACTTGAAAACTCTCGGTGTGGAACCAGAAGTTTTAGTGGGGATTTGTGTAGAGCGCTCCCTAGAGATGATGGTGGGATTGCTTGGCATCCTCAAGGCAGGTGGGGCTTATGTACCCTTAGACCCGCAACTCCCCCAAGAGCGCTTGTCCTTCATGCTGTCAGATTCCTCTGTGCCAGTAATGTTGACTCAATCAAAGTTGATGCTAAGGCTACCTGAGAATAAAGCGCGTGTAGTCTGTTTAGATACAGACTGGGGAATAATTTCTCACTCTGGTGAGGAAAATCCGGTCAGCTCCGTTGGGCCCGAGAACTTGGCTTATATCATCTACACCTCTGGGTCTACTGGTCAGCCGAAGGGGACACTCATCATCCACCAAGGACTCGTCAATTATCTGACCTGGTGTACAGAAGCGTATGCAGTAGCAGATGGATCTGGATCTCCTGTCCACTCTTCGATTGGCTTTGATGCAACTATTACCAGCTTATTCTCTCCCTTATTAGTAGGAAAAAAAGTAGTCCTCCTCCCAGAAAAGCAAGAAATAGAAGCTTTGGGCGCTATTTTGTGTTCTCAAAGTCAGTTCAGCCTTGTCAAAATTACCCCAGCTCATTTAGATTTACTCAGCTTCTTAATACCTAATTGGTCAGCCGACAATCAAACAAAAGCATTTATTATTGGCGGCGAAGCCTTATCAGGAAAGAGCGTTTCATTTTGGCGAGAATCAGCACCTTCAACCAAACTAATAAACGAGTACGGACCAACTGAAACCGTTGTTGGATGCTGTGTTTATGAGGTTGACGCTCAAACTCAGCTATCTGGTGGGATTCCAATTGGTCGCCCGATCGCAAATACCCAACTTTATATCCTAGATCCATTTTTCCAACCTGTCCCTATTGGCGTGTTGGGTGAACTGTACATCGGTGGTGCTGGCGTCGCCCGAGGCTACCTAAACCGTCCGGATTTAACCGAGTCTAAATTCATTCCCAACCCGTTTAGCAATGAGCCGGGGTTACGCCTCTACAAAACTGGCGACAAGACACGCTACTTACCGGACGGCAACATTGAGTTCAAGGGACGCCTTGACAATCAGGTGAAGATTCGCGGCTTCCGCATCGAATTAGGGGAAATCGAAACCGTACTCACCGCACACCCAGAGGTGAGAGAAGCTGTAGTTATCGATGCTGAAGATAATCGGGGTAACAAGCGCTTAGTCGCTTATGTGGTCGCTCGCTCACAATCTGAAATCAAGAATCAATTGCGGGACTTCCTCAAACAGAAGCTACCCGACTACATGGTGCCGGGAATTTTTGTAATTTTAGATGCGCTGCCGCTTACCCCTAATGGGAAGGTAGACCGCCGCGCCCTGCCAGCACCTTCTTTGAGCAATGATTCAGATAGCTTGGTTTTCCCTCGTACTTCAAATGAAGAGATTCTAGCAGGCGTTTGGAAGGATGTCTTAGGACTAGAAATTGTCGGCGTTCACGACAACTTCTTTGAATTAGGTGGCGATTCCATTATTAGCCTTCAAATCATCGCCCGTGCCAATCAAGCGGGTCTACAAATCACCACCAAACAACTCTTTCAAAACCAAACTATTGCCTCTTTAGCGGCGGTAGCAAGTACGACTTCATCCATAAAAGTTGAACAAGGTTTAGTTACCGGAGTTGTTCCTCTCACCCCAATTCAGCATTGGTTCTTCGACCAAAATTGGAGCGAACCTCACCACTTCAACCAATCAATGCTGCTTGTAGTGCCACCAGACTTAAAACCAGAGTTATTGTCGATTGCTCTCAAAGAGTTAATGGTACATCACGATGTCTTGCGGATGCGGTTTGTGCTAGATGAATCGGGATGGCAGCAGAGGAATACTGACATCTGCGAGCCAGCCCCTTTTCAGGTTATGGATTTGTCAACGCTTGAGGTGGAAGAACACAAAGCTGCTGTAGAGCAAAGAGCAGCGGAATTGCAAACGACGTTGAACCTCGCATCTGGATCACTGCTACGTGTGGTACTTTTTAATTTGGGTAGCGATCGCCCCAGTCGGTTGCTATTAATTATTCATCACCTAGTGGTGGACGGAGTTTCGTGGCGAATTTTGTTAGAAGATATCGCTACGGCTTACAAACAATTGTCGCGGCAAGAAGCCATTCAACTGCCGCCCAAAACCACTTCCTTCAAAGATTGGGCTATCAAACAGCGAGATTATGGGCTAGAGCCTGTCCTAGAGCTAGAGCTTGACTACTGGCAAGCTCAGTCTTCAACCGATACTACCCCTCTTCCCGTAGACTTTCCCGACGGAATTGAAGCCAATACAGAAGGCAGCACTGCCGAAATATCAGTTTTTCTTAGTGCAGAAGAAACTCGGACTTTGTTGCAGGAAGTGCCGTCAGTTTATAATACTCAAATTAATGATGTGCTGCTGACTGCATTGGTACAGACTTTTGCACGGTGGACAGGTTCTGATAATCTGTTGATTGCACTAGAAGGTCACGGACGGGAAGAACTGTTTGATGATGTAGACCTATCGCGTACTGTCGGGTGGTTTACCACTATATTCCCTGTTTTATTGCAACTTGGGGAAGCCGACTCCCCTGGAGTTGCCCTCAAGTCGATTAAAGAGCAACTGCGGCGTATTCCTAATCGGGGTATTGGTTATGGTATCCTGCGATATCTGAATCAAAATGCAGATATTGGCAAGCAACTGTGTGGACTCACCACACCTTCCTTATGTTTCAACTACCTGGGACAATTCGACCAAGTTCGGGCAGAACCTATATCCCTTGGGTTTGCACAAGAAAACCCAGGACGGGTTTATAGTCCTTTAGCTCATCGTAGCCATCTACTAGATGCGATCGGGCAAGTGGTCGAAGGCAAGCTGCAAATGATTTGGATTTACAGCGAGAACATTCATCGACGCTCAACTATCGAACGTCTGGCTACCGAGTATAACTCGGCGCTGAAAGCGCTGATTGCCCACTGTCAGTCTCCTGATTCAGGAGGATATACGCCAACAGATTTTCCGTTGGCTGACTTGGGTCAACAAGAGCTTGATGAGCTGCTCAGTGAAATCGATTGAGTTAATTAATCCACCACAGCAAAGTTTCTTGAAATTAAAGCAATGGTATTCGCTGACCAACCAAACAAAAGCAAAAATATTGAATCCATCTACCCCCTTTCTCCAATGCAAGAGGGGATGCTCTTCCATAGCCTTTACGAACCAGAATCCGGGGTTTACTTCGAGCAGTTTAGCTTTACTGTACACGGGAATCTAGATATTTCAGCTTTTGAGCTGGCTTGGCGTCAAGTGGTAGAGCGGCATCCGGTTTTGCGTACCTCTGTTGTTTGGAAGAACCGCAAAAAGCCACTTCAAGTGGTGCGTAAATCGGTAAATTTGCCTTGGACTAACTTAGACTGGCGTGAGCTATCTCCCATCGAACAGGAACATCAGCTAGAAGTCTTCTTGCAAGCCGATACAAATAAAAGCTTTGAATTTGACAAAGCACCGCTGATGCGATGTGCCTTAATTAAGCTAACGTCTGAGACTTACAAATTTGTTTGGAGTTTTCATCACCTGCTGATGGATGGCTGGTGTACACCCATTATCTTTAAAGAAGTTTTGGCATTTTACGAAGCCAGCAAAAAAGGATTTGATTTACATTTATCTGCTACCCGTCCTTACTCTGACTATATTGCTTGGTTGCAGCAGCAAGATAAGAGTATTGCAATCGCTTATTGGCAAGATGCCCTTTCTGGTTTTACTGCCCCCACTCCCCTAGTAGTAGACCGAACTATTGCGCCTAATTCCCAACAAAAAAAGACATACCTTGAGCATCACCTACAGTTATCGGCAACAACAACCGCTACCCTCAAATCATTAGCACAGAAACATCGTATAACTGTTTCCACTTTTGTACAGGGAGCGTGGGCGCTGCTACTGTCGCGATACAGTGGTGAACAAGACGTGGTATTTGGGGTAACAGTCAGCGGTCGTCCTCCCGCTTTATCCGGTGTGGAATCTATGGTGGGGCTGTTCATTAATACCTTACCAGTACGGGTGCAAGTGGAGAGTGAAAGCGAACTGTTGCCTTGGCTGATGCAGTTGCAACAGCAGCAGGTGGAGCGGGACCAGTATTCATACAGTGCACTCTCTGAGATTCAGCGCACAAGTGAAGTACCTGGGGGAAGCTCTTTGTTTGAAAGTATTGTAGTGTTTGAGAACTACCCGCTAGGTGATTCTTTATTGTCGCCTCCTGACGGCTTACAAATTGATAATCTGCAAGCCATTGAACGCACAAATTATCCCTTGACATTGGCAGTGACGATCGAGCGGGAATTGTCGATACAAATTAGCTACGATTATGAGCGCTTCGATGCGGACACGATTGCCAGGATGGGGGGTCATTTACTGACTTTGTTAGAGGGAATGGTCGCTACTGAGTCGCAGAAATTGAAGGATTTACCGCTGCTCACACCAGCAGAGAGTCATCAGTTATTAGTAGAGTGGAACAACACCAAACAAGAGTACCTTCAAGATAAGTGTATCCATCAGTTGTTTGAGGAACAGGTGGAGCGATCGCCCGATGCTATTGCGGTAGTCTTTGAAGAGGAACAATTGACCTACCGAGAGCTTAACCAACGGGCGAACAGAATAGCACATTACTTGAAAACTCTCGGTGTGGAACCAGAAGTTTTAGTGGGGATTTGTGTAGAGCGCTCCCTAGAGATGATGGTGGGATTGCTTGGCATCCTCAAAGCGGGTGGGGCTTACGTGCCGCTTGACCCAGCGTATCCCTTCGAGCGCCTGTCGTTGATGATAGAAGATGCTCAACCCTCGGTGTTATTAACCCAAGAGCGGTTAGTTGAGGAATTACCGTCTCACTGGGCACAAGTGATTTGTTTAGACTCAGACTGGCAGTCAATTGGCGCTGAGAGTACAGTCGCTCCTGTTAGTGGTGCCACTGCTAATAACTTGGCTTATGTAATTTATACATCTGGCTCTACAGGCAAACCAAAAGGAGTGATGATACCGCACCGAGCAATTTGTAATCATATGCTCTGGATGCAAACAGACTTCCCTTTAAGCGAAACAGATAAAGTGCTGCAAAAAACTCCCTTTAGCTTTGATGCTTCAGTTTGGGAATTTTACGCACCCTTGTTAGTTGGAGCGCAATTGGTCATGACTCGACCGGGAGGACATCGAGACAGCGATTATCTGATTCAAACAATAGTCGAGCAAAAAATTACGACTTTACAACTTGTGCCTACCTTGTTGCGAATGCTTTTGGAAAATGATCAAATTGGCATCCGCCAATCTCTGAAAAATGTATTTTGTGGTGGAGAACCTTTAACTGTCGAATTGCAAGAACGCTTCAAAGCCCATCTCAATGCAGAATTGCATAATCTTTATGGTCCTACAGAAACTTGCATTGATGCCGCATATTGGACTTGCAAACGTGGGCTGAATCAACAAATAGTACCAATTGGTCGTCCCATAGCCAACACGTCAATCTATATTTTAGACCGCCATCTCCAATCAGTACCTATCGGTGTTCCAGGAGAAGTGCATATTGGCGGTGCTGGTGTTGCCCGTGGATACCTTAACCAGCCAGAGTTAACTCTAGACAAATTCATTCCCAACCCATATAGCAATGAACCTGGGTCACGCCTGTATAAAACTGGCGATAAGGCTCGTTACCTCCCGGACGGCAACATTGAGTTTCTAGGTCGCCTTGACAACCAGGTCAAGATTCGCGGCTTCCGCATCGAATTAGGCGAAATTGAGGCAGCGATCGCGCAGTACCCTGGCGTGCGAGAAACTGTGGTTATGGCGCGAGAAGATGTTCCAGACCGCAAATATCTGGTAGCTTACATTGTCCCTAACCACGACTCGGTGATCGCTAGCAGCGACCTGCGCGTTTTTCTCAAAGAGAAACTACCCGATTACATGATACCAGGAGCGTTCGTTCACTTGGATGCCCTGCCACTAACCCCCAACGGCAAAGTAGACCGAAAAGCACTACCAACACCCGATACAGCACGTCAGGAATTACAAGTAGATCGGGTAGCACCTCGCACAATATCTGAAGAAACACTAGCCCAAATCTGGCGCGAGGTTTTCCATCGAGAGTTTATTAGCATCCACGACAACTTCTTTGAAGTAGGCGGAGATTCTATTCTCAGCATTCAGATTATTTCTAAAGCGAATAGTGCAGGTCTTCACCTTACTGTCAAACAAATCTTCCAACATCAAACAATTGCCGACTTAGCCGCCGTTGCAACAACAACAGAAACTAGCAAAGCCGAACAAGGTTTAGTAGCAGGGCCATTACCACTCACACCCATCCAGCACTGGTTCAAAGCACAAAATCTCCCCAATCCTCACCACTTCAACCAAGCCTTTCTACTAGAAGTTCCACCAACTCTCAACCCCGACCTGCTACAGCAAGCTTTGCAACAATTAATAGTCCATCACGACGCCCTACGCTTGCGCTTTAATCAATCAGAAGCTTGTTGGCAGCAATTTAACGCCCTACCCGATGAGACTGTACCTTTTTCCCTCATAGATTTATCCACATTACAAGAAGAAGCACTCTCCCAAACAATTGAATCTACATCTTCCCAACTGCAAGCCACCTTAAACCTCAACTCTGGCCCACTCCTGCGAGTTGCACTTTTCCATCTAGGAACTCAAAAACCTTCTCGCTTGTTGCTAGTCATCCACCACTTAGCTGTCGATGGAGTTTCCTGGCGAATTTTACTTGAAGATTTACAAACAGCTTACCAACAACTCGAATCAGGTAAAGCCATTCAACTTCCTCCAAAAACCACCTCTTTCAAACACTGGGCAGAAAAACTCACCGAATACGCCTTCTCGCCAGCCGCTAAAAAAGAATTAACGTATTGGTCAAACATTTCCACCTCAAAAATCACTCATCTTCCAGTAGACTCTAGGGGGGGAGCTAACACAAAAGCCTCAGCCCGTAGTGTAAAAGTATCCCTTACCTCTGACGAAACTCGCGCCCTACTTCAAGAAATTCATAAAGCCTACCGTACCCAAATCAACGACATATTGCTAACAGCTTTAGTGCAGGTCTTAGCGACTTGGAGCGGGTCAGAATCAGTAATAATTGACTTAGAAGGTCACGGACGAGAAGAAATCTTACCCGATGTAGACTTATCCCGCACAGTCGGTTGGTTTACCACTATCTTCCCAGTGCTTTTAGAACTAAAAGCAACAGAAAATTTACCAGATGCGATCGAGTCTATCAAAGAACAACTTCGTGCCGTACCCAACCGAGGCATCGGCTGCGGTTTGCTGCGCTATTTGAGCGGGGATGCTGAAATTACGTCTCAACTCTCTTCATTACCACAAGCTGAAGTAAGTTTCAACTACCTGGGGCAATTCAATTGGGGAATGCAATCCGATTCTTTCATTAAATTAGCCCCGGAATCAGTTGGTTCTGAACACAGCCAGCTAGGACACCGCAGTCATCTGCTAGAGATTAACGGACTCGTAGTAGAGAACCAGTTACAACTGGAATGGACGTACAGCGAAAACTTTCACTCCTCGGGGACAATAGAAAGTCTAGCCCGAGATTTTGCAGCAAGGTTGCGAACGTTAATCGCTCATTGTTTATCTGCTGATGCAAGGAACTATACACTTGATGTATTTGAAAATCAGACGATTCATCGCGAAGTTCATCAACCAATAAACAATGACCGGCGTCAGGACAATAACGTTCCTCTTCCCCTACATTTATTAGAACTTTCTCCAGGAATCTCTGAGTTACTTCCTGACGATACAGAATCGGCATATCCGATTGCCAAAATGCAAGAATTTATGCTGCATCATTACGTGAATGACCCTCAAAAAATGGGGGTTTACCATTGTCAGCTTTCCTACGATATATACGATGAAAGCCTCGATTTGAATGCTTTTAAGAAGGCTCTCTTAATTCTCGTGCAAAAACATTCGGCTTTGAGAACCGTATTTATCACTTCTAACGGTAAACCAACGGTTCAGGTGGTCAAAAAGAAACTGAGATTTTTCATCAATGAACAAGACATCAGCCACATCAAATCGGAAGAGCAGTCAAATTATATTGATGCAGTGATGAAGCAAGACAGGCATAACTTGTTTGACATTGAAAATCCCAATGAACCACTTTTTCGTTTCAGGATTTTTCAGAAAGCCGAGAATAAATTTGAATTCTTAATGTCAATTCATCATGCAATTACTGATGGTTGGGGCAATCTAAAATTTCTCAACGAACTGTACGAAATCTATTCAACTCTCAAGAAAGGAGAAGAAATAACAGTAGTCCCGGCTGCCAACGTATACAAAGAATTTGTCGCTTTGGAGAAAGAGATTCTTAGCTCACAAGATGCAGCGGATTTCTGGAAGCTTCACCTGAAAGACCATACATATAAACCCTTGAAACCATTAACCACTTCAGTGGAGCAAGTGGAAGCTGTTACTGAAAAATACAAGTTTGAAGAGGAAATCATTGCTGATTTACGTGAGTTGTGTCGAAAATTGAGAGTTTCACCAAAAGCACTTTTCTTGAGTACCTACCTTGACCTCATTGGTACTGTGATGAAATCAAACAGGGTTTGTGTAGGAGTTGTCTCAAATGGTAGGACAGAAAGATTATCTGACCCGTTTGGAGCTTTGGGCTTGTTCTGGAATATTGTTCCGTTTTGTCAACCAACTCAAGAAGATAAAGGCGTACAAATTAAAAATGTCCAGCAATCTCTAATTGATATCGAGTCCTATGTTAGGTATCCACTTCTGGAAATTTTGGCAGGTCAACAAAAACCCGAGTTATTTTTCGCTACGTTTAATTTCGTGAATTTCCATAATGCCAAAAATATCAAGGCTGACACTGGCTTGAAGGTGAAGGCTAGAAAATTCCATGACAAGTTCAACTTTCCTTTAAATTATGCCGTGTCAATGGAGCCATCATCAGGAAATGTAAACCTAAGTGTGGAATATGATAAAATGTATTTCAGCGGCCAAGAGATTCGTTCAATGATTCAGAATTACATTGAAATGTTTAATATGAGTCGTACAGTTATGTAGAGGGAGAAAATAAAAAACCTGTTATTTCTGTTTTTACGGGTATACTGCTTAGTCCAGACAGGCAAGCTATTGCCAAACAACTGTTGTGCGAGTCCCTAGCCAATAAGTCAATCAAGCTCACTCAGTCACTAACTATAAATGTAAGTAGATGTATCAATTCCAAGAGTATCTTCCCAAACTGCCGTTGCCAAAACTCTCAGACACCTGCGATCGTTATATCGAGATGGTGACACCACTGTTGAGTGAAACACAATTAGAGCAAACTTTAGCAGCCGTAAGGGAATTTCAACAAGGGAGCGGAGTCGAACTACAGAAGCAATTGGAGATGATTGACCGCTCAACTAATGCTAACTATTTACAACAATTTAACGAGGAAATATATTTAGAAGAGCGGTTCTCACAACTAAATAGAAGAACTGCAGCGGTGGCGTCGCCCGTCTTGACAACCTCGAAATATTCGTTCACCCGCATTGTCGCCATCATAATTTTTAATACCCTCCAATTCCACCTGAAAATCAAATATCGGGAACTAGAGCCAGATCGGGACGTCTTTCGAGGAGCCAAACCTCCCCTTTGTATGGCTCAGTATGACAATTTGTTTGGCACTGCGCGAATTCCTGGAATCAGTTGCGACAGCTTTCAAAGGGCGAAAAATTCTGAGCATATTGTGGTCATCCGACGGGATACGTTTTACGCCTTAAACTTGCTCCCAGGGGATAAGTTGCCAACTGTAGAAGCTCTAGCACAGCAAATTGATTGGATTCTGGAAAATACTCATAAAGGCGAACCTCCTGTGGGAGTGCTGACAGCTCTCAACAGAGCTCGGTGGGCAACAGTTCGCTCCTACCTCACGAACCTAGATGCCCAGAACGCTCACTCTCTAGAACTATTGGATAGCGCCCTGTTTGTTGTCTGTTTAGACGAAATAACACCTCCGGATTTGGAAACCCTAGCAAGAACTGCCTTCACAGGAGATGGTGGGCGAAACCGCTGGTTCGATAAACCTATCCGGCTCGTTTTCAACTCTGAGGGTCAGTTCGCTGTAGCAATTGAACACAGTAATGTCGATGGCTATCCGGTAGCGCGGTTGATAAACGAGGTCAACCGGGAGCTTGAACCCGTTGAAAAATCTTTAACATCGTCCAGTTCAGTCGAACTCGAACCCCCACAGCGACTGTGGTGGAAGTTAGACCAAATACTCCTAGAAGAAGTAGAGCAGGCATTAACAGATTCAGAGCGTCTGAGCGAACAAATTCAGATGGGGATAGGAATTTTCAACGAATTCGGGTCAGACTTTATCCAGCAGCAACATGGTTTAAGTGCTGATGCTGTGTTTCTCCTGTCGCTACAGATTGCTTACGCTCGCCTGCATAATAAGATTCCTGCTGGCGCTTGCCAAGCTGCACACACTAGAGGCTTCCGGTACGGTCGGTGCGACTATCCATTGGTAGTTACACCCGAATCTGTAGAACTAATTCAAGCTTTTACTGAGGGAGCTTCAGACGAAGTGCGATATGAGACCCTAAAACATGCTGTTAACGCTCGTTTCTCGCGAGTGTTTGACGCTAAAAAAGGGCAGGGAGTGGTCATGCACCTTTATGCACTCTATAGCTTAGCTCGCCATAAAGGTAGCGGTGTTCCCGATATTTTTCAAGATAAAACCTTTGAAAAGGTTATCTTAGACCCAAGCTTCTCCGCTTCTACTCTAAGTAATAAAATGGGTGTAGAGATACTCTGCTCCACTCCATGTCGCGACTATGGAATCGGCTATGTAATTGATCGCAACAACATTGCCTTTACTCTAACGAGTAAACATCTACAGCCAGAAAAATTCATCGATATTCTCAAGCAGTGTCTTTCAGAAATAGGAAAATTGTTAATATAATAGCAAAATGCCAGTGAACCCATAGTTGTCGGCTGAAGCCGTGTCCGGGTAGGAACAGTATAATCCAACAAAAGCTCTATAATATTTCGTGAGCTACTCCCTGTGCATTTATCTGGATATGCTCTACTCAGGATTTTTCAGAAAGCCGAGAATAAATTTGAATTCTTGATGTCAATTTATCATGCAGTTACAGATGGTTGGGGCAATCTTAAATTTCTCAACGAACTGTACGAAATCTATTCGGCTCTCAAGAAAGGAGAAGAAATAACAGTAGTCTCGGCTGCCAACGTATACAAGGAATTTGTCGTTTTGGAGAAAGAGATTATTGGCTCACTAGACGCATCTTCTTTCTGGCAGCTAGCTTCACCTGAAACCCACTTTCCGCACCCTCCACTGTCACAATCGGTTTTTGCGGAATTTTGTGAACCAAAATGGTCACTTTTTATACACACAAGTGGGAAATTGGACTAGCGATCGCCAGTTCAATTTCGCCAAACTCCGAAAATTCCTAGTGTGACAGTTCAGGGTGCGGAATGTGGGGTCGATCGATCTGTTCGACTAATTCCATCTCATCGCAGATCCCTGCAATAATTCCACAGTGGTCAATATCCTGTACTCTGATATCTGATGCTCTAAAATTTCCCATCCTTTTAAAATACCGGATTTTGCGATCGTACCTGCGGAATGTGGGTTAGAACATTTTTAAAATCTTGGCGATTTTTTGCTTTCTTTCTCTACTAAATAGTGCGCTCACCAAACTTAATAAAGTATGGGGTAAAGCACATAGAAGTCCCAAGTTTACACGCCATATGCTCCAAGAAAATAAAATTCGTGATATAGGAGATATGCTCCAAAATCGATTGACTGAACACACCATCTCATCCCCCAATGCCGTGACTTCATGCCACCATCCTGCCGGAATATAAAGAATTTCACCCGGATTCAGTATCAATTCACATTTATGCTGAAGTGCCTGGTTTAATTTAGGAAAAGCCTTAAAATCTGGGCGCTCTGGATATACCTGACTAAACCAAGAACGCAACTTCATACCAGATCGCAAATGGATATAAAATGGAAATGGATAAAGATTGTTTGTTTGAGAAGGTGGAAAAAGTACGACTTTTTTAGACCCATGAAGTTGCATGAGTGTTCCATCGTTCGTATCATAATGCAAACATTCTACATGACCTCCTGGTCCAACCCAAATGTTGAGATCGCTAACGGGTTTATTTAAACCAAGCTGCTCTCCAATATTTGTTAGACAATCCGTATTAGCTAGGGTCGTGTTTTGGAGAGAACATCTTGCCAAGTAAACATCTTTTTCATGAGCTTGATGATTACGCAACATATCTGCATATTCAGTGAAGAGCATACTTTGCGTTTCAACTCCACTACCTATGTTTGTCCATTGGCGTTTGTCCTGTTTGTATCTTTCTTGTCCGTAAAAATTTAATAGAAACTTCTGATTACCTAATTTTTCACTGAGATAGTCTAGATTCCAGTCGAGTTGTTTAAGTAATCCAGTAATGATAACTGGGGTACCGATTTTTTGGAATTGTTCAAAAAATGTTCCTGGTGTTAAGGTTGATATGTCTACACGTTGTATTGGATTTACTATGTTGTCCAATCCCAATTCAAAGTTTTTTCTTGAGTTAGTTTCCATTCTTGTGTTCATATTATGTGTTAGCGTTAAACCTCACTGACGACCCGAAAAGCCTATAAAACCGACATCACAGATGCCAGTGGTCATTGGTAACAAGTTAAGGCTGTATGGCAGTTGTCAAAATGAACTGGCATCTAAGTGTGGGTGCGGAATGTGGGTTCAAAAATCTGAATTCGGCATAACTCCTTTATCACATTTTTGACAAACAAACCAACATCTTCTTCACCCAACACTCGTCGAAGACCAATTCATAAACACGGTTACTGACTCGGAGAGAACCCTCCCACTTAACCACTAACCCGGACATAAGCAATTCCCTTTGTTCTGGACTCTCAACGGCGACAACATCCCCTTGATGCAAAATTTGTCGATAGAGTCTTAATAACTCAGCAGCATACCATTTCTCCTTTAGAAGATAATCGCGAATAGTCCTCAAATGCTCTGGCTCATCTTGGGATTCCCAATTCTCTATTACCCGCTTTCGCACCAACTTCTCAACCCACTCAGCTTCACCGTTGGTGGGAATAGGAGATGAAGAATTGCGGATGAGTTTACAGAGCTTTTGGGTCAGAAAAGGCTGACCACCTGTCCAGTTTATCACTTCTTTGAGTACACTTTGAGGGTGGCTCACTTGTGAGGCTAATCCTTGCAGTAAAGGTTCATTGGTAACAAGTTAAGCTAAGAAAGCATTTGTCAATCAGCAATTATGCTCAACATTTACTCGGATTTTGGGCATAAAACTGAGATTTGGGCGATCGTGCGATCGTGCCGAGGGTGATATTTATACCTACTCCCTCTCAAATCGTGAATTTTCCACTCCTAAAAAAGCAGTTTTTTTGAGTAATATTACTGATTGACAAATGCAATTAAGTCTTAATTTGTCACCAATGGTAAAGGTTGGGCTTCATGCAATTGAAAGCCATTCAGTTGAATCGCCTGACCGATATTAAAGGGTGTACGGTTTTTGTCTTGAATTAATTGAGAGGGAGTAGCAACTCCCAGCAGGACGAAAGTAAGACGCTGGTACTCTGGGCTGTCAGCACGTTTGTTATAGCAAGCTCGTAAAAACATTCAAAACATAGAGTCAAGCATTTCGGTAACGTCTTGCTGGTCGCGTCCCCGGTTATCGTCATATATCATGAGCGTGTTTAAATTCCTGTGCCTGCTGAGTTTCTGAACTTTCCGCACATCCCCGTCTGTTGCGTCCAGTGCCGCTGTGATAGCGCTGTGCCTGATGCGATGAGGCGACATCTGCTTTTTAATACCAGCTTTTTCGCTGTGGCGGACAACCATCTTGCAGATACCGTCGCCACTAAGTCTGTGTCCGCTGTGGGCGGAGTCAAGTGCTATAAAAAGCGGACTATCGGGCGCGCAACTTCCCCTTGCTTCTAACCAATCGGCGATCGCCTGAACAGTCGCAGAACCCAAATCGATCATCTCAGCTTGCGTACCGCGTCCCTTACCAAGAATTCGCAAACTCTTACCGGCCGCGTCAAAGTCACAAACACTCAACTGACTGATCTCATTTCGTCTCAAAGCATTACCCCACAGCAGGCGCAACAAAGCATAGTCCCGCTTCCCAGCTTTCGTTGCCAGATCGCACTGCTGCAAAATCCGCTCAAAAGTCTTAGTATCAACGCCCGTCGTATCTCGGTAGCCGACAATTTTCTCCCCCTTGATATCCTCCAAACTGTAATGACACACGCCGAGCTTGCGACCCATTTCCACCAACGATTTAACAGCCGCCAGCCGCCGATTAACAGTCGCTTCCTTGAGTCCCTTGTCGATCAGCTTAGCTTTGTACTTCAACACCACCGACACCGCTTGACGTTCCTCAAGATGCAAAAACTCCAAAACGTTATCAGGACAGGCGGACTTTCCCGTCATAGTTTTTAAAAAATCATTGACATCCCTCTCATAGGCGCGTCGTGTATTTTCAGAGCGTTTGTCAGCTAAAAGTTGTTTGAGCACGTCAGGGTCAGTGTCTAAAGTGTCGAAATGTCTCGAAATTTTGGCATCGAGGGAAGCTTCCAGGCGGGCTATCGACAGTTCTGGTTTATTCATTTTATGCCTTTGAAAAGTGACGTTCCCGATGGCTCGTCGGAACTGGAAGCCGGAGCGCGAGGAACACTATTTTGAAGTCGGGCGATGGGGTCTAAATAAGCACTATCCGCTGGGGTTGGTTGGTGGCTGTTCGGGTCGGATAGCCTTGGAACCTGCAAGATAAATCTCTTGTTTAGCGGCAGACCCGGCAGCTTGACCACCGCTGAGCACGCCCGGCACGGCATCGCCCGTTTTTGGGCATTGCTGACCCAGTAGCTCGACTTCTCACAGAGCTTCATGCCTCAGCTTTGCCATACCCGCCGCATTTGCTAGACCCGCCATTGTCCTAGTATGGGACAGGATTAATCCGAACATTTTGGCTTTCCTGATGTTGGACAGAGCGCTTTGAAAAAATTCACCCGCCGCGCTGCATCGGCCCGCCCAGTTTGTGAACTCGTCACATACCAGAGTCATAGGTTGAAAGCTGGGGTTAGGTTGCGACTCAATAATTTTGTATCGGCGACGAACTTCTGACGCAAACCATTCGAGCGAACGATCGCGTCGTAGTTCATCCCGCCACCGACAACCTCACATCCCTGCTACGCTCCAAACGCCGCGTGCGGGTCACAAACGATAACTTGATACCCACACTCCAATCGGCGCTTGACTTCTTGCTCGGCAAAGGTAGTTTTTCCACTGCCGGGAGCGCCATAGATTAGCACGCTGGGGTAGTTGGTGAGGATAGGCATGAGGGACCCATCTACCTGTTCTGGTTCGATAGCCCTTGGTGTTTGCCTGTTGCTCTACTTTGTCGCTGGGGTTGGTTGTGGTGTCGAGCGTCGCCGTTCCCGTCAAAGCGGGTTGTTGCTCCTATCGATAGCCAAAGATTCGAGATAAGCTGTTTGGATTTCACCCTCAAACGCCACCTCGCCCGCCTCTTTAAGCTTCTTGTACCGCTGCTGAGTTTGTGCCATTAAATAGGCAGATTCAGCAGCAGCAAAATCCAACTCGTAAGACTTATTCTTATACTCTTTGATTCGCTATCTGATTGGCTCTTCCCCTCTTTACGAGCGATAAGCATCACTGTTACCATGCCACCAATTGCCAACAGAGCCAGCAAGATTTTGATGCCACCTTGCACCGCGCTCAATCCCTTTGAATTCAGCTTTTGCGGGAACTAACCAAGCTGGGCGAGATTCGATTTTGTTGCCAATTTTGAACTCGATTCGGTCGTTGAAGGGCAAGGCAGTTGCACCCGCCAAACCTATCAATCCTAAACCTAACAATCCCGAAACAATCACCTGATTTTTGCTACTCATGGATCAAAATACTCCAAATATGTGACACAAACAAAACCACCGTAGACCATCACTAAAGCAGCACTAAAAATTAGTAACTGGCTATTTGATATTCAACAAAATAACCCATCTTATAAACAGCGCGTCCAAAACATTAAATTAAATGACTTAGACTTCCCTAAAAAAGCAAGTATTGTGTTTAATAAAAACGCTCATTAACAAATTTTTAAATTTCGACCTAAATTACTGATAGTGCTGCCACTAACTATTACACTTTTGTGAATAAATTTATCAAATAATTTTACTGGTTTGCTAAGTAAATTGAGACGGCGCTTGCTCATTTTTTTTGTGAGCCGACCTTAAAAAAAATAAATTATTTATACGTTTTTTTCTAAAAATTAGTACAAAAAAAATGAGCGCTGTCGCGCCAAAAAATAAAGTATCGGAGATAAAAAATGGAACTATCACAGACCAACATCTATTACTTCAATAATTTAACCTGCGTCCACCAAACAGAAAACCAACTCTACATCATGGGTAGGGAAACAACTCTTGTACTGAATTTTCAACAAACAAGCTATCAAAAAATCGACAAAATAATCCACGCTCTGCGACTTTTGAGAGACAAAAAAGTCCTAGACAGAAAGTCAATTATCGAGCAAGAGCTGCTGGCCTTAAACTTCCAATTCCCTCTCGAAAGCAGCAACCGTAGCAACAACGACACCAACAATGGTAGCAGCAATGGTAGCAGCAATCAAAACTGCGAGCTAAAAATCGACTGGTAATTCAATTATGCCGGAGAGACAAGTTTGTTTCTCCGGCAGCCAATAGCAAACATTAAAACCACATTCAAAAATGGCAAACTTTCATGGCAGGATATGTGTATCTCCTGCACTAAGAGCAAGCCGATATGTTCGAGTCGTCCGGCGCAACACTACGTCGGCTGGACACTCATATTTGGACGAAAGGCTTTGGAAACATAAAAAAGGCAGAGGTGCTAAATTTTGCGCCGCTGCCCGAGAACGCGGAATAAACTTTGTCTTGGCAGAATGCTGGGTTGCAGACAAAAGTTTTGAGAGGAGAATCAAAAGGCAAAAAAACCACAAACGTTTTTGCCCTCTGTGCAAAAATTGAAAGGACAAATCAGCTTTTTTGTAGGAAATGCAATTCCAATAGGAGGAAATATAAGAGTTTTCAAACATTGTCAGATACAATTGACCGATTGACCGATTGACCGATTACCTTTTTTCCATTACCAAGAAGCTAATTTCCCGGTCTACACCGCTTTCATTAGCTTGCATAAATAGTTAGAACTGGGTGTTAGGTTTTGTACTTCAAGTCAACCTCCAGTTGCTTGTGCCTAATTCCTGTATCTATTGCTTTCGCCAATGTGCCTCAACCCCTCGTCCCCAACATTCCAAACGCCCAGTATCCCTTTCCCGGCGCAATAGACGGCAAATCAAATCAATTCCCACTGTTGGACACCGTTCCTGCAATTCCCTAATCGAGAATTCTTGAGGCAAATTGTTAATTGCATCCAATACGATCGCCGTTTTAGTTCCTTTTGCGGATGTAACATATCCCACCCGCTGTTCAAGCTCCCGATAAGCTGATAGCAGCATGACTCCCAAGAAATACTCCCACGCCTGGTAATAGGTTGTGCTGCTCTTCATGCCATCCTTGAGAAGATTGGTAAAGCGTATCATAATAGCTTTCCTTAGTTCTCTCCACAATCCGTTCCAAACTAATAAATCGCCCCACCTCATAACCGGCTTTGTATAGCAGCAAAGTGAGCAACCTTGCCATCCGCCCGTTTCCATCTAAAAATGGATGAATGCACAAGAAATCTAAAATATAAGTTGGAATCAACAATAAAGGTTCTATCTCGCCCGATTCCCAGAGACGATTAAACCGTTCTTGCAGGCGTTCCATTGCCGCGGGAGTAACATAAGCGGGAGTAGGCCGAAACCTCACCACCTTAGTCCCATCAGGATAAGTAGCGCTAATTTCATTATCCACTGTTTTCCAGCGCCCGCCTGTATTAACAGCAAATTGGTAAAGGTCGCGGTGCAGTTGTAAAATAACCCCTGTACTAAAAGGAATGTGGTTATAATTGGTGTAAGGAACCCCACGCTTAAAAGCGGGGGCTTTTGGGAAGTCCGGCTCGTTCCGAGCGGTTCAAGAAGAAAGCTCGAACCTTACCAGAGACAGGATTAGACCTCCGTTTTTTGAGTCATGATACCGGAGAATGCGACGCTAGTTTTCCGCTCTATCGCCAAAAGTTAAACAGGCTTAACGGGGTTAAACCAGTGCTTTTGACACAACAAGCTCATAAAACATTCTCGAAGCGAACTTTACCCAGCAATGGAGGACTTTATGTCTAATTTCGTTTTTGTACTTGATACCCAAAAACGACCGCTCAATCCAATCCGCCCAGGAATGGCTCGTAAATTGCTAACCACTGGCAAAGCTGCTGTTTTCAAAAGGTATCCATTCACGCTAATTCTCAAAGTAGAGGTAACGGTATCCCAACAACCCATCACTCTTAAAATAGATCCTGGCTCCAAAACCACGGGCATTGCATTAGTCGAAGGAGAAAACGTAATCTTTGGTGCAGAACTAACTCACCGAGGTCAATCAATTAAAGCCTGTTTGGAGTCTCGCCGTTCACTGCGTAGAGGCAGGAGAAATCGCCATACTCGTTATCGAAAGGCTAGATTTCTAAATAGAACTTGCCCTAAAGGATGGCTGGCTCCAAGCTTGCAACATCGTGTCGAAACAATCCTGACATGGGTAACTAGATTAATGAAAGTGGCTCCCATTAGTTCTATTGCTCAAGAACTTGTGCGATTCGACTTACAACGACTAGAAAATCCAGAAATTAGTGGACTGGAGTACCAGCAAGGCGTTTTATGTGGTTACGAAATCCGCGAATACTTGTTGAATAAATGGGATAGGAAGTGCGCGTATTGTGGAGTTACGGATACACCGCTACAAGTCGAACACATTCATCCCAAAGCCAAAGGCGGATCTAATCGTATTTCTAATCTTTGCCTTGCTTGCGAAAATTGTAATACTCGGAAGGGAACTCAAGATATTGAGCAATTCCTCTCCAAAAAGCCAGAAATTTTGAAGCGAATTCTATCTCAAGCAAAACGGTCTTTAAAAGACGCAGCGGCAGTCAATTCAACTCGCTGGGCGTTATTTAACCGACTTCGTATGAATGGCTTGCTTGTTTCTACAGGCAGTGGTGGTCTAACAAAGTTCAACCGCACTCGATTAAATTTAGCTAAAACTCACTGGTTAGATGCTGCTTGTGTAGGCAAAGTCGAAGAATTAAAAGTGCTGACTTCTCAACCGCTGCTAATTAAGGCAGCAGGACACGGTACTCGACAAATGTGCGGCACAGATAAGTTTGGCTTCCCAATTCGTCACAAGTCGAGAAAGCAAACCCATTTCGGTTTTCAAACTGGCGATATTGTCAGCGCTACCGTCACAGCAGGCAAGAAGGTCGGCACCTATGTGGGACGAATTCTTTGCCGCGCATCCGGTTCGTTCGACATCGCCACAACGACGGGAAGAGTAGCAGGAATTAGTCATAAATATTGCAAATCTATTCACAAAAAAGATGGCTATTCCTATGGATTTTAATTCAAGGCGACTGAAGTCGCAGCCGCTTTCCTCCCCATGTCTAAAGCCAGGGGCTTCTCGCTCGTTTTCTGGTGAATTGTAGTTAGCACGTCCCGATAACCCGCAATTTCTTGTTCTGAACGATCGCGCGGCGTTGTTTTTTCTGTTACTAATTTCTTAATCCGTTCTAGTGGCACAGTAATGCCTTCAATGCGGTTAGAAGATTCGCTGCTCTGAATAACCGCAGCTTGGCGCAAAGTGCTTAAAACTTGCGGGGCTTGTTGCTTGAATAACTCCTGCTTTCCCTTGTACTCTCCAAACAAACGAATTGTTTGCAGAAGTCTTTGGTTGAGCTGTTGAGTTTCAATGAACCCCGATTCAAATGACAGCATATCTATTTTATCTCCTTTGTATTAATCATAAACATTTATTGCAGTCAATAACTCGGATATTGCGTGCGCTCGCATCAAAACTTTGAAACCCGATTGCAAGCAGAACCGACGCCAAATTCAGATAAATAAGTAAGGCGATAGTTGCTTTTAGCCATAGCCCTTGCCTCTCTAGTTGTCCAAGGTTTGACGCTCAGCAAATCGGGTTCAGTTTCCAGTTGCTTTAAATAAGAGCGATCGCCCGTTACAAAGGCGATCGCAATCGCCAAGAACTTGCAACAGCTCAAAGGAGCCTGAACCACCTGCTTTTCAGTAAACCTAACCACAATCCAATTCCACTCTAAGAATAATTGATTGCGGCGCATATCGCTGTCAGCATCGCAGCAGTGAGTGGGCTTCTTAGATTTGCCAGCATAAGGTTCATCAATCTCGACATCAATTCCGAGTCCAGATGGAGTGTGAATTACAGTAAAATCTGCTGAATAGCTCCTCTGAGATGACGGAATTTTAAACTCTGCTGCTTGGACAACTTCCTCGAAATATTGCTGCAAATATTGCAAAAAGAGTTGTTCACTCACTCCTTGCCGAGCTTGAGATGTGCCATTAGGACTAACCCGAAGTGACATCAAATCCTTGAGCGATCGATTTCTGGAATCCCACTCAAGTTTGGCGCTTTTTAAACCTGTCTGCAACCCTTCTTTTTCCACCTTAAAACTAGAAAACTCTTGCTGTTTATTCGAGTATAAATGTTGATGGGATAATATATTTTGTTGGTTGTACTCAAGAACTTGCTGTTTATACCTGGATAGCAGTTTTTGACGGCAACCAAACACATAACTATAAGCAGCCGCAATTAAACAGGAATAAGCAGCTACTACCAACAGCACTTCCCACCACAGCCAACCCCAGGAAATAGCTAACAGCCCAAGTGCGATCGCACCATAGAGCCAAAACACCCAAATTAACCACAGCAACTTGACAGGTAACACCACAGGTGGTTGAGGCGGAGTCAGCAAAACAACAGGTTGCTCGAATTGTTGAGTTTCTTGAAGTTGGGATGAGGTGGCACAACTAGAACTTGCCTCTGGCAAAGGATATTGATGGCAGAACTGCCTTACCAGTTTTGGGTAAAAAACTATAGGATAATTCATATTTTCAAATACTCCTTTTTTTAAGAGCGCGGTCGCGCTATTTTTAAGAAAGTTTTTTGAATTGTATGCCAAAAATTACCCAATCAAACTCACAAAATTTAACTCATTCTCAATCAGGTAGCAAAATTCAAAAGGACAAACAAATCTCTCTTAAATCCGACGAGGCAACAATGGCTGCGCTTACTCAACTCGAAGAACGCCGCGATTATTATCACACCTGCATCAACGGAGGATACTAAGCATGAATTTAGCCACAGCAACACTTGCTCAAAGTTCAATAACTGCGGCTCAACTTTGGCATCAACTAGAGTCAGCAGAAAGCTCAGAAGAAATTGATCAACTGCTGCAATCCCTTTGGCAAACCCAAGAAACCCAGGAACTCGCTGTTGATGCCCATGCCGACTTAGCTGACCAAATTGATGCCGAAATTGCAGCAATTACAGCGCGAATGCAGTATTTGATAGAGCTGCATTCAAGAGCTCTCCACAAACTCCAGGGGTGGAGAGAGCGGTTAGATCAAACCGTTCTCTACTTCAACGAGTGCGGCGTGTTAACTTCCGAAATTATTGGCAAACACCGCCGCATTGCTGTCAAGGAAAATCCGCCTACCTGTGAAGTTTTGATTGACCCATCTCAACTGCCAGAACCCTATCGCCGAGTCGAAACAAAAATCGTAATTTCTGCCGACAAAAAGGCGATTGCAGACGCTTGGAAAAAGGGAATGCCTGTAGATGGTACTAAGGTTTTCCGCAAGCGCAAAGTGGTTTACAGCTTGCTTCCCGGTAACAATTTACACTCTCTTCAAGCCAACCAGACGCTTGAGAGTCGTTCTTCGGATAAAACGCAGTCCAAAAAACGGCGTTAGCCATCTTTTTAGGTGTCAGGAATACCTTGGTCTGACACCTGAATTGTTAAAGCTCTCCGAATTAGACACCTCCGAATTAAAAATTTCCGAATTAGAGTAGAAAACACTTGTTTTGTAAGAGCGCAACTTAATTGGGGTCGGGATATCTTACAAATCAATCCAGTATTGAGGGTTCTCCACTTGTTCTTCGGTGACGTTGAACAATTTTGACACTCTATCTTTAATAACCCCGTCAGCATCAAAACTCAAACCTCCAAACTGCTGACTGTTTTCACCTTCTCTGATAGCAACGCGAGCAAGTGCATCGCTATCGCTATCAGAGAAATAATCCCGTTGGCTTTCCATAGCCGTAGTTGTGCGAACTACTTTCACTTTTTTTCTCCACATTGGGATTGTCATTCTGATTGTAACACGCTACTTCTTTCTTCTAAACCCCTCCAATTGGAGGGGGTGAATATCACTCAGTAGCAGGAATTTGTGAAGGAACAACATTGTCAAAATCTGGACTATTACTGTGCGTAAGTCCTAAAAATGTAAAAACTAGGATTCAGGAGCTAATCAATGAGCAGAAGAAAACTTACCCCAGAACCTCGCTCCACAGAATGGGTAGCTGGGGAAGGACTAAAAATCCCAGTCTTTGATATGTCCTTGACTGACGGTAGAGCAAAGGGGCGGTACCAAGCTGAATCAGAAGTGCTGCGTAACTCCCTGCTTGAACTGCTTTTTGAACCTGAAGAATTAGCATCCCTAAGCATCGTTAAACCCGACCCAAATGATAGCAACTTCGACCCTCTCAAAAACATCGATTTCGGAGATGGTATTACCAGAAGAGTTGCTTTCAGCTCAGGCAAAAATGTTTACTTTGCAGACATTGAACTCTCAACCAAACTGTTGAGCGTATTCAAAACTCAACCCGACCACGCCTGTCGCTACGGCTCACTGCTAGTTAGCAGTTGCAACCAAGGAGCCAAATTGTTAGATAGCTCCCTTGACGGCGAAACGTTGCGAGTCAAAATTGTTGATGCTCAAAGCGATGACCAAAGTGAAAAAGCGAAAGCTCATAAGTGGCAAACCGGAGACTGTCACGGTAAAATTTCACCGGCACTAGCCCAACAATTAGGAGGGAATTACAACCGACCTTTTCAATTCAGATTTGCCTGGATGCAGGAATGGGGACAAGAAGACTGCCACACTCCAGAAATTAGCTTTCTTGCCAAAGGAACGCTGTTGCCTGATGCTAATTTAACTTCAGACTTGGGTTATGATATCATTATGGATCGCTCCTCTATCAAAGGAGTTGCTAAAGAGCAATTAGCTGAACTTATCCCCTGTGGCGACTACGAATTTCCTAAAGCTATACTAGGAAATCGAGGCAACGCCAAAGTAACTGAATACGAAAATTCCTGGCAATTTTCGATTTGGTATTCCGAAGCAGCTATTGGGGCTGACATCGCCACACCGACTAAAGTTGAAGCCCAAAAGCTAGCTGACTTGCAAAACAACCGGCTGCAACTTGCCAAATACTTAGTAGAGCAACACGACAAAAAAGCTGCTTTTCAATCTAGCCTTCACGAAGACAGCAGCGGATTAGAAGACGAAACAGATGAAAAAGCCCAGCGCAACGAATCCCGGCTAATTTCAATTTTGAGGAACGACAAACTCGGTCAACTCCTCGACTTTCCCAAAGTCGTCGATTTCATGCAAGAACAACTGGCTAAAAAGTGGAAAGACTTAGCAATTAAGGGAGCAATTCATCACGGTTCAGCAATGGCTCAACCTTGTGAAAGCCTCCAACCCGGTACAATTGTTGCCCCCCACTTGCGACACGGCACAGAAGTCATCGTTACCCGATACCCAATTGTCAGTAAAGATAACATCCGCCGCTACACAGTAGACCACAAAAGCCATCGCGCATTAACGCAATACAAAGGGTGCGTTTTCATTCGCTCTGACCAAGCCATGCAGCATCACCAATGCGATTTTGATGGCGATCAATTAGTGATTACGCCTGCTTCCCGAATGCCGAATATCGCCTCTGAAACCAGGCACGCTAATCAAGAGAATGAGTACGATGCTGTTGAGAAGCGAGAGAAAGTTGACTACAATAAAGCTACCGATAGTGATGGCGATCGCAAGTATACCAAATTGCGGCAAATTGCCGTAGCGATTTATGGCAGTTCTAAAAACTTAAGTGAAATTTAACTGTTATTTACTGAAAACGCATAATTGCCATCTGGAAATCTGACTGCAGGAACCCAGAAAGGTACGCCATGCCATCCCCCTCCAGACGGATCGATCTCACCTCTTAGCCGAAACATCAGCAAAGCAGGATGGTTGCGAGAAACACCATAAGGCGGATTTGCTACACCGCCTGGGAGAACACTACCAAGTTCAGCATAGTTCCTACTAGATGCTTTTTTTAAATTTGAACTTCGGTTGGCAATAACTAATGTTCCCGTGTTTTCATATTTTTTTTCATATTTTTTGGCTAAATCTCTCAAGGCAGACACAGATTGTCGAATTAATTCATCTTTCCATGCTCCGTCTGAGTTAGGTGTTGCAAATTGATAACTAAGAATTTCTAGGATTTCATCAATTGTAACTTGATAAGGATATTGAGATTGAGGGTACTTAGCCTCAGATAAGTAATCATCTAATATTTGAGTTTGATTACCTAATTGCTCAGGATGTGAAATTGGCAGTAATGGGAAATACAGCCGCCCGCCCTGATAAGTAACTAGAGTAACTGTGTTCTCATTTAAGACATTCCGGCGAGTAGGTCTCAGACCTCCACTGGGTAACGGTATTGACTCAATAGCTTGGTGTGTACTTTGGCATTGTTCGCGCACTAAGTTATCACTCGTATGAATATAAAAAAATCTTTTGGCTAAATGTTGTGGCAAGTAAATACGAATAGCAGGGATTTCATTTTGGCGATATCCATACATTCGAGCGTGTTGCAAAACTGTATCCATTTGAGGTTGATTAGCGTCCCTCCCATAGTAAGTTACAAGAAGATTCTTAACAGTAACGCCCCGTCCTATTTTTGTACCTCCAATATAAAGAGTATGCTTGCGTGATGGATGTGTACTGATTCCTTGACCAGTGTTTGCATTGATTTCGATAACTTCTGTTGATGCTATCCTTCTATTTACTTCTGCGATAACTTCATCAAATGCTGGTAGGTTAGCGAAAGTTTTACCTAAATCAGTATAAACCTTTTCTAATTTGAGCTTAAGCTGATTTGGTATAGCATTGATTGAATTAGTAACTGCTATCCTTAATTGATTAGTTAACTCATTTTTGTACAGCTCAACTAACTGTGTTGCCTGTGTATGATCCTCCTGCCTAAAGCTAGTGTGGAGTAGATATGTGTACTTCTTTCTACTTCCCTGTAACCTTAGAACGGCTGCACCTAAGAAGAAAATAATGAGAGAGTCCTTTACCGTATCAGGAATTTGATGGCTATTTCTTAGCCTCGTTAAGTCAATGGTAGGTACTATATGGATATGATCGGAGTTGTCAAAATCATCATTACCGAAAAAGTAGTTACCACCAACATAGCCTGTTCCTGGTTCAGTTATTACCACAAAATCAGGTTTAAATGCGCTTTGACTATCCTGTAGTAGCAAAGCTTGGGGTGTAGCTGTAGTCTGTAAATAAACAACAGAGGTTAAAAGGCTTCTCAAATTAACAATTGCTTGATTAACTGCACTCGTAGGTTTATCTTGCTGATTGATATTAGTATCTAGGCTTGCCTGATCTGCCTCATCATCAATAATCATTACAGACAGATTTTGCCAGTGCCGTTGCTGAATTATGTTGGAGACATCACCCAGTCTGGCTGGATGTTTAGATGATACCAGGACTAAAGGCATCCCATGATTATCACCTTGGTTATTGCTAAACTCATTTTTCCCCCAAACCTGAAAGCTATCTAACGATGATTTAACCCTGTCGAGTGTCTGTTCATAAATGTCATTTAAATTAGAAGTCATTACAATAAAATTTGTGTATCCATTATCTGCTGCCAAAGCTATAGTAGTGAGAATAACTGATGTTTTACCGCTCTGAATGTGACCATAGATTAATCCTTGTACTGCACCCGGTTCGCCGGGAGATAAACAACGCTCAAATATCTCACTAGCAGTTTGAAGGATATTATCAAAATCTTGATAAGAAATATTTTCTTCATCATGTAAATACTCCCGAAGATTTCTTATGTTCTCACCTAGGGGGTTGTTAATCTGAGCCATAAATCACCTGTGTTTATAAATGATAATTGTTGGAAACGCAAAATCGAGCTTTGCCCTAGAGTGCCAGAATATATTTAGCTATAGCTAATGTCAGGAGAAAACTGACAGCATTAGCTAGCTGTTGCTGCTTGTGCATAATACCTCCCGTTTTGGAGTCATCAGTTGAACCGCAAAAGGTAAACCAGTCAGGAAGTGATTGTAAGCGAGTCGCCTCTCGTAATGATAAACCTCTGTTTTGCTCTGGGTGAACTATCATACTCTTCCTGTAATTACCTATCGTGATCGAAGGTTCGTTATGCCTTAAACGTCTGTATATATTGCTGTGGGTTCTTTCAATGTCAGCATAGTTATCCATCATATCTCGTATATTCTGCCAGTTTCCACCCTGTGGTATGTGACTATATCTATCAATAACATAATCAGCCTGCTTTGAAACAATGTGACCCTCTATCACTCCTCTCAACGACATCTCACGCATTTGTCTCAAGAATAAATTTGATTCTAGTTGCTCATCTGTTGGTTCATTATATTCCTGAACTACCCTGTTTTCACCATTGCCAACTACAGGTAAGTCTGCGATCGCATCCCCGACCGTTACATAAGCAGATTTACCTAGTGAACCGTGAGTAGGAATGGGAAAAGCCCCCCATTCACTGAAATCCTCAGCTTTGTATCCTAAATCTCTATGTAATGCCAACAAAAAAAATCTATTTCTGTGTTGTGGCACACCATACCAAGCAGCATCTAGCACTGTTGGAAATAGGATATAGCCAGCCTCAGTCAATTTATTTGAAATATAGTCAACTACCGTTACTTTTCTATTTTTACCTTTACTTGCTTTTGGTGTCCAAAGAATACCCTGAACATTCTCTAAAAGAATAACCTTTGGAGCTAGTTCTACTGCACATTGAACAAAAATATCAACAAGTTTATTATAGCTATTTTCAGGATGCCAAGAAGCTCGATTAGACTGAGAAAAACCTTGACATGGCGTTCCTCCAATCAATATATCTACTCCCCCTGCTTGTTTTACTGCTTCTTGCACGGTACTCCGACCTACATTTTTTGTTAAATCTATAGGCTCAAGGTCTGTAGGACAACAAGTATCTAATTGATTAGATGAGTTGTGAATCAAATATTTGTGATTTTTTTTTAAACTGCTTAAATATATGGGATTTATTTCCGCCGCCTGAATTATTCTAAATCCATAATCTTGATTGCCAGCCATCAAAAAACCTAAGCCCATTCCGCCAGCTCCTGCAAATAATTCAACAACCCTCAAATCAGTTCTTGATTGTTTAAGTCCACCAAGAAGTTTAGGTATTTCTGGGATAGGGCTTGAGGAATTATTAAAATGTTGATCTTGTTCATCACCTAATTTTATATTGGATCTATAACGAACTCGTGAACCTGGATTGCAAGCGGGCTTACACATGAAATAATTAACGAATTAGAAATTTTACTGAGATTTTAGTTAGTTTTGCAGCTAAGGCACTCATAAAATGAGAAGAGTTAGTAGCATTCGTAGCTGACTATCACTAAACTGCCACTAGATTATATGACAAGCTGCTTCACTCTAGCAAATTTTGTACACCCAAAAGGACTAATATTACTTTACGTCATCTGGGGGACAAGTTTTTAGCCCACTGCTGGCAACCCTTCTTAACTCCTGCTGTCACCTTCTTAGTCTACCGACCAACACCGGAGCAACTAACACACGCTTGCCAAATGCTGTCCCACAGCTTCGGCTCTGCCAAGGTATTAAGAGAGCGCAACATTGCTTGGCAACTGTGGCTAGAAACTTTGCCCATTACTGTAAGCTGGCTGCTGCACAGCAGTTCGCTAATTAACGAACGCCGCCTCACCTTAGACACCGAAACTGTCCCCGGTATTTTGCCCTTAACTGCTGTAAGGGACATCGACTCAAAAGGAGTTGAATTCATCACCAAAGGCGGCAAACCCGTGTACGTTGACCTCATGCACAACCAAACCAGCCGCGCTGTCATAACAGGCGAGTCTGGTTCCGGTAAAAGTGTTTTGGGATGGCGATTTGCAGCCGATGCAATAGCCGCTAATATCCCAGTAGTCGGTATGGACATCTCAGCAGGAAGCGGCAGCACCTTTGAGACAGCAGTGAAACTGTTAGGCGACGACGGTGCGTACTACGACATCACCTCTGGCAGCTCGAATCTACTCGAAATACCCGATTTGAGGCGTTTTGACAGAGAAGAGCGATCGCGCCGACTAGACCAATGGAAAGAGTTTATCAGAAAAGCGCTGACTATTATCAGCATGGGCAAAGTCCGCGACCCAAAACTAGCGCAGCGAGTCGATGCCATTTTGCTCCTAACTCTGAAAAAATTTCTGGAAGACCCAGAAATTATCGAGCGCTACAATACGGCATTTGAAAAAGGCTGGAAATCGACCGCTTGGCAAGAAATGCCAACCCTCACAAACCTCCTGAAATTCTGCACAAAAGAGCAACTAAACCTGCAAAACTTTACCGACTTCGACCGCATTGCCATCAACCAAATTATCACTCAATGCAACGCCTTACTAGCGTCACCTTTAGGGAAAGCAATTGGCAGACCGAGTACATTTTCACCCGAACCCGCTGTTAAGTTTTTTGCCCTTAGCGGTCTGGGCAACGAACAAGACCAGTATTTAATGGCCATTAACGCCCACGCTGCTTGCATCCGCAACGCACTTTCTCACCCTAAAAGCCTATTTATCGGAGACGAACTTTCGATTTTGTTTAAGAAAGACGGATTTGCTGAAGTAGTAGGCGAACTCTGTGCAGTGGGTAGAAAGAATGGCATTTCAGTGCTCTTGCTATCCCAAGATATCGACAGTATTTGCGATTGTAGTGCGGGAACTATGATTATGCAAAACATGGTGTATCGAATTACCGGAAGATTGACATCAAACGGAGCCAATTCTTGGATCAAAAATTTGGGATATCCGGCTGAAATTATTAGCCAAAATGCCACAGAAGCTTTCCTTCCCAGAGCTGCCGACCTTTATTCCAATTGGCTAATTGAAAAAGGAGGTCGTTTCTGGCAAAGCCGATACTATCCAGGCGAAATGATATTAGCAAGTGTGGCTAACAATCAAGCTGAATTGATGGCTCGTGCGCGAGTGATGGCTCAATATCCCAATACGTTAAAAGGGCAATTGCTAGCACTCAAACAATTTGCCTCTGAATACGTACAAGCTGTTAAAGAAGGACGTTCATTAACCAATATTGGCAAGAATGCAGTCACTGATATCAATGGACACAAATCCCCTCAAGACCTTATTGCTAGCTAGACGGAGAAAAACCGATGAAATCACCGAAATTGCTTGTTAAACTTGCCCTCGGCATTCCTGCAATTTGGCTGAGCTTAATACTAAATTCTGTTGAAGCAAAAGCTCAAACCTCTGACAGCAATCCGACTGCAACACAGCTTCCCAGCTTAAACAATCCTAACAGCAGCACTTTCAACCGCTCCAGCTTCACAGTTCCCAATCAACAAATAGACAACGAAATCCAACAATCAGCTAATAACTTCTTGAGCAACCAGAAAGAAATAGGAGGTATAGAAAACACAATTAGCGGCATAACAGGCGAAATTTCAGATACCATCTCCACCATTTCCACCATCTCTGACAGCATTTCAGGCATCTGGGACAATTTGTTAAATAAAGTCGAAAAATTTAGCAGTGAAATAGAGTCAACCCTCTCTTCATTCCTGGGAG
This sequence comes from Microcoleus sp. BROC3, assembly GCF_036702515.1. Taxonomy (NCBI): domain Bacteria; kingdom Bacillati; phylum Cyanobacteriota; class Cyanophyceae; order Oscillatoriales; family Microcoleaceae; genus Microcoleus; species Microcoleus sp. BROC3. The sequence continues at coordinate 62,539 of NZ_JAUBTQ010000036.1, forward strand.
AATTGAAAGTTCCAGACCTAAAAGAAGCAGTTAAAAGCATAATGGACGGCAACACCTCCGAAAGCGAAGGGACAAAACTATCCGCTGCTTTAGAGAAGAGACCGCAAGATTCTTACAGCCTCAAAGAGAACACCGCAGAACTCGCAGAAAGAGAAAGTGCTGTCAGTGAAGCCAATAAAGCCACTCTCAGTAAAGGAGCTCAACAAAAGCAAGCTCAGATGAAAGAAATTGTCCAGCAAAACGTAGAGCAAACTAATCGCGAGAGCCAAAATTCAATGGAATTGGGTGCTGATTCAGAAGGTCAAGATGTCACCCAGAACATTATGAGAAATATATCTCAACAAAGTGCGATCGCAGCTAAGCAAGCAGCCTTATCAGCAGAAAATCAAAGTGCCTTAGTCATGCAGGGCCAGCAAGCTCAAATCGATCGCAGTTTTGCCAACATTCTCAATGCTCAACAAGCTGAAGAACTCAACGAAATTAACACAGCCCAGAGACGGCAGGATGCTGCGGCGGCTACCGCTTCTTCTACTCAAGCCGGACTGTTTCAAATGCCGGGAGGCATCACCCTGGGGGCAAGCGAAGACTGAAATCACAACAAGGAGACACCGCGATGCTGACACAACTAATCGCCCAAACTAGCACAGCAGGACAAGCCCTGGACACTCTCTCTGATGCCATAGAAGTCTCTCAAAAAACCGTCGAATCCTGGAATTTAGTTTGGTTTAACACCTTCAACACTCAAGAATCCTCTCTCTGGATTGCCTTAGTCAAACTAGGACTAATTCTGGCGGGAATATCTGTTACTTACCTCGCTGTCACCAGTGGCAAAGAAATCATCGAAAAACAGTCTTGGTCAGAGCTAGTAGCCATGTTTATCTGGCCACTCGTAATTGTAGTATTTCTCAGCAACAACGGTAAAGTCTTAGCTGAAAGCGTCAAATTCATCAAAGCTGTAGGCAGCACTCAAGTTCAAGAAATTATGAAAATTCAAGTCGGAGAAATGACCTTCAGAACTGCCCTGAGCGACGTTAACCTCACCAGTGCTGGCAAAGAAGAAATCGAAAAACTCTACAGCGAATGTCAGGGCAAAGTTGGCTCAGCTTTAGTGGAATGTTGGAACAGCAAAAAACAGCCAGCTCAACAAATCCTTCAGGCAGCCGAACAGCAAAATGGAGGAGCTCTCAAAAGCTTGCAGCGATTTGTCGAAAACTTAGGCACTGTTGCCAATCTTCAGGATATAGGAAATGGCGATTTTGCAGGACAAGTTTTTAGGTCTACTGTCTTGCCCATCATTCGCTTAATTCTTAGATCAGTACAGTGGGCATTTGTCAACATTTTAGAAGCAGCCTTGTTGCTAACAGCTTTATTCGGGCCTCTGGCAATGGGCTTGTCGCTGCTGCCGCTGCAAGGAAAACCAATCTGGGCTTGGTTAATAGGATTTATGTCGTTATTTGGAGTGCAATTGGGTTACAACATCGTCGTTGGCTTAGTCGCCGTAGTGATTGTCAAATCTGATGCAGAGCTAGTTACAGATATCGCCTTTTTATTCTTTTTAGCTGTGTTTTCTCCCGTTCTAGCCGTGTTAATAGCCAAGGGTGGAGGAACTGCTTTGTACAGTGCGATCGCCAATAGCACCAAACAGCTTACAGATATTGCCAGTAACGCGATCGGCGTTATTGCTGGAAAACTGATCTAGGGGAAGGAAATTCCGATAGCTTTTTCTTCACCGAACCGAGTTGTTACTCACTACTCAAACCCAGTTTCCCAATCCATTCCCTCCCTATCTCCCTATTCTCTATCCCCCATCTCGCCATCCCCTTCGATAATATGAAATTTCCACAATCACAACCCTTACTCCCTGAATCTAAAAACACTTTAGCCTTGTGCTTTGTTCTACTAACAAGCTTTGTTTTCCTCCTGACAATTACTGTTTTAGTGAATACAGTCAGTTTGAGAGCCTTATCTCAAAGAAAAGTTACCTTTGTCCAGTTAAAAGACGGAACCGCAGCACGAATTGCAGAACAAGATGAACTGTACAGAGAGCCGAAAATTATCCAAAATTTTGTATCCAGTTGGGTAAATTTAACCTGGGCTTGGTCAGGCAAAATTCCCGGCACAAATGACCCAGACCCCGGCATTAAAGTTAAAGGTTCCCAAGTTCCTACAACTGCTTGGATGGGCTCCTTGATGATGGAATCAGAGTTTGGTAAAGCTTCTCTTGTTGAACTTGCCAAACTCGTTCCCAACACCATCTATTCAGGAAAAACCCGCTCTGGAGTCTATATCTCTCACATCTCAGAACCCAGAGAAATAAAAAGAGGAGTTTGGGAAATAGATGTAATTGCTACTCGCGTAGTGCTAGAGCAAGGCATTGGAGAAAGCCGAGAACAGTTTAATCGAACCTTCACCGTCAAAGCCGTAGAAATTCCCAAATCCCCTCTCAAAGAAAACGCTAATGAATTAGAGAAGACTATTCACTCTTTGAGAGCAGCCGGATTAGAAATTTCCCGAATTGTCGAATTCAAACCATAGAAGAGGAAAGAGACATGGAAAGGGGACGAACCGGCAAGTGGGTATATTTAAAAACCTACCGTAACAACTAAATAATTTAAACATTTAGTATGTTTAATCCCTTTGCTTGAAGTCTTCTCTCTTTGCTTTTTTATGTACAGTTAAACACAACACATTCAACTCTAAAGCCATGACTAACAAAAGAAATGGATTAACCGAAAATCCAATTAATGCCACTCCTGATAATAGTACCACTACAGCCAATATGAATCATACAACTGCATCAAGTGAATATACCCCTAATAATGATGACGATAACATCAATTACCCTATTTCCCCTTCTCCAAACCCTTCCCCTTCTGACGATGATATTGATGAAAACTTCATTGCTAATTTCGACCCCAATGCACCCCTAACACTTGAAACTCAATATCAACTCGCTCAAGATGAGGAAAGACCACTGCCCCCGCCTGTTTCCGAAAGAGGCGTTCCTAGAGCAGTGACAATGCTGCTGTTGACTGGTGGAATACTATTGCTAGGACTGCTGATTTGGCAATTTATCAAGCCTAAATCACCTCGCGAACCTATCGCACAATCAACACCAAAAGAAAGCTCTTCTGGCACCATTAAAGATGAAAAACCGGAGTTGCTGGCTAAATTAGCTTACCAAGACCAACAAAAACTGTTAGCCGAAAAACCGCAAAAAACCGCAAAACCCAAAACAGAACCGTCGCCCAAACCGTCAAGAACCCCACGAACTCCGCGAACTCCGCGTCTAGTCGCTACCCGGAGCGCTGCACCGCCACCTACTCCTCTACGCGAACCCCTACCCGCACCCAGAACAGTAGTGCGGACGGTAACAGTACCCGCACCCATACCGCAAAGAACACCCGCGCCCCCACCAGCCCCCATACCCAAACCGTTAATATCCCCACCTTTAATTCCAACTCCAACATCCGAAAAAATCGACCCGTTTGAGCGGTGGAACCAACTCGCTCAACTCGGACAAATTAGGGGAAATTTTGACCCTAACCGAATAGCGAATGCCGTGAGTGCAACACCAAGCACTCCAGCGACAACAAGTGCTACCGCCGCCGCTCTGACAAAGCCAGCTCCCACAACTGAATTCCTAACAGTCAATATCGGCAACGAAAAGTCGCAACCCTCATACGTTTCTTTCGAGCAAATCCCAGAAAAACTATATAGCCACCCCAATAACGCCAGCGGGGAAAGGCTACACCCGGAGTTTCCTTATGGAGAGGACAGCCTCGAAACCACCGACAACTCCCAAAACCCCACTAACCAATTAACTCCGGCTCCCTTTTCCCCCCAAACAAGTTCCGATTCTACTGATAACTCAATCGAGACTGCGACTCGACTCAGTGCTAGCCGAACGTCCTTGCCCGATACAGAATTTCAAACCCTTTCCCCAGAAACTGCTCCAGAGGCTTCTGCCTTAACAAATTCCCCAACCCTAGAACAAGTAAATTCCCCAGGGGCAAAAGGCATTCTCAACCGCACGCCCCAAACAGCTCAGGTTCCCCTTGGAACCACAGCCAACGGCGTAGTTTCGGTTCCCCTGTTGTGGGATGAAGGCTCAGGCAAACAGCTTTACGACAAATTTGCCGTCACCCTCACAGCCGACTTCACGGCAACTGACGGCTCTATTGCTTTTCCTGCGGGTACGGTTGTCATTGCCAAAGCCAGCAACGTCAGCAAGACCAATCGCATGGTACAAGCTACTGCTGTGGCGCTCGTCTACTCTGATAGAAACGGTCAGATTAAACAGCAGCCCATTCCAGAAGGCGCAATTTTGATTGCAGGAGAGGGCTCTGGGCCGCTGATTGCTTCAGGCTACTTCGACCCAGGTTCAGATATTGCCGGACAGGATATCCTCACCGCAGTGCTGTCGGGAGTTGGACGAGTCGGTCAAGTGTTCGCAGAGCCTAAAGTCAGGAGCTCTAGCAGTATTAGCGGTAGGTTTGGGGGCAGTACAACCACCGTTGAAAGTCGAGACCCGCAAATTTGGTCAGCCGTCCTCGATGGCTTCTTCAGCCCCCTGGCAAAACGGATGGAAAGCCGCTCAGATAGAGCAACTGAAGAACTTTTAAACCGCCCCAATGTAGCTGTGGTTAATAAAGGAACCCCGGTTTCTATTACTGTTAACAGCTTTCTCAACATTTACCGATAACCAAACCGTCGGTAAACGGTTAAGTCCCCCCAACGCGACTGCGGCGATTAGTAAAGGAAATCCCCGTTTCTACTGTCAACAATTTTCTCAACATCAACGAATAACTGCCATGACGAATCGCATCCAATCCCCAAGAATGCTTTCCCTCGGAGGGCTTTTGTTCACAGCAGTGTTCGCTACTGCAAGCTACCCCGACTGTGCTTTTGCTCAATCAAGAGTAACAGGCTATCAAACTGTGGGTCGAGATATTGCCGTCAATAGTGCGATCGATATTTTAGTCTATCCCGGTCGCGCGAGTGCGATCGACTTCAGCTCAACCGATGAAGCTGTCGCCTACGTTTTAATTGCCGACCCCTCAAAAGTAGTTTTCAGCACCGACGCACAATTGGCAAGCGGCCTTGCCAAAACTGTTTTCTTGCGTCCCATTCAAGCGCTCACTTTTCCGGGAGCTACCACAGCTACCATCACTAACCTTTCAATCAAAACTGTAGATTCAAAAGGCAAACAGCGACTTTACAACTTCAACATCGTTCCTACCAACAAAGAACCCGAACACTTAGGAATTCGCATCGCTCCCGTCACCCCAAGAATGTCACCGACTGTGAACGTTGATAGAGGTCGCGCACCCACAGCATCAGATGTCGAAAAAGGATTGCTGATTGCCATTCAAAAAGGCTACACAGCAGCCAACGACCCAGTAGTCTACAGCGTGCGACAATTTTTAGCTCTAGTAAGAAACCACAATCTATCGGCGGCCGATGCTGCTGCACGAGCCGGAGTAGACTTGTCTGTAATTGTCGAACTAGCCAAAATAGTTTTTGAAGAACCAAACTAGCGCTCACACAAACCTACTCATATCTAACTCATGTTAGACAGAGTTAGGCAAGTGCATTCGTTCCGGGGTCAAGCACAGAGCGGGATAAACGGCGAGCCATCAATTTAAAATCTCAAATCTCAAATCTCAAATTGTTCCAATTACCCATTACCCATTACCAGTCTAGAGTGGTTTTAAGCACGCAACTTGGGTTAGTTGAGATGCCAATCATCTCCTTAATACTGCCCGCGCTGAGTCAGGCAGGAACCAGTTTTCCTAACCGCTCGCTCTGAGAATTTATGGCTTTTGACTGATTCAGATTCGTTTGAAACTGCGCTACTAATAGGAATTAGTCAAGCAGCATAACGAGAGTGAGCGGGGATAGTGACCCAGAAGAGGAGAACTCTTCTACGGATGGTGTTACTCCCCTCTGAAGAAGAACGTTTTTTTCCTCATTCTCCACTCCTTTGTTCAACCAATGTTCCGCCCAAAAAGCTCTGTTCAAAAAAAGTCTGCCCTCCCGCTGCGCGTTGTGCTTACAGTCCCCAACGCTCTTTTGATTTCAATCTTACTAGCTCTAACGGGGTGGCTTTCTTTTCAAACAGGGCGACAGACAATGAATGACGTAGTTGCACACCTATTGGGAGAAGCAACGAGTCGCATCTGGGACCGCCTTGACAACTACTTAAAAGAAGGGGTTGTGAAAGGAGAAGGGACTTACAATCAAATTCCAATTGGTTCGGTAAACCAACTTTCCCCAAGTCAAACAGCCGGAGTCACAATCAAACCAAATGGGGAAAGAAATGGGTCAGACTCTCCAAAAACAATATTGCCTCAACAAAAAACAAATTCTGCTTTTCCCATCCCAACCTCAACATTCAACTTGCACGATTTCCTCATTAGCCCTAACAGTCAAGCCTTTATCTTAGACCGTTCGGGACGTTTAGTGGATCGGAACGAGGTAACTGAACCAAAACCGTCTATTTCTGTTGACGGACTGCAGCGAGAAAGCATCCAAGCTCTGCAACAAAAAGTAATCCAGCTTTCAACAGAGTATTTGCTTAAACATTATGGCAGCCTCGCTGCTATTAACAGCAGCCAAAATCTTAACTTTACTGCCAGCAACTCACTATACTTGCTACAAGTCAGACCTTTTAAAAACCCGAAAGGCTTAAATTGGCTGATTGTGGCAGTTGTACCCGAAACCGACTTCACCCAAAAAGTTCATGCCAACACCCGCAACACTATTTTGCTCGTGCTGCTGGCTTTGGTTCTTTCTATCTGCCTTTTGCTGTCCATTTCCCTAAGAATAGAACAGCGACTGCTGCGGTTAATTTCGGCAACAGAGGCGATAGCTGGTGGCGACTTCGACTCAACAGTTTCAGGTAGCGGTATTGCCGAACTCGAAGCCCTAGCCTGTGCTTTCGAGCGCATGAATTGCCAGTTAAAAGCATCTCGCAAGCGGTTAGAAGAATATTCTGGCGATTTAAAGCGGCAAGTTGCACAGAAAACAAAGGAACTAAAACAAGCTAAAATTGCCGCCGAAAGTGCCAATCGCGCTAAAAGTACCTTTCTGGCCAATATGAGCCACGAATTGAGAACGCCTCTGAATGCGATTATCGGCTTTGCCCACCTCCTTGTGAACTCTAAAAAAACTGCACCGGAACAGCAGTCGAGTTTAGATATTATCAATCGCAGTGGCGAGCATTTGTTGAAACTAATCAACGATATTTTGTCGCTGTCTAAGATTGAAGCTGGTCAAATTACCCTCGAATCAAATGCTTTTGACCTGTACAGTTTGCTCTCGGACATAGAACGGATGTTCCAACTCAAAGCTCAGTCGTCGGGATTGCAGCTTGTTTTTGAACTCCGGAAAGATGTACCGCAATACGTCCGAACTGATGAAAGCAAGCTGCGCCAAGTTTTGATTAATCTGTTGGGTAATGCTGTTAAATTTACTGAGGCGGGTAGGGTGAAGCTGACTGTAAAATGCCTTCAGCCTAGAGCCAAAAAACCGCTATCCAAGTTCTTTCTCCAGTTCTCTGTGAAGGATACAGGCCCTGGTATTGCCCCTGAAGAGATTAGCCGTTTGTTCAAGCCGTTCGTGCAAACTGAAACTGGCAGGAAATCGCAAACGGGCACGGGTTTGGGATTGCCAATCAGTAGCTCTTTCGTGAAGCTGATGGGTGGCGAGATTAAGGTCAAAAGTTCTGTGGGGAAAGGAACGGTTTTTAGTTTTTACGTTAAAGTCAGTCATGCTACTGAGAGCGAAGTTTATGACAGACTGCCGCAAAAACGAGTGAAGGGGTTGGCACCTAACCAACAAAATTATCGCATTCTGGTAGCGGATGATGAGTCGGCAAATCGGTTGCTGCTAACTCAGATATTGAAGTCGGCTGGCTTTCTAGTGTGGTTCGCGGATAACGGAATTGAAGCTGTTAAATTGTGGCGAAAGTACAAGCCGCATTTAATTTGGATGGATTTGAGGATGCCTGTTCTAGACGGCTTTCAAGCTGCTCAAAAAATTAGAGCACGGCCGAACGGTTCTAACACTAAGATTATTGCTTTGAGCGCTAATGCTTTTGTTAAAACCCAGGAACTCGCCATGTCGAACGGCTTCGATGACTTTGTTGCCAAACCGTTCCGAGAAACAGTAATTTTTGAGAAGATGGCGCTTCATTTGGGAGTTCGCTATATCTATGAAGAGGAGTCGTCTAGGAAGTCCGAACAGGATGAGCACGTTGTGCAACTGACTCCTGAGTCGCTGTCTGTGTTGCCGAGGGAGTTGATTGAGAAGCTTTACAAAGCAGCCGCTTGTGGAGACGAGCAAGCGGTAAGGCTGTTGATTGAGCGAATTCCCCTGTCGCAGAAGTCTCTTGCTGCGGCTTTGACTAAATTAGTTGACAATATGAGCTTAGATATTATCAGCGATTTAACTCAACACTACCTTTGAACGAACCCCACCCAAATCCAAGATTATGAGTAGGGACTGCGCTGAACATCTCTAGTTCAATGATAACTGCGATAGTTCAATGATAACTGCGATCGCAGTTATCAGATGCGGTTCTCAAAGTTATTTCAAAGATTAGCTTAGAATAAGCCGCAGTCCACTAATATTGTTGTTGAATCAACACGTTTCAGAGCGTGCTTAAAAATAGATGAGCAAAATTATTGCGCTGTTCAACCAGTCAGGTGGCGTCTCCAAAACCAGTTTGACAATGAATTTAGGCTACCATTTGGCGAAGCGTTCGCAAAAAGTCTTGTTAGTAGATATGGACCCCCAAGCCTCACTTACCGCCTTCATGGGCTTGGAGCCATCTGAGTTACAGGAGACTGTCTACGAGTCCATTATGAACGGTTCTGACGCGGCGCTCCGCAAAAACCTTCACAACATGGACTTGCTCCCTTCTAATATTAATTTGAGCGGAGCAGAGCTGGAACTGGTAGTGGCTGACATGAGAGATAGTCGATTAAAAGAAGTCCTTGACCCCCTTAGCTCGAACTATGACTTCATATTGATAGACTGCCCTCCTTCGCTAGGCATCCTATCCTATATCAGCCTAGTTGCCTCCACTCACGTCTTAATTCCGATTCAGACTGAATATAAAGCTCTCAAAGGAACCGAATTGCTGTTGCAAACCATTGCTCGCGTCAGGAAACGCGCTAATCGGAAATTGCAGATTGCCGGAGTGATTCCGACGCTGTACGATCCCCGTACTGTACAGGCCTTTCAAAGTTTGCAGTCAATTACTACTTCTCTGGAGAAGATTGCTGCGATTTACCCCGCCGTGCCTCGGACTGTCGCTTTCGCCGATGCGTCACAGCAACACGTACCTCTGGCCGCGTACAATCCAAAACATCCAGCCGTCGCTGTACTCGATACTATTGCACAAGGACTCTTAGCTCTGCGATGAATCAAAAGCGCGACAATCAGCCTTATCAAATCAAAGGGGTTGAGGCTCTATTAGGAACCAGCGACAGCGAAGATGCCGCATCCTCCCTAGTCTCCATAGACAAAATTGTCTTGCCCCAGCAGCAGCCACGCCGCTATTTCGATCCGACAGCTATGCAAGAACTGGTGGAGTCAGTCAAGCAGCTAGGGATTCTGCAACCGCTCCTGGTACGCCCAATAGATGGCAACAAGTACGAATTGGTAGCGGGAGAACGGCGCTATCGAGCCGCTTCGTCGTTAGGTTTGACTGAGATTCCTGTTGTGATTCGGGAACTGACAGACACAGAGGCTCTGCAAATTGCACTGCTGGAGAACTTGCAGCGGGAAGATTTGAATGCGATTGAGGAAACTGAGGGAATTCTGCAATTGCTGGCAATGAAATTGAACTCTACCTCCTCGTCAGTTATTGCTTTGCTCGGAGCAGCCGCGCACCCGGAACGCGCCGGTGTGGATAACGTTATCCACAGCTCGGAGTGGGAAATAGTAAGCGATATATTTGCACTCGTCGGGAAGTACACTCCAGAGAGTTTCCGAACTAATCGCCTCCCCTTGCTGAACCTGCCAGATGATGTGATTGGAGCGCTGCGGAAAGGACGGATTGAGTATACCAAAGCCAGAGCGATCGCCCGAGTTAAGGATAGCTCAGAGCGATCCCAATTGTTAGAAGAGGCGATCGCTCTCGACCTCTCCCTGACCCAAATCAAACAGCGCATTGCCGATTTAAAAGCCCAAAATACAGGTCCGGCGACTGCACCGGATCGCTCGCTTAAAAGTCGCGTAGATACAGCTTTGCAGCGAGTGAAAAAGTCTAAGGTTTGGGATGACCCCAAAAAGCAAAAGAAACTAGAGAAGCTGTTAGCTGAACTGGAAGCTTTGGTGGGTGAGGGATTGGAAAAATGAAGCGGATTTTAAAGTAAAACTACATGAACTACCTACACTGTGCCTTGCGGGTACAATGTAGGTAGTTCATGTAGTTTTAGGAAAACTCCAAAAACGCTCTAAATTCCTTGGGCTGAACACGCCTTTGAGGCGGTTTTTATGGGTTTAAAGCGAACGACCTCAAAAAAGAGCTTTTCGAGGCGTAAGGTTGCTGCAATCCGATCGGCTGCTGGTGTCCGATCGCTACAATATGTCAAATGGGTTCTATAGCAGTCGTCATACTGCTATAGACAAGGTAGGGTTCATGAATGACCCCTACCAGACTTTGTGTTCTAACCGACGAAAGCGGTTGCTATATTTGTGAACTGCGAGTGCGGCGAAAGAAATAGGTTAAACAATTTATGCCTGATGAATTTCCCATCATTATTGTCACCCCTCAAGCTTACGAACTCTCCAAGACTGAGGCAATGGGAAGCAAGTATAAGTTTTGGTTTGAACACCCAGAACTCGGCCGCTGCCTTTACAAACAAGCAAGACTTGATTTAGGCGAAGATTGGGCAGAAAAAGTGGCCTCCGAATTGTGCGAATTACTGGGAATTCCTCATGCTAATTATGAACTGGCCGCCACGAGTGAGGGGAATCTCGGTGTAGTCTCTTCTTACTTTTTGCCTAACGGTGGCACCCTCGTTCACGGTAACGAACTTCTTACTCCCATCGTGCCAAATTACCCCACCTTTGCAACCTACAACCTGTCACAACATACAATTGATCTAGTGTTGAGAATTATCTCTGATGAATCTGTGAACTTACCCATTGGTTGGACAGTACCCAGTGGCATCCAAAAAGCTGTAGAAGTGTTTGTCGGCTATCTTCTGTTAGATGCGTGGATTGGCAATGGCGATCGCCACCACGAAAACTGGGGTGTTGTCCGAAATAAGGCAGTGCCTACTACATCCGAAACAGCACACCTAGCACCCACTGCATCCGAAACAGTAAATCTAGCGTCCACTACATCCAAAACAGCACACCTAGCACCCAGTTACGATCATGCTTCCAGTCTGGGGCGCGACCTCTCAGATCGACAAAGGCAAAAACGCTCAGTAGAGGCTTATGCTAACAAATGTTTCTCAGCGTTTTATGGCAGCGTTGATGATAAAAAGCCTCTCAAAACAATTGATGTATTTGACTGCGCTGCACGTCGATTTCCGAATGCAGCGCATATATGGCTTGAGCGACTTGAAAGTATCTCAAAGGCGAATATGGTGGATATTTTTAATCGAATTCCTAACACTCGTATCTCACCGATTGCAGCCGAGTTTGCCCAAAAGATTCTTGAATTCAATCAACACAGACTGCTTAACTTGAGGAAAACGCTACCGTGAAAACACACTCAACGCTTTTTTTGGCTTGGCAAGATCCAAACAGCCGTTCCTGGTTTCCCATTGGCAGGCTAACCTTTGACGGAACCAACTACCAATTTACCTACACGCAAGGCGTTTTAGAAGCTCAACAGAAGTGCGGTTTTGAACCCTTGCCCTCGTTTCCGCGCTTAGGTGAAGTATATACATCAACCTACTTATTTTCCGTATTTGCTAATCGGTTGATGCCGACAAATCGCCCCGATTACTCAAGTTTTATTCGGTGGCTAAATCTTTCTCAAAATGAAAGCGAGCCAATTGCCATGTTAGCTCGCAGCGGTGGGCGGCGAGAAACAGATACTCTAACTGTTTTTCTCATTCCTGAACCAGATTCAGAAGGGCGGTATCGCCTTCACTTTTTCTTGCACGGACTGCGGTATTTGCCACCCTGTGCAATTGAGCGAATTAACCGCTTAGAGACAGGAGAAAATTTGTGGTTAGCTCACGAATTTCAAAATCATTATGATTCTAAAGCATTGACTTTAAATACAGAAGACCACCATATTGTCGGGTATTGTCCGCGATATTTGAATAGTGAGATTTTTGAAGTTCTATTGAGGAATCCCAGTTTGGTAGAGGTGCACGTAGAGCAAGTCAATCTACCGCCGACACCACTCCAGTTTCGCCTGCTGTGCAACATAACGGCTCAATGCTATGATGACTTCCGCCCATTTTCAAGTCATGAATATCAGCCCCTCAGCAGCTCTTAGGTACTGGAAAACCCCCGCAACTCCGAGTTAGACTCCTCTTGACCAAATTGAGCCAAACATTCATCACCGCAAGTCGCTCAGGAGCCTTTTCGCAATCCGGCCTGCTCGATCGGCGCTTTCTTCCCCAATCCGGTCTCACCGGAGTGCTACTGATGTTGACTCCCGCTCCCACGATCCATTCGTAGCAGGCTTGCCCCTCAAAGAGGATAGCTCTTGGGTGCTGAAAAGCCCCTGCAAAGATTGGGATTTACTCAGTTGCAGTTCTTTGCCCCACAATGTCCGACCTCTTTGCTATTATATGAGGGCGTTGGTTACTGACCCTGCTGTTGCTTGAGATGAGGGTAAAAGGAGAGTCGGATAGCGAGTTTGTAAACCAGTTTCGTGGGTGCTTGGGATTAAAGTGTACTCTATTCACCTGCAATCTGTTGTAACTGTAAGCTCGACACCGACCTCCTGAGATGGTTTATTTTGGCGAACATGAAATGATATTTTGAATCATTCTACTTGTATGAGAATAATTTATCCCCTTAACCAGTGAACAATCCGCAACCAGTTTTCATAAAAGAAGGAGCTAGTTCCCGTGAAAAATGAGTTAAAAGAAGACAGGAATGAACTGGCGAGGCTGGATTATAGCGACTGGCTAGCAAAAACTCTTGACGAACTGAATCAAGAAACCGGAGCAGCAATATTTTGCTTAAAACAAGATATCCCTTCAGGAAGATTTAGGTTAATTATAGACATTCATTGTTTGGCTTTTCAACTCGCAAAAAATCAAGAATTAAGACCTCCATTAGAGCCAGGAGAAAAAGCCTATAAAGCGACAATAAACATGGTTGAAAAATGCCGTGAAACCTTCGGAGAAAAAATTCAAGAAATCAAAACGGCTTTATCAAATAGATTAATCGAGGCTATTAGGAAAGTCCACGGCTCAGAGCCTGATGAAGAAAGCTCAGAGCCTGATGAAGAAAGCTCAGAGCCTGATGAAGAAAGCTCAGAGCCTGATGAAGAAAGCTCAAAGCCTGATGGAGAAAGCTCAAAGCCTGATGGAGAAAGCTCAGAAGTGACAATTGATGAATTAATCGAGTCAATGCTTGTACCCCTGGCATCAATGCCAAAGCAGCCCTCCTTGTTTGCTTGGCAATTCCCTTCGATGACTGGGTTGAGTTCGCAGGATTTGACCTTGGATTATGAAGTGGAGACTCCTACAATCAGGAGTCACAAAGTAACAATAGAGATAAATAGTACAACTCGCTTCCGCGAATTTGTGGTGACTGGGCTGGAAAATTATGTTCAATTCTTGAAAATACAACAGGACTCAAATTATCCTGATTTTGTAATTAAAAACGTGAGAACGAGCCTCGATTTGCTCAAAACTAATGGTTCTAATGAATTATGCCAACTTGAAAAATTACTTAATCAGGAAACAATCGGTCGCCTGAAAAGAGAGGCGGAAGTAACTTACTTGGAATCCTTGGCAAATATAATTGATGAAGATTGCGCTCGCGTTAGAGACTCGAAGCAAAAAAGTAAGTTAATACATCAGTTTGCCCTTAAAGGGAAACAACAGCCACGCGGAATATCACTCGACGAAGCCTCGTTTTATTTGAGGGACTACAGCCGGCGTCTTAGATCACTGGAAAAATTCATCAACGACAAAAAGAAACCAGAGGCTTATTACGAAGTAACATACCAGGGCGTACTTGTAGACATCCAAGAATTATTCTCTGGGCGGGATGCCTTCTCCGAGTTACCTCTTTTAGGCAAAATCGATGGCTGTATTGGAGAAACAGACGATCCACATCAGAGCATTACCTCAATAACTTTTGGACTCAAATTCAAGTTAAACGGGCGCGTCAGTAATCCGGTTCTTTACGATTCTTCATTTGTGTATGGGCTTGAGATGATTAAGCCGGATTCAAAGTTGCATAACATAAATTTGGACGATCTAACGCAGGAGAGGCGCAAGAAACACATTGAGAAAATAGTTAAGTTTTTCGTTCTTTATTACTTTGCATTTGCCTGTCCCAACCCTCTAGCGTCAAATTATTGTTACGAGGATGTTCTAAATTTTGATGTAATCGGGAGATTTACGGAAGAAGTATTGCCTCAGTTGAAAGAAGAAGCTCTTGACAGTGATGAGGCTAAGAAAAATTTAATGATAAAGTTTGTTGGTGAAATGAGTGAATACTTAGTTACTGACAAACTGGAAGCTGTGGTAAAAGCTCTTAAAGAATACTTAAAAAAAGAAAAACTTGGCTTTTCTGCCGAAAAAAAGATAAATATAGGGCTGTCACGGACATTGCTTCTGTCAGACTTGAGCGAAATCAGCAATACGGGTAGATTCTTCGGGAATGAACTGTCGGAGAATCTGAAGGAATGCCTCAAGTATGTTTTCATCTCGGCACAGGTGGCAAATAAAGACGCAATCATCCAGTTTCCTGTAACGCTGATATTTGAGACGGATAACTTCTACCGCACGAGTAAGAAGCGCGAGTTCGACATGAGCTATCAAATTGGCGACATTCAAATGCTTCCCGTGTTCTATAGTTTTGCAAGTCAAGATACAAGCAAGCAATTTGCTCGCGATAAAAAGAACATCGAAATGCTCGCACCCTTATTAGGGGGGAAACGTAACCTGCCCCAAAATGCTGATGAAGCATCGGAATACATGAGTCGCCTTGTATTTCCTGGCTCACTAATAGAGTTTAAAGTGACTGAAGTACCTTTAGAGAAAGCCACAGAACGGGGGCGTTTTATATACGAGCTTACTTGGCGGACGCTTGGCTTCATAATATTAAATATTCTGACATCTCAAGCGCGAAAAAATAAAAATTTATTTGTAGGTCAGTGGCTGCTGCACCAAACAGCAGAAGCCCAAACAACGCAGCAGGAAACATTGATTCATCAAATAGTGGAGGAATGGAGTTATGTATTGAGCGACTCCTTGTTGATGAATTCTCAAGGAATAGTGATGCCGAATATTAACCCTTATAAAATTCCCAATGCCAAGTGTTCGCTCTACTCAATGTTGCCACAGGAATACAAAATTAAGAACAATAACAATAGAACCATAGAGCCATTGTTAATAGTGATGGTTTCAAGTAACAAATGCGACGCCCGTTCCTCACGTTGGGGAGAAAACTACATTGCCAACTTGACAGGTGAAGTTGTAGCAGTGGAGCCTACAAAAACAGGCCTAAAAGTGAGCATGGTGAAAACTCTGGCGGGAAATTACAGAGGAGATGAACTGCATCGCTGTCCAGCAGTGCTGCGCGACACAATTAGCGATATGTATCTCAAGGGGTTTCGCCACGTTATATACATAGCTAGCAGTCCCTTTTCTGAACACCTGCGCGTGACTGACCAACAAAATGAATTGTTCTTCATGTCGCCGGAACTCATCAAATACCTCAAGATTTCTGATGATCTGGTAATATATCCGGTTCTGTACGACAGTTACAGCGCCTTGCGGATTGATGGGGAACTGAAAGAAGAGACTTTGTACGTTCAGGACGTGCGCCAGTTGAGTAACGTATTTAATGACCCCAATCGCTCCCAGGTAGTATTTTTCAATTTGTTCACCGGAAAGGCTGTAGAGCGAGATCGTATTTTCTACAACACTGTGACAACTTATTCTACCTTGCTCAACGCCCACCCTGGCGACGTAATTGACGTGAATAAGGTAATGGACGGTCTCATCAAAGAGGGAGAACTAAAAAATAACCTCATGCTTGGGTTAACGCTCTTGCATTATTCAAAATACGAAAAAAGCCAAACTAAGGCAGAGAAATCGTTCCTCAAACTCGACCCCCTAAATGATATTATCGGCGACAATGCAATTGGCAGGTCAGCAGCAAAAAGTCGGCACTGCATCTCTTCGGTGCAAATGAATTCTATCGCATTTCTCACAGAAGTGTACAACGCATTGATCGTTCCAATTTCTGAAGAGAATGCGATTAATAGCAACATTAGATCTCTTGCAAAATAATTTTATGATATAATGAAAAGTTTTGCTGAGATTTAATTGAATCCCAACTCCTAACTTATTTTCACTCTGGTCTTGCT
>NZ_JAUBTQ010000037.1:0-78931 GCF_036702515.1 Microcoleus sp. BROC3
AATGGTTATTAAATGGGATCGAAAAATCAAAAATAAAGGCAATGCTATTTTATCCGGTTTAGCTGCGTAGCAGCTTATATCCTTGACCGATGCCGACAGGTATACCGTGGGGTAAGGCTGTGGGTTGATGTTCATAGGTACGTTCTTTGAGGGTACGTGCATGGGGTCTTAACCACGCTGTATGATCGATTGCTAATACTGGACGTTCCACTTGTGATATCTGTTGGATGTATAGTTGCATCAATTGGTCAGGCGTCTGGTCTACAGTCTTGTAGTGCTTCATAGGCGCTCTTACACTCACGCCGAAATAAGGGATTGAGGGCTAAATCTCCTCGCGCATGAGACGTGACGAGTCGTGATTATCGCGTCTGCTAGTTCAAAGGTGGCGTATGCAGGCTTGACCCAAGTATTGATAAGCTAGTTGACGAAATTCCCGTAATTGTTCAAACAGAGATTGCAGGTAGATTTGAGATTTTTTGCGCTCATTCTCAATTTTCTACCCTGATGCTGTCTGTCGTTACAATCGCAGACAGTTTTTTTTGAACTTTATTTCGATGTTTGTGTCACGCTTCAGGTGAAACCTTGTTCAAGTATAACTATACCCTCACATTGTCGGCGTTAATTCTCTGGCAGCTCGTGACATAAGTCAGTCGCAATATCAAAGAGAACGTCAGCAGTCGCTGGTATCTATCTCATCGTGAACCTCATAGCTTGTCGCCAGCGACCGTTGCCGTTCTTGATGAATGTTTGCCAGTCTCGCTCGCGAGCGCACTTTTTGACCTGCTTAGTCTAAACTCCAAAAGCACATCATCGAGTCGAAACTATAAAAGTTTGGGCGGTTCCAGTGGCAGCACTCGGACGACTTTACAAACAAGAAGACTGGGCAGATATTCTGACTATTGTTTGTTATAGTAGAAAGTTTCCGTTATTTGTGGAACACAACCACTCATGAAGTACAGTTTTACCTGAGATCTTTACCCGTAGATGCTAAAGCGGAATGGTCGCGCTATTCGCCAACATTGGAGTATTGAAAATCAACAACATTGGATTTTAGATGTCACTTTTAATGAAGATATATGTCGCATTCGGTCGTTGAATAGCCCTCGGAACTTGGCTGCGATCAGACGGATGTCCCTTAATGCTGTCAATCAAGAAACCACTCTCAAGCTTAGCTTGCGACAGAAAAGGAAACGGGCTGCGATGAATGATGAGTACATGATGCTTCTTCTCAACTCCTTGTGTCAAGACTGATTGAGATACTCTTACCCTGTGTCGCTACCCCGATTAATTGTAGGGACACGGCATTGCTCTCGCGGTGTCCTGACTGTGGGTAATATTAATTCCGATGCTACCGGAGTTGATATAAATTCCTCGATTCTACCTATCTTCAGTCTAAGCAAAAAATATTTATGTTGCATTAAAATTGTGCTATTTCGCCTAATTTTGCGGAATAATCTGCTGCTTAAACTCAAATAGATTAGGATTTTCTGGGTCATAAAACGCCCGCAACCAATGCACGTTGGGAGAACCAAAAGTTTCAACTCTAGTAAAATTTTTCATTCTCGGTAATTGAGTCTCATCAGTAAAATATGGTAAAGGTTTATCGATGCGGAAATAGTGAGTATCGCCGTGGACGAATACAACCTGCCCTGAGAAATTGCCTGTTTCTGTTTCCAGAGTTGCGATAAAATCGTTGTAGCCACTTCTTCTTTTGTCCGTTGGATCGAGTTCAAATCCCGGATTGGCCTGTGCAACTAACATAATTCCTTTGCTGTTGCTGCGTTTGGCTAAAGCAAAACATTCTTTGATCCAGGCTAAGTTAGCTGAATTGCGATCGGCATATTCTCCATCTGCTTCGGGAGTGCGGCCAAAATTGTTGTTGCTTCCCGGCATATTAATCGCGAAAAACACAACGCCATGATAAATCCAGCGAACATTTTCGCGGAATTTAGCAAACTGCGGGTTTTCGCTTTGACGGGTGAGAGTTAAGGTACGCTTTCCCAAACTTTGATTACCGTTGCTAAATATTTCCCGCAGTTTAGCGAGTCTTTCTACAGGATCGTAACTGCCGTTTTTCGATCGGTGGCAATCCGTCCATTCATTATCGCCATAGGCAAGAATAAACGGCCTCTCAAAATTGTCAAATAACTGCTTGCGGCTGACAAAAATTGCATCATCGCAGACACTAGAACCGTTTTTAATGTCGCCGTCGTGGACTACAAACGCTGCGGGCGATCGATTGATATCTGCAATCAAATTCGGAAATTGTGCTTCCTGTTCGGCACTGTAGGGCAAATCGCCAATCAAGGCAAATTCAAAAGGTCGTGAAGCGAAGCTATCCCGAAGGGAATCGCCCGAAGTTTGAGCGTAAGTGAAAACACCAAAACCTGTAATTAATACAAAAACAATAAAGGCGAGAATTAGATAGTTTTTTTTCATATGTTTAGTCGTAACTAATTGAGTTAGGATGACTTACTTAGAACCCAGGAAAAATAGATGCTGCGATTGCTTCACTACCGTTCGCAATGACAGACTTATGTTATTAACTTAAGTCCTGGTCATGATACCATATAAGGAGAAAAATCGCTCTCATAAATTATGAATTTTCGTCTGCCGTTTTCACTAATTGCTATGCTTTCGATCGCAGGCTGCAATATCCAAACGCCAAAAACCAACACACAGCCTACAGAAAGTCGATCGCCAATTGCAGCCCCTGTTCCCGCCCAACCCAAGTCTGAGATCGAAGAAGCAAAACTAATTGCTGTCGGCGACATCATGATGCACAGTACCCAAACGCGATCGGGCTACGACGCAAAAAAGAAAACATACAATTTTGACAGTTTCTTCGCACCAGTTAAAAGTATCCTGTCAACAGGCGATTGGGTGATCGGAAATCTCGAAACACCTTTAGCGGGGGAAGATGCGGGCGGATATACGGGATATCCGCTATTTAACGCACCGGCTCAATTAGCGGATGCTGCTAAAAAAGCAGGATTTAATATCTTGACAACCGCGAACAATCATGCTTTAGACCGTGGAGAAAAAGGAGTAATTAGGACGATCGCCAATCTGAGCGATCGTAAAATTGCTTCAACAGGAACAGCCCGCTCTGCAGCGGAGGCTTCACGAATTTTAATCAGCACCAAAAACAACATTTCCCTAGCTATTCTCGCTTACACCTACGGCACAAACGGCATTCCCATACCCCAAGGCAAAGATTACTTAGTTTCGCTAATTGACGAAAAAAAGATAGTCAAAGATATTGCCAAAGCCCGAACCAAAGGAGCCGATGTCATCGCAATTTCCCTGCACTTCGGCGATGAATATCAGCGACAGCCAAACGCCCAACAAAAACAATTAGTTCAAAACCTATTAAAAGCTGGTGCAGACATCATTCTCGGCAGCCATCCCCACGTCGTCCAACCTTACAAAATATTTAAATTCCCCGGAAAAAATGGGAAAACCCGCAAAGCTGTAGCAATTTATTCAATGGGAAACTTCATTTCCGGTCAAACCAAAAATTATACAGACTTAGGCGTGATTTTTCAAGTAAATTTTCGTAAAAAAATTACTGAAAAAACTACAGAAATTACTGGGATAACACCTATTCCTACTTGGGTACATCGCTATCCTCAAAACAATCAAATGAAATATCGAATTTTGGCCTTAAAACAAACAGTAACTAAGAAAAAAGACTCGCTCTTAACAAATTCGCAGTATCCAGTTTTAGAAACATACTTGCAAAAGATGAACAATCATCTTAACTCTTTGAAGAGTGTGAAAAAATCCAAGTAATTTGGCATTGGGAATTGGGTCTTGGTGATTGTAATTGGAGGTAGAGCCGACGATCGGTTTTATTCCCAGGCAGTGCCCGTTGGTAAGGTAACAACTTAAGCTAGGGAAGCAATCATGTATCCAACGGAAGAGGGTGTAGTGGAGTAGAGCGACTTTTCTTTTTATGATTATATTCTTCGGATACGCCAAGATAATCTGATGGTTGATATCTGCCGAAGAGCTCTGCGAAAATGTTAGGCAATTTTCGATAAGGAGAAACACCCAGATCTTTAAGCATGATGTCAATATATTGTTGAAAGCGAGTATTTACTGCACAGGATCGCGAAGGTTCAAATTGAATATTTGCGCGTTTCCACTGACGGATATATTCAATACTTTTTTCCATGTTTTCGCTGGAAGGTAACTCAAGTTCACCACGCAAGTAAGCACACAGCCATTGTGCAGCGACCTCCACTGCAGGCACGTGCATAAATCCATGATTGAATCCGGCAAAGGCTATGCCAGGAATGCGAGGATGAAGCAAGTGGCGATATAACTGCACGCCATCGGGTTCGGTTTCCAAGATTTTTCGATATTTATCGGGCAAAAATGGAAAAATTGGCGCTTGCGAACCCAAAGATAGAATGACTAAATCGCATGGAATCTCGCAACCATTTTTCAACTTTACTGCTTCTGGCGAAAAACTAGATAATTCTGCACGGTGTGGCGAGATTTTTCCTTCTGCAATAAACGGATAGTAATCTTCAGGCGCAACCGCTGTGGCTGAACGTAAATCAGGCAATAGTTTGTGGTCTGGTTGTACAGCTTTGATGCGACTCTGGGCCTCTTGGCCTTTTCCAGAAACATTTCGCTGAACTTGAAAGCGGAAGATGGATGCAATCAAATCCCAAAAACCGGAAACAATGAAGCCAAGGCGATTGTGCAAGAAACGTTCAATGGCGGTTGGATGTGCCCAACTTGTCATCATCACTGTTCCAAAACGGCTGAATAATGCGTAGGTAAAATGTACGCCCAAAATCCATTCTGGGATAAGCCAGCGCGGTGTACGAAATACATGATTTACTTGCGCGCCTTGTTTGGCTGCGAAAGTCGCCATGTCCAAAGCACTCTTTCCGAAGCCAACGATTACAACTCGTTGATTGTCGAATATATCAAGCGCGCGCACATCCCGTTCAGTGATGATTTTCCCGCCGAAATCTTCGATACCTGGAAATTCAGGTTGATACTTTCCTTCTGTATATTGCCCGACTGAGATAACCACGTATCCAAATAATTCTTCGCGAACGCCCTCCTGGTTTTTATATTTTAATAGCCAGCCATCTTCTGTTTCTTTGAGTTCGATAACTTCATGATTTAACCGCACATC
This sequence comes from Microcoleus sp. BROC3, assembly GCF_036702515.1. Taxonomy (NCBI): domain Bacteria; kingdom Bacillati; phylum Cyanobacteriota; class Cyanophyceae; order Oscillatoriales; family Microcoleaceae; genus Microcoleus; species Microcoleus sp. BROC3. Next base: position 5,162 of record NZ_JAUBTQ010000037.1, read on the forward strand.
AAGCTTTAGATGGTTGACCGCTTGTTCCAAATAATTCAGGATTTGTTCTCCGGTGGGATGTAAATCAGGCGTGAACGGCCAGGGAAAATCAGATAAATGATACTGTTCCCTGATATTTTGCAGGTGTACGTTTGGGTATGCAAGTGCCCATACTCCGCCAAGCTTTTCGGATTTGTCGAAAACAACTGCTTGGAAACCATTTTTATTGAGAATATGGGCTGTCGTAATGCCGGATATTCCCGCGCCAATAATGGCAATTGGCATACCGTTTTTGTATTGCATATATTTGAGTCTCCTTATTTGGTATGGTTATTAGAGTAATTCTCCTGACGCAGTGACAAAAAACCGGAAGCCTTGTACTCAGAAGAGTTTAAATCGATCGCTCTGACACAGACAGAGGGGTTGTCACCCCGTCAAATCCGCGACCTGAACCCCAACTGCTGATAGTAGTCTAGGTGGTTGTAGACTAAGGGGAGAGCAATTCTTGCCGTCTGGCTGCTACAAGCTCAGTTGAGGCGCGCTGGCACATTCCGATCGCCCCAAGGATGTAACTAATAACTCATAACTAATAACTGCTTAATTAACCAAGCGATCGCTCGTTCAACATTATCAACCTGCTCAACATCTGGAATCTGCGGTCGCTGCACCATTACAACAGAAATTCCCAGTTCCCTAGCCGCTGCAATTTTAGCATAAGTAGCACCGCCCCCGCTGTTTTTACTAACAATTGTATCAATCTGATATTCTAACAGCAATTCTCGCTCGTCTTCCAATGTAAAAGGCCCCCTTGCTAATAACAATTTACCGTTAGGTACAGGAGTATTTAGTGCAGGAGGATCGATCGCCCGCATCAAAAACCAAATAGCATCCAAACCCGCAAACGCAGCCAATTCCTGCCTGCCAATGGTGAGAAACACCCGCTGAGACTGCCCTAATAAAGCCCTTGCAGCCTCCGAGTGGCTGGCAACTTCAATCCAGCGATCGCCCTCCACCCTCTCCCAAGCAGGACGCACCAGCATCAAATAGGGCACATTACATTCAGCAGCAGCAACAGCAGCATTGGCAGAAATCTGAGCCGCAAACGGATGAGTAGCATCAATTAACAAGTCGATCGGGCGATCGAGCAAAAACTCGGCCAGCCCAGCCGCCCCACCAAACCCCCCAATTCGCACCGTACCCGTTTTTGGGGTAAAAGGCTGTTGAGTGCGTCCTGCTAGCGAAGATACCACCTCTATTTCAGCGATTTGAGACGCTCTGGCAGCCAATTCAGCAGCATCTCCCGTTCCGCCTAAAATTAGCAACCGTTTTTTCACCGAATCACCCCTAACTTATACAATTTTAGATTTTAGATTTTAGATTTTAGATTTGTAAATGACTGATGAAATAAGGGTTTGAAGGTTGCCTACAGTCACATCCTTTTTTGAAACTGGTACTATCGAAGCTACGCCGGCAAATTCGGTTAATAATATGTTTAGTAAAGTTTAAACTGCCAACAACGATGATCCGCTCACTTTTCACATTTTTTACAGTATTAATTGTAACCGCGTTAGTGTGGTTGGGGAATACCGCGCCCGCTGCCGCACAAGTACAACCAACAGATATCGCCGATCCCCAACAGGAATTGGGAGAACTCGTTCAAAAAGCTTTTGAAGCTACAAATGAAGGCCAATTTCCCGCCGCTGAAACTTTTTGGACTCAAATTATTGACAAATTTCCCTCACAAGCCGCCGCTTGGAGCAACCGAGGCAATTCTAGAGTCAGCCAAAACAAACTACAAGCCGCTATTTCTGACTACGAAAAAGCGATGGAACTAGCTCCCGACGCCCCCGATCCCTACCTAAACCGCGGCACCGCCTTAGAAGGTTTAGGACGCTGGGAAGAAGCGATCGCCGACTACAATCACGTGCTAGAATTAGACCCCAAAGATCCAGCCGCATACAACAACCGAGGCAACGCCGAAGCAGGTTTAGGAAAATGGGAACAAGCAATTGCCGACTACAGCAAAGCCTTTGAATTAGCCCCCGAATACGCCTTTGCCCGCGCCAACCACGCCCTCGCACTTTATCAAAACGGGCAAACAAAAGAAGCAATTCGCAACATGAAAAATATCGTCCGAAGATACCCTCAATTTGCAGACATGAGAGCCGCCCTTAGCGCCTGTCTTTGGGAAGCAGGAAAGCGCGGTGAAGCTGAGAGCAATTGGGTAGCAGCAGTCGGCCTCGATTCCCGCTACAAAGACCTCGATTGGGTTGCCAATACCCGCCGCTGGCCGCCAGTTGCAGTCAGTGCATTAGACAAGTTCTTGCACTTGAAATAATCTCAAAGGGAAAGTTGACTGTTGACTGTTGACTGTTGACTGTTGACGGGCGGGTCGAAAAACTGAATGGTTGACTGTTAACTGTTGACTCGATTTTATTATTCCGATACAACCGGAAACGATATCATTGGTTATTTGTTATTTCGACAACTAACAACTGACAACTGACAACTAACAACTAACAACTAACAATTGACTAATTCTCGAATCCGCGCAGCCGTCAACTCTTCGACATTCCTGAAAACCGCTGCTGCACCAGCAGTTTTCAGCGCTGCAGCATAAGCATCGCAGCGCACAGAATCATCCAAAACATGAGGTGGCAAAATTCCAGTCCCCAGCCAAACCCGATTTGGTTGCACTTCCCGCGCATTCACAACCGTGTAAATATCGGCAACAGTATCTCCCGCGTAAATCACGGGCAAATTTTTTTCTAAACCGTGCAGGTTTTCCAACTGTTCAATTGCTGCGAAAAGTCCAGCCGGATCGGGTTTTCCCGGTGCATCTTCCATCGCCACCAACACGGGGGATTTTAAACTCAGTTTCCCTGACAAAACATAAGCAGCTTCATCCCGCATCGCCCCGCTAAAAAAGCCCCAAACAATGTCCCCAACTGTTAAATTTTCCAGGTAAGCCGGACTTAACAACAGCGGTTCGTCACAAATGTAACCAGTCCAATTTTTCTCATCGGGCCCGCGATAGCGACTTTGGAAAAAAGCCACTAATTCGTCATAGTTGAGAGCGATTTGGTTTCTCGATCGCCCAATTCCGTCAAAATAACGGCAAACTAACTCGAAAGACGCCTGCCAGTCATTATTCCACACTCCCTCAGACTTCAGAGAGTCGATATCGAGAGAATTCGGGCGAAAAGCACCCGCCGTGAAATGTTCCACCGCATCCGCGATCGCCCGCCGGTAGGAACCGGACACATCCCGCACCACACCGTCAATGTCGAAGACTAAAATAACTCTGTTCACAACTTAACTATCCTTGTACCTAGGGCGGGTGAGAACCCAAATTTTATCTGTTCCCAGCCCCTGAGAGGCGCTAAAACCAGCCGCGCCAGAAAACTTTTAATGGCCGATGACTCATTATCGAACAGAGTGTGCTACGCTTAGCGATTGTAGAAATTTTTAACAAGTTCGATCGGAACCCTGGAGGTTTGCTTGTCCAAGTTTATCTTAAAAGTTCTCTGGCTAGAAGAGAATGTTGCCCTCGCCGTTGACCAAGTTGTCGGCAAAGGAACTAGCCCGCTGACAGCTTACTTTTTCTGGCCCCGCAAGGATGCGTGGGAAGAACTCAAAAACGAACTCGAAGCCAAACACTGGATTGCTGACAACGATCGCGTCGAAGTCCTCAACCAAGCTACAGAAGTAATCAACTACTGGCAAGAGGAAGGCAGACGGCGGCCGATGACTGAAGCTCAGTCAAAGTTCCCCGAAGTGACTTTTACCGGCAGCAACTAAGCCCCGCTTTAAGTTGCTACCCATATAAATTGCCTGTTATGGCTGACGGGGGGAAGGAGAGAGGGGGAGAAGGCGAGAGGATTTGACGCTTTTTCCACCTCGCCGTGAAACATACAATTTAAATGCGCTACAGCTTATCGAGATATTAACTCCGATTTTGGGACCTACTCGGGTTTTGGGCTTGGTTGATGTGAGATTTGAGATTTGAGATTTATGCAAAATAAAGCTCTCAAATCGGATTTTCAACAATCTAAAAAGACTAAGCAACCAAACCAAATAAATCTAAAATCGGCTTTTTTATACTTTTAAATTGTACAGTTAGCTCTCAAAAGACTTCCCTATGACTAATGACTAATGACTAATAACTAATAACTAATGACTTCTTCGCGGAATTTATGGGCGCCGAAAGTACGATCGACCAAACCGAACAGCTACCGCTAGTAGTAAATCCCGACATTCTCCAGCAAGCTATCCTCTACAAAATTAATACTCGCATAAACGCTCGCGGAGAATTAGTTTTCCCCTGCGTACCGGGAATGCTAAGCCACTATCTCAAGGCGATAGAACAGCTATTTCGCACACTCGACAGACCCCTGCCAGAAGAACGCAGAGACGAACTCAGCAAGCTTTTAGCCAGCAAGTTAGAACAAGGCTACCGCACCTCCACAGCATCGCTGCTGATCCTGCAATACGAATCAGTGCAGCCGCCGCAAACCGGTTTAGCTTGCAAAGTGATTGTTACTACCTCAACAGTTGGAGAACAGTACAAAAGCTGGGTAGACACCAGAGAACCTCCGCTTTTCGGCTCTCATCCAGACGCAAAATTGATGGCAACGGCTGCTAAATTGGGTACACCCGATCGAGTGCGGATATTGGACGTGGGGGCTGGTACCGGCCGCAATACCTTGCCCCTGGCGAGATTGGGCTATTCTGTAGATGCGGTCGAACTAACTCCAGCTTTTGCAGAACAATTGAAAGCAGCAGTAACAGCCGAACATCTTCCCGTGACAGTTATTGAAGGCGATGTGCTCGACCCGTTAATGCGGATGAAACCTGCCCGCTACCAGTTGGCAGTTGCCGCCGAAGTCATCTCGCATTTTCGAGACAGCGATCAAGTACGGCTTTTCCTCGCTAAAATGTGCGATTCCCTCTCTCCCGGAGGTCTCTTGCTGTTCAGCACGTTTTTAACCGTCGGCGACTACCAGCCAGATGCCCTCGTGCGACAAGTTGCCCAACTCTCTTGGTCTACTTTATTTACCCCCCAAGAACTCGCCACTGCAATGGAAGGGTTGCCCTTAGTCCAAATATCCGACGAATTGGTGTTTGAGTACGAACGCCACCACCTGCCAGAAGGAGCCTGGCCGCCGACGCCCTGGTTTCCCAGTTGGGCCACCGGTCGAGATGTCTTCCCAATGGCAAACGGACGCCCGCCAATGGAATTGCGCTGGATTTTGTGCCGCCGCAGTTAAAAAAATCAGTCTGCCCTAAACGGACACAGCAATCAAAATCCTTAACAGGCGGTAATAGTTTCCTCAGATATTTTGATTTCAACAGCTTGAAGCCGGCTCGCTGTTAATATTGCCCAGCCTGCACACAAAAATTTACAAAAATATATATTAAGATGTAAAGAGAGCGAAGTTCGATCGCCCCTGGGTGAGAAACCCAGTGTCTGATTAGATCCAACGCTTGCAAACCTTTGATTGCTTGCGAAAAATTGGGCTGGTCAGGGCAATCTGACTTGAATAAAATTCGATCGCTCTCTCGATCGGTGCAACTAGAGTTAAGATGAATCAAACAAACCTATTCCTCCAGATAGATGACCTTTTAGGGGAAAAGGATTAGCTAATAGATTAGCTCGCTAGTTAGCGATGCTCCTGAGACAAAAATATGCTTTTAACACGTCCACTACAAGCGTTTGGAGCAATCTTCAGGCACCAACCTTCAACAAATAGATTGAGCGAACACAAAAGCAGTAAAAATTATTGGGAGGGGAATATTTATCCCGCTGTAAACGAACAAATTGACTGGTATATCCAACTGGAAATGCTCATGAGTAACGCGAAATCTTCCTGCACCAATGAAGAGATTACCGCTTGGCTGCGCGGATTGCTGACAATTGCTTGGGCAGACGGCAACTATGACGAAGACGAGCAAAAAATGATTGCGAATCTAACTCAGGATGAACTAAATTCTGTATCTTTTGAGGGAAATTTTGAACCGATTGCCCCAGAGGAACTAGCTGATGTTTTAGGGAAAAGCACGGCCAACGGCGAGAATTTTTTGAGAACAGCAGTAATGGTAGCCTTGGCAGACGGTACCTACTCGCTCTCGGAAGACGAGGTAATCTACAAGTTTTGCACAGCTTTGGGTCACAAGGTTGAGGCCATCGAAGCTCTGCGACACACCATCGAAGACAGCAAGTGCGATGCCCAGGGGCCCAGCAGCCAAATAGTCTTTGATGTAAATGCCACCCCCATCGGAACACCGCTTTCATCTCGACTGCCTCAACCTCACCACAAAAATGTCCTGCAACCAGTCAAAGACTGGCTTGACGCCTGGGAAGTTCACGACCCGAGAGTGGCACACTTTGTCTGCAAAATGATTCCGCCGCAGTGTCCGTTTGAGCGAGATGTCGTGTTATTCGGACGCAAAATCGTGCACATTCCGGCGATGTGCAAGATTAACCCGCTTTACGAACAGTTGGTGGGGATGCGCTTTCGAGCTCTCTGCTATTTGGCAGATGAATGTAAGGAAGATGTCTCGATATATTGTTAGGGGTAATGGGAATTGGGAATTGGGAAGTGCTAATTGCTAATTCACTCCAGGAAGCAAAACCTCTATTTGTAAGGTGCGCACTGCGCACCTTGCCGCTATGATTAACTGATTTTTTTAGCCGAAAAACATCGTTACAGCTATCCGCCCCATTAGATATATCCAGAACTTAAGTGTCCGACAGGACAACACAATGGTTTCAGATTCTTTTGCGAGGTATTGGCTGTAAAAACGAGGCTTATTCAGTTTTGGTGCGTGAGTCCTGCTAATATCAAATCTGCTGTGATAATACTAATTTAACAAAAGTATTGGTACTATCCTCAATCTTATAAAAATTATTAAAAATTGCAGATTTAGGAGCCGGAAACGGCAGTTTGGTTTCCCTACAAATGCTCGCGTACAATTTGTCGCTATCCACTACTTTTCAGCATTGGTATAATTATATGTTTCCGGTAACTGTAAATCGCGACTAAACTTGCCTTTCCTCCGCCGACGGGGACTAAAGGAAAAAAGGAATATTGTACCTGGATAGGGTATCATAATAACTAATGACTACTGACTATTGACTGCTGACTAAATTATGCAATTTATCGATCGCGCAGATATTCAAGTCGCAGCCGGCAAAGGCGGCGACGGTATGGTAGCTTTTCGCAGAGAAAAGTACGTACCGGCGGGCGGGCCGAGCGGCGGCACCGGCGGGCGGGGCGGTTCTGTGTTTATGGTGGCGGTGGAAAGCCTGCAAACGCTGCTAGATTTTCAGTACAACCGCATTTTTAAAGCCGAAGACGGGAAGCGAGGCGCGCCGAAGAATATGACCGGGGCTTCTGGGGACGATCGCACGATCGAAGTTCCCTGCGGTACAGTTGTTTACGACGCGGAAACTCAGGCAATCTTAGCAGATTTAGTGACGCCGGGACAGACTTTTTGCGTTGCCAAAGGCGGCAAAGGCGGTTTGGGAAACAAGTGTTTTCTGACAAATTCCAACCGCGCTCCAGATTATGCGATGCCGGGAAAAGAAGGAGAACACAAATTTTTGCGGCTGGAATTGAAGCTATTAGCTGAAGTGGGAATTCTCGGGATGCCGAATGCTGGCAAATCCACCTTAATTTCAGCTTTGTCTGCGGCTCGTCCCAAAATAGCAGATTATCCGTTTACAACTTTAGTCCCGAATTTGGGTGTAGTCAGAAAACCCACCGGCGACGGTACGGTGTTTGCCGACATTCCGGGATTGATTGAAGGAGCTCACGAGGGCGCGGGTTTGGGTTACGAGTTTTTGCGGCACATCGAACGAACTCGGTTGCTGCTGCATTTGATCGATATTACGGATGAAGATCCGATCGCCAATTATGTCACTATTCAGGAAGAATTGAAGGCTTACAGGCGCGGTTTAGCCGATCGACCGCAGATTTTGGCTTTTAATAAGGTAGATGCGATCGACCTCGAAAGCGAAGAAATCGGTAATTTAATCAGCAGACTTAAAGAAATTAGCGGCGCTCCTGTTTTGTTGATTTCCGCTGTGAGTCGAGTTGGATTGGATGAATTGATGCAGCAAGTTTGGCAAAAACTCGACGAGATGAACGAGAAAGAGGCTGAGGAACTGTTAGCAGTCGCGAGTGTTTAATCGCTTTCCGGTTCGTGGAATTTCCGTGAATGGGTAGGTGTTTTTTTGAGGGGGTCAAATCTTTCGGCTGTATGGCTGGTGCGGCAAGGGTTTGAGCCTCTCTGCTTGAAAAATCGATTCGCGGAAACGCTGGAATTATTACTGAGTATGGCTTTCATGGTTGTTGAAGTTTGTGTCTCTTGACAGGGCGGTGGCTGAAATGATATTTTGTAGGTGGTTCACGGAACAGTACCTTGAAAACTAAATACTGTAAGGCTTCTGACACGGGCTATATGCCGCAATTAACCTAACTCCCTATCAGTTCACTAGACTTGAGATTACGCGCTGCCGCATGGCCGCAATTAACCTAACTCCCTATCAGGGATTGAAACTTCAACTTCCTTTATATTTACAGACAACAACCGTTGTTGTCAAGCCGCAATTAACCTAACTCCCTATCAGGGATTGAAACATTTCATATAAAGCCGCAACAGAAGATGACTTTTTTGCCGCAATTAACCTAACTCCCTATCAGGGATTGAAACTTTTAAACCGGCTGGCGTATGCCTTGACCAGCCGTTGGCCGCAATTAACCTAACTCCCTATCAGGGATTGAAACTTCACGTCCCCAAAATACGCGGCGGCCGATCGGGGCCGCAATTAACCTAACTCCCTATCAGGGATTGAAACTGTAATTTTATACCTCTCAGCCCATTGCTATCTGGCCGCAATTAACCTAACTCCCTATCAGGGATTGAAACTTTAATTAGCGGACGATCGGCGGCAACATTATCATGCCGCAATTAACCTAACTCCCTATCAGGGATTGAAACAAGATGCTAATGGGTACAGAGACGAACCCAAGCGACGCCGCAATTAACCTAACTCCCTATCAGGGATTGAAACGCCGAATTGACCACCTAAAAACAGTCGCTTACTCTTGCGCCGCAATTAACCTAACTCCCTATCAGGGATTGAAACATATTCCCGACTGGCAGTAACAAGTATTGTGTAATGGCTCTTAGCCGCAATTAACCTAACTCCCTATCAGGGATTGAAACGACTATGAATCCCGATACGCCTTCACATTTATTAGCCGCAATTAACCTAACTCCCTATCAGGGATTGAAACTTACAATAACGTTGCAAGCGGATAGCCTTCGGTATGAGCCGCAATTAACCTAACTCCCTATCAGGGATTGAAACTAGGTAGGCGACTGGCTTTAGTCGCCCATCCCGATTGCGCCGCAATTAACCTAACTCCCTATCAGGGATTGAAACCCTCAGTTACAGACACCGGACGCGGGTATATTATGCCGCAATTAACCTAACTCCCTATCAGGGATTGAAACACTGTAGTCCCGATCGGAATTGTACCCCACTGTCAGGCCGCAATTAACCTAACTCCCTATCAGGGATTGAAACTTTATTGCTCTGGTGAAAATGCCAATGCTTTTGTTGGCCGCAATTAACCTAACTCCCTATCAGGGATTGAAACTAATTTAAACTTCTCAAACTCAGCCTCTCGCAAAGCCGCAATTAACCTAACTCCCTATCAGGGATTGAAACTTAACTTTCACTTATTGCTGCCTCCCATTCTTTAGCCGCAATTAACCTAACTCCCTATCAGGGAGTGAAATTGGATTCACGATCCAAAAACTTTGGAAACTACACTCGATCGTACAAGAAAATCAGCAAATTTTATTCAGGCTGGGTATCGGTATTTTGGCAATTCAAACGGATGAGAGACTTAAGCAACTCCATTTTACCAAAGACACAATTAGCCTCAATTTGATAGATGGGCAAACCATTACCGTCCCTCTAGTTTCGTATCCGCGATTGCTGAATGCAACACCCGCACAGCACCAGAAGTGGCAAGTATGCGGCGCTGGCTAAGGCATCCATTGGGAAGAAATAGACGGAGACCTCAGAATGGATAATTACCTGAGTTTCAAAGCTGTTGTTTGCACTTGAATCAGCAACCTTTTAGCGCTTTTCTTAATGGTATCATCTGGGTAGCTCCTGAAAGTCAATGATTCGGGCTACTGGTATGGCATCTATGGTAATAAACAGTGAGAATTTGCAGAAAATGGATTGATGTGAAGACGTGAAGCTAGCATTAATCATGTGCTAATTCAAGAGTCTGAACGGAAGTTCGATCGATCGCAACACACATCATTCTCCACATCACCACTGTGTTAACCGATCGCACCCTCCCAGGTCAAACTCAACAATACAAAAAAATCTAACCACCATAATATCGGATAATTGTGAAGCAATTAACCAGGCAAACAGCATGAGTATTGACCAATTAAACACAGACTACGGCATTGCCGGCCACCTCACCTTCGCCACCGGAAACGGTGGTTTCCCGATGATTCACATCGACAACGGCCAAGCCAAAGCCTTAATTTCTGTGTATGCCGGCCAAGTGCTCTCTTTCCAACCAGCCACCGAAACCGCAGACTTGATGTTCGTCAGCGAAAAAGCCTACTACGCCGAAGGTAAAGCCATCAAAGGCGGTATACCCATCTGTTGGCCCTGGTTTGGCCCAGATCCCGAAGCCTTGGGGCGTCCCAGTCATGGGTTTGTGCGGAATCGCCTCTGGAATGTCGTCAACACCGCCACAACCCCTGACGGCGCAACCAAAGTCATTCTAGGACTCAAAGATACCGAGGAAACAAGAGCAATTTGGCCCCAAACCTTTGAACTGGCGATCGCAATTACGATCGGTACCAGCCTCACTGTAGAATTAATCACCCGCAATCTCGGTGACAAAGCCTTTCCCCTCACCCAAGCTTTCCACACCTATTTCCAAATCGGCGATATCAACCGCGTGCAGGTTTTGGGTTTAGAAAATAGCCAGTATCTTGATAAAGTTGATGGTGGTGTAGAAAAAACTCAAGGAGGTGCAGTGGTAGTAACAGGTGAAGTCGATCGCATTTATCTCGATGTCAGCAATGAATTAGTCATTGACGATAGCGCCCTCAATCGTCGGATTCGCATTAAATCCTCTGGCAGCAAATCCACCGTAGTGTGGAATCCTTGGGTGACAATTTCTGCAAACATGGCCGACCTTGATGATGCAGATTATCAGCGCTTGCTTTGCGTAGAAACTACCAATGCGGCTACAGATATTGTGGAAGTTCCCGCTCACGGTGAGTTCCGATTGCAGGCAATTTACAGCGTTGAACGCGACTGAGGAATGAGAGCTTAATCTCAGCGGTGATGGGGCAAAAATTCTGATAATTGGATTCAAAAACTCTATCACCGTAACGCATAATAGCGAATCCGAGATTTCTACCCTCTTTACTTATTAGTCCGCGCGGGCGAAGCCTGCTGTAAGCTTAGGCGAACTTTGTTTGTATCGGTTTCAACTGCCGAGGCTTTTTTACTTTCTACCTTCTAATTACTATCACTTCTTATGCAAAACTTCAACTGGATAAAGCTTCAAAATGGCTCAGACATTCGCGGTATCGCCCTCGAAGGGGTTCCCGGTGAAAAAGTTAACCTAACGCCAGAAATAGCCACAATCTTAGGTCAATCCTTTGTCAGTTGGCTGGTGCAAAAAGTCAACAAACCCGCCGCAGAATTAACGATCGCGATCGGGCGTGACAGTCGCCTATCAGGGCCAACCTTAATGCAATCAGTCATGGACGGGATCGCCTCAGTTGGTTCAACAGTGTACGATTTTGAAATGGCTTCAACCCCCGCCATGTTTATGAGTACCATAACCCCTGGTTTTGATTGCGACGGCGCGATTATGCTCACTGCTAGCCATTTGCCATTCAATCGCAACGGCTTAAAGTTTTTCACCGCCAAAGGTGGCTTACAAAAACAAGATATTACCGAGATATTAACACTAGCTGCCACTAATGAATTTCAGTCAGCCGCAGCGCCCGGTAAAATTATCAAAAATGATTTTATCTCCGTTTACGCTCACCAATTTGTCACAAAAATTCGGGAAGCAGTCAATCATCCCGATAACTTTGAACAGCCGCTGACAGGGTTAAAAATTGTTGTGGATGCGGGGAATGGTGCTGGCGGATTTTATGTCGATCGCGTTTTAAAACCTTTAGGTGCAGACACCACAGGAAGTCAGTTTTTAGAACCCGATGGCACTTTCCCCAATCATGTTCCCAATCCCGAAGATAAACAGGCAATGCAGTCAATTTGTCAAGCGGTAATTGAACATCAAGCTGATTTTGGGATTATTTTTGATACCGATGTCGATCGCAGTGCGGCTGTCGATGGAGCGGGCAATGAACTTAATCGCAATCGCTTAATTGCCTTGATTTCTGCGATCGTATTGCAAGAGCACCCAGGCTCTACCATTGTCACCGATTCTATCACCTCCGATGGCTTAACGCAATTCATCGAACAGGATTTAAAAGGGATTCACCATCGCTTTAAACGCGGCTACAAAAATGTGATTGACGAGTCGATTCGCCTCAATGAAGCCGGACAGGAATCATGGCTAGCCATTGAAACCTCTGGACATGGAGCTTTAAAAGAAAATTACTTTCTAGATGATGGCGCTTACTTGGTCAGTAAATTATTGATTGAGTTAGCTAAATCAAAGCTGGCCAATCAATCTTTGCCGGATTTAATTGCGAATTTAAAAGAACCCGAAGAAAGTGCAGAATTTCGGATTAAAATTGGTGTGGATGATTTCAAAGCGCAGGGCGATCGCGTTATCGAGCAACTGCAAGAATTTGTGTCAATGCAAGCCGACTGGAAAATCGTTCCGAATAACTATGAAGGTCTGCGAATTTCCTGCACGTCAGCTAGCGAATCCGGCTGGTTTCTGTTACGCTTATCGCTACACGATCCGGTGATGCCTTTGAATGTTGAGTCTAATGTTAAAGGTGGTGTCGCTCGCATAGTGGATCGGCTTTTAGCTTTTTTCCAAACAACAGAATACCTTGATTTATCGGCACTGTCGAGGTAAGCTTCACTCTAGACTGTTAGTAAACCAAACCTTAGGAGGAATTCGATCGTGTGGCTTTTAATCATTAAATGTTCTGCAGCAAGCTGGGATATCCATTCCAAAGCTTTCAAAGCAATTGCTGCCAAATATCCGGCTACGCCTCTTTCTTCCAAAAAGATGAAAGGCGACGGTCAACGCATCATGGAATATCAACTGGAAAACGTCAATGACGTAGAAGAGTTTATGGAAGAGTGCTTGACCTTAGATGGCTTCACCGCCACCTTTGAATCACTATAAATAGATGTCACAAGACTCTAGCAATTCTCAATCTGCCTTTCCTAGCCTTTGAGAGTGAACAATGGGGAATTAATCATGAGGTAATAGTGGGGAGAGTTGATACAGTTTTATGACTTTGGGAAACTGCTATTAAATCTCAATGCAGAACAGCTTATTTGTTACAGGGATTTTTTGCGGGTAACAATAGTCGAAACAGTTTGTATAGGGTAAGCTAAAACTCTTGATACTTTGCTGACAGTTCGATCGCCTGTTAGCGCAGCTTGCACCAGACGATCGCCTAAAATCATACGATTGGCGATCGAAACTGTCCAAAGTGTTGTTAAAGTGGGTTTGAGTCGCGAATTGGCCCGTTGTAATCGACTGTTACCCTCCCCTCTTGGGAAACAGTAACAACCGTCTCTACCGTATAGACAGACGAACCGGGTTTGTAACCTTTAAAAGTAAATGTCCAAGTACCATTGCCATTGTCTACAAAAGGCGATTGGGCCGAAGTACCGTGCATCGCTGCTTCGGCTCGATATTTCCCCAAACCCCCATTAGCAATTTCTGCTGCTTGACGGGCTAAGTTTTTTGCCCGATTGAGTTCGATATTGTTGGAAATAACAGTAATTTCGTTGAGTTGAGTTTGAGGAGAACCAACGGGATTGCTTGAGGCGGGGAAGACTCCAACAGCTAAAGTTGAGAGTGCTAGCAAACAAGCAAGTCGGATGTTTAGTTTCATAATACAAGCTGATTTATAGTTTGTAAACTCTACAGGAGATGCGCTAAAAGACCCGGAACAGCCAAAAATTGTTTGAGTAGCCTCGAATTGTTGACCCCACTCAAATTCTGTCGCCTCATTGCGGCGGGTTTTGTACTGAAATTGTTGCCGGATTGGAATATACAGCAGATTCCATTTATGAAGTACACCCGCCTCTAGTGAGTTCCCCGTAGGGACACGGCACTGCCGTGTCCCTACACTTCACAAACCTGGAATACGCTGTATATTTCAAGTCTTACCCGCTGCGAAGCCGTACCGAGTATATAATAACTAATCATATCGTTTCTGGTTGCATCGGAATCATAAAATCGAGTCAACAGTTAACACTAAACCATTCAGTTTTTCGACCCCGATTCAACAGTCAACCGATTTTAGATTTTAGATTTTAGATTTTAGATTTTTAACAGTCAACAGTCAACAGTCAACAGTCAACAGTCAACAGTCAACCGATTTTAGATTTTAGATTTTAGATTTTAGATTTTTAACAGTCAACAGTCAACAGTCAACTATTCCGGAGGAGTGCAACCGGAATTGATATCAATCGAACATGATATCAATCATCGATTTATTTTTGAATTTTCACGTTTGAATCGGCTGGCGTTTCCCCGTCGTTCAAATAGCGGTAACTCATCCGAGAAATATCCCGAATCAATGCTTGAGCCGGCTTCTCGGTTTCCGGCGGATGCTTCACCATCACCGCCACCAAATAACGCTTGCCGTTCGGCAAATCTACCATCCCCGCATCCGCTAGCATTGTATTAATATTGCCCGTTTTGTGAGCAATAACTGAACCTTCGCCCAAACCTTTCGGCAGCAAAGAATCGTTTTGAGTTTGGCGCATGATTTGCAAAATACGATCGCGCGACTTGACCGAAACCAAATTACCGCGATCGACCTGGGCTATGATATTAATCAAATCCTTCGGACTGGTAGTATTCGTTCCCTCCAAATCCGGCAAATTATTGCGCAGAACCGTGGTACTCAAACCCCAGTTGGCAAAATGCTGATTCAAAACCTCAGCACCTCCCAACAACTCAATCATCATATTTGTCGCCGTATTGTCGCTGACAACAATCATCTTTTTCGCAACTTCCAAAGCCGAATATTTCTTACCCGGAGCGTCGTCTTGCATCTCCCCAGAACCGCCCACAATGTCTTCTGACCGCAGCGTCAGCATCTGATCTAACTGCACTTTGCCTTCATCTACTGCTTGGAAAAAAGCTACTAAAATTGGTAGTTTAATCGTGCTAGCTGAAGCAAAAGCAGCATCGCCGTTAAAATTTAGGTAGCTTCCTGTATCTAAATCAACTAGAAATATTCCGGCTGTCAAAGTAGGATTTTCTGTGGCTAAAACCTGAACTTGCGTTTTCAAAGCTCCTAATTCTTGATTCAGTTGCAGCGCTTCTGGGGCTGCGGGTGCCGCAGATGCGCTATCGGCTGGGTTTGGCTGCCCTGGGGTGGTTTGTTCTTCTGCCGCTACAGTCGATCGACTCACGGCATTTACCACCGACAGCAGCGTACCGCAAATCACCGCTATCCCAACTCCCAAAATCAGCAAGCGAGTAGCGTAAACCAACGGCGGCACGTTCGCAGATGCTGGTCGTTTGCCCGGTCTCTGGCTCGCTTGCGGGCGCGGTTTAGGCACGGGGGCTTTTTTGGCATTTGGGGGCGTTTCCGTGTCGGGAATGCGCGCTGGAGGGGAAATGGGGCGACTTCCACGGGTTGGGGGGGGAGCGGCAGTTCGGATCTCGGTGTTGGGATTGCTGGCGATCGAACTAACATTTTCGAGATTCGGGTCCGGAAAATCGAACATATCGACAGCAGCGAGACCCTTTTTGCGCGGTTGGCGACTCTTCGACTGGGGAGTTTTGCTGGTGGTTCTGGGTTTTCTGGGGTTAATTGCCGATCTGGGATCGGATAAAAAGTCTTGTGTAGTAAATTCTTCCGAAGGTGAGGGAGAATTGGGTCTAATTGTGCTGCCGCGGCTTGGTTGCGGTGGCAAAGTCGAAGGTTCTGGCGATCGAATTTCCGGGTTGCCGTTTTGCGGTTGGGGAGGGCGGCGGCGGCCCGAATTTCCAGACTGACTTGCTTTGCCGGACTTAGGCGGCTTTGAGCCGGAGTTGGGAGAGGATATCGAGGATATCACCGATAATATCGATCCTTTGGGAAACCGCTCTGCCACGTCTTACTCCTTCATCACTACTGTAAAGTTCAAGTTTAAGATTTTTCAGCTTGTCAGCCAATCAATTTTAGAGTTTAGATTTTAGATTTTAGATTTACCCAAATGCTGTACGGTATCAGAAACCCGGTTTCTTGCCCGGAAATTAGCCCAAAGCTGAGGTTTTTAGTCAAAAAACCCGGTTATAAAGCTGACAAGTAGGTAAGTCAAGTTCGATCGCCAAAAATCCTCAATCTCACATCGCAAATTATCAGCATTTCCCCTAGCTATTCGTTGGATTTTCTGGCAACGCCCCATCTAGAGTATCAGAAACTGTCTCTCGCGGGTAACTTTTTATTGCCCATTCTGTTTGGCGCAGCACCCCCCGAAGCATAGCGACTTCATCCACTGTCGGATATGCCCTGTTGTACAAACGCCGAAATTTTTCCATCCGACTTGCTGCTGTGTGCTGCTGCAAATATCCAATTTTGAGTAGCAGCGTTTCTAATTGCTGGTAATAGCCCTCTAAATTTTCCAAGGGAGCCGATTCCTCTTGGCTGCTGACAACTGACAACTGACAACTGACAACTGACTTGTATAGTTCGTAACAGCAGATAGCGACTGCTTGGGCGAGATTTAGGGAAGTGTAGGCATCGCTGGAGGGAATGCGGATCAGGCGCTGAGCGCGGTTTAATTCGGAATTGGTCAAGCCGCAGTCTTCTCGGCCGAAAATAAGAGCGCTGGGGGCTTCTAGGAGCCAAGGCAAGGCGTTTGCGGGTTCTTCTAGTTGTGCGGGCAACGATCGACAATCATCCCCTGTAGTCGCGATCGATCTGACACACCCAACCAAAGCCGACGGCAAACTCTCGACTACTTTCGCAGTTTCCAGTATGTCGGCGGCGCGAACAGCCATCAGTCGGGCCTCTTCCCCTAAATAATCGCATTGGGGATTTACCAAAATTAATTGGTGCAAACCCATATTTTTCATGACGCGGGCCACAGAACCGACATTCAATGGGCCTGCGGGTTCGACTAAGACTATTCGGATGTTGGCGTCGGCCGTTTCGAGCATTTTTATTTGGGGAGGTGTTTGGCAGAAATTGGGTTGTTTCCTCAGCAACAGACAAGATGCCTGTTCCACAATCAAATTTAACTCTTGTGGAACAGGCCTCAGCAACAGGCAAGATGCGGGTTGTTTCCTCAGCAACAGGCAAGATGCCTGTTCCACAATCAAATTTAACTCTTGTGGAACAGGCATCTTGCCGGTTCACAATCGCAAGATGCCTGTTCACAATCAAATTTAACTCTTGTGGAACAGGCATCTTGCCGGTTCACAATCGCAAGATGCCGATTCCACAATCAAATTCAACTCTTGTGGAACAAGCATCTTGCCTGTTCACAATCAGAATAATACAATATCTAAGTCAGTAATTTACTGTCAAAATTAGCATGGCAAAGCAGCGATCGAAATCCGATTTACCGACAAAAATTTGCCCGGTGTGCGATCGACCTTTTACTTGGCGCAAAAAATGGGCGGACTGCTGGGATGAGGTTAAATACTGCTCCGAACGCTGTCGCCGCCGCCGTTCGGGCGATCGAGATTAAGAATTTAGGGCAAGTTGCTCGATCGAGGTAAGATTGCAAAGGAAAAATTTTAGGTTAAAAAATATGGCATCGCAACAAATAAAACCAAAGCTAGTTATTCACGGCGGTGCCGGCAGTTCTCTACACAGTAAAGGCGGAATTGAGGCGGTGCGGAAATCGCTTTACGATGTTTTGGAGGAAGTTTATCCGCTGCTGAAAAACGGTGCAAGTGCCGTAGATGCAGTGGTGCGGGGCTGCCAATTGCTGGAAGATGACCCGCGATTCAATGCCGGTACGGGTTCTGTGGTGCAGTCGGACGGTCAAATTCGGATGAGTGCTTCGCTGATGGACGGTTTGATGCAGCGTTTCAGCGGGGCGATTAATGTTTCTCGCGTTCAAAACCCGATCGAACTTGCTCAATTTTTGCAGAATTCGGACGATCGGGTACTTTCTGATTTTGGTTCGGCGGAATTGCTGCGAGAACTTCAATTGCCGATTTACGATCCGATGACGGATTTGCGCTTGCACGAGTGGATGGAGGAACGCCAGGGCAATTTTAGCAAAGCAATGGCTGACGTGGTGGCGGAACCGGCGGGTATGGGTACGATCGGAGTCGTAGCTTTGGATGTCCAGGGACGCTTGGCTGCAGGGACTTCGACTGGTGGCAAGGGTTTTGAGCGCATCGGGCGGGTTAGCGACTCGGCGATGCCGGCGGGAAATTACGCGGCCCGAAGTGCGGCGGTAAGCTGTACGGGGATTGGCGAGCACATTATGGACGAGTGTTTGGCGGCGCGAATTGTGATTCGGGTGACAGATGGTTTGAGTTTGAAAGCTGCTTTTGAGCGTTCTTTTGCTGAAGCTGACGATCGCCAACGGGATTTTGGCGCAATTGGAATTGATGCTAGCGGTGCGATCGCTTTCGGCAAAACTAGCGAGGTGATTTTGGGTGCTTTTCACAACGGTATGGAAATGGGCGATACATTGGAAATGAGCAAGGGAACGCTGATTTTTATTGCTTAAAAAGGCTTCTTAATCGGTGATTCCGATCCTCGACTTCTTGGAGAAGTCGAGGAGTTCGTTCTGGGTTATTTTTACTCATTTCTTTCTCACTTCTAGCAAGATGGCGACATTTTATGCAATGAGTTCTGAAAATGCGATCGTCCTATCCTTCATCCGAATCTGAAAAAAGAGATTCCAAGTCGCGGTATCCATTCACTACGCGAACTACATCAATTCCATCTTCTCTGGGGTAATAAAAAACGATGTAATCATCGACAATAAATCCTCGCAAGCTGGGAGATAGCTGGCTATAATTTTTACCCATATTAGGAAAATCAGCCGTGACTTTACATCGTTCTCGAATCTTATCAAAAAGCTTACTGGCAGAACTGTAATTATTGCCAGCAATATACTCGCAAATGTCATCTAAATCTTGAACTGCATCATCTGAGAAAGAATAGCTGCTCATAATCCAGACTCAGAAATTGAGCGAATTTTTTCCTGCAATCTGGCAAAAACTACTTCACCATCAGTCAGTTTTCCTTGAGCAATTTGCTCAGTGCCGCTAGCAATTTTTTGTCTGAGTTCGGCCAGACGCTGCTGTTTCAGTGCACGATTTCTTTCTTCTAGCAGTTGCAATGCTGCGCTAATTAGTTCCTGAACGCTGTCATAGTTGCCACCTTGTAATTGCGATCGCACGTAATTTTCCTGTTCTGGTGTTAGGGTAACGTTCATTGTCTGGGCCCCTCTAAAAAACCTTAAATCAATTATACTCTAATAATTTAATCATCACCAATCACCTCAACCATCTTAAATCCGCAGTTGCCAAAGTTTAACTGTACCGTTCTCCCCGCCGCTGACGAGAGTTTCGCCCAAAAGCCCGATCGCCACCGCAGAAACAGGGCTAGAATGTCCATCTAAAGTGTGCAGCAATTCGCCGCGAAGATTCCAAAGTCTAACAGTACCGTCAAAACAGCCCACTGCAAAGTATTTCCCGTCGGGGCTAATTGCAGCGGCGGAAGTGATGCGAATTCCTGTTTGCATCGAATGCAATAATTCGCCTGTTTGCAAATTCCAGAGTTTGATAGTTTGGTCGCCATGACTGACAAGAATTTGGCTATCGGAAGAAAGCGCTACATAATTTTCGCTGCCAAATGTGCGTCTCACTTGGCCTCCCGGCAATTCCCACAAAGTGACTGTGGCGCGACAGAAACCGCTGGCTGCATTGAGGCCGCTGGCTACTAGCATTTTGCCATTGGGGCTCAGAGCGATCGCACTTATGTCATCCCCTTGATAGCCTTCCAAAACTTGCAGCAGTTGACCGCTGTTGAGGTGCTGAAGCTTGATTGTGCCTCGGGTGGTGCCGATCGCCAAAATTTGCCAGTCGGGGCTTACGGCGACGGATTCGTGGCGGTGTACGTCTGCCAAACGCTTTAGCAGTTCGCCGTTTTGCAGGTTCCAGAGTTTGACTGTGCCCGCGCGCGATCGTGTCAGCAGCGTTTTGCTGGCGGGGCTGAAAGCAACTAGCAATACCGCTGTTGAATGTCCGAAAATAGTCCGCAGCAGTTCGCCGCTGTGCCAACTCCAAACTTTCACTGTACTGTGGTGAGAACCGGTTGCCAGTAATTGTCCGTCGGGACTGATAGCGGCGCATAGAATGCTGTCTGAATGGTGGAGAGTTGCTTTTAAGATTGCGCCGGCTGAGGTTTTTGGCTGCTTTCTATACCCAGCTATTTCCAGCCAGTCGATCGTATCTCTCCAATTTTTGAGATCGTTTCGGGGTCAATTTGTCAATAATTCTATGTATCGGTACAAAGTTTTTGACAAGTCAACTTCTACACCTTTGATTTGTTTGTTGAGAAAAACCGCAATTTCGGCTGGGCTGTAGCCGCACAGCAAGCCGCAGAGGTGCCGCTTTTCTACGGGTGTCAGCCCTCTTCTGGTGTGGGGGGCGAATTGTTGTTTGGCATTTGCCAAGTCGGTGTAAAGCTTTTGGATGTCCCAGCCGTTGCTTGCGCGTGCAAATGGTTCTTCTGGTGGATCGAGGGTAGAGGGTGTCATTTGCGGCAGTCGCGATCGAGTTCCTAGTCAAATTCCTAACCAAAATCCTAACATTCGCTGTGCGCGATCGAACTGTTTTCACCGCTAATCTATTTTTAACACAGCAAACAGCAGAAAGAGTTTCGGGTTAAAAATTCGCCTCGATCCTTACCTTTACAGTTTGTAAAATAACTTTACACCAACGGGATAAACAGAAAATGTCTATCTATTCAATCGTCTTATTTTTGGGCGGACTGGGTTTGATTTTAATTTTAGTTGGTTATATTTGGGGATTATCTCAAGCTCTTGAACAGGGACCTATTTGGGGATTAGTTTACTTTTTTGTTCCATTTGCTTCCTGGGTATTTCATATTAAAAACTGGAGCAAAAAAAACATTAGAAAACCATTTTTAATTCAGCTTGCTGGATTGCTAATGTATTTCTTGTTAGGCATTATTCTTGCAGTATTAAGTAGGTAGGCGGGATAAAACAGAATAATGTAACAGTATGTAAACAGCTTTAACTCAGCCAGTAGAGAGCATTTGGATACTTTACTATCCTTTACATAGTTGCGTTTTTTCGCGCCGACTTACTTACCTGTCCTAGGTTTTCTAACAAGCGCTGATTCTGTGCCTAATGTATAGCAGGGGTATAACGAGCAATCGCCATCTTCTTTTCCTTCTAATTTCCACACTTCTCTATCACCCTATCAAGAGTTATCTCCTGCTTTCGAGTCATTTCCTGCTGCCAAGCCATCTCTTAATTCCGCAGCACGTGTTACTGAGCCTAATTATGCTCCTGTTGCGGCTCAAAATTATGACTTATTATGACTTCAAACAATCGATGAAACTCGGCTATACCTACTACGGGCAGGGAGACTATCAAACGGCTTTAATCAATTTTAACAGAGCTTTACAGATACGTCCGGGCGATGCTTATGCTGTCAAGGCTGTTTACAACACCAAAAGTGCGATCGTCCAAGGCAGTGTCTAATAATCCGTGCATGAAAAATTGCACCCACCACATAGATTAGTAATTTACGTTGTTTGTAAAATTACCAGATAAATTAATAAAAATTATCAACCCAACCCAACTAAACTAACACTTTAAAATCCTACAGTTTGGAGGAATTGCTATTATTTTTTACTTGATTGTGATTGGATTACTGCTGATTAATCTGGCGTCAAATTGGATATGTGGAGATATATTTATGTTGTTCTCGCTGTCGTTGTCGGAGGGCGCGATCGATGAAACATACATTTTCGATCGAACTTTTAGCAAAATGACCGTTAAACGACGGGGTATGTGGCTTAATGATGTTACCGAATGCTCAACTCGCGAGATTGCTGCGGTGGAATTAGACGAAATAGAAGATAGTGACGGAAATCGTAGCTATTATGTTGATTTGTGGATGTTCGGGGGCGAAATCCTATCTTTAAGAAGCCCTTCACTAACAGAACAATACAAAATGGCTGACTTGATTCGCCGCTATATCTCAATTAGCGATGAACCCACGCTTAGCAATATATTTTCCCTGGGAGTCCGTGAAGCGTAACTATCCGCTAGGGAATCGCCCAAATTAATATAGTCCTGGACGCACGGGTGGTCAGAAACCGAGTTTTATTGCGAAAATACTGCACCCCGACCTTGAAAACTGGTAAAAACCCGGTTTCTTTGGTATTTATGCGTCCAGGACTATAATAACTAACGATAATTAGGTAGGCGCAAATAAACCTGGCAATGTAACAAAATGTGAACCTGCACTCACCTTTACGATTACTTTGCTTCGGAGCGCAAAAACTAACGTTTAAATAGCAATAAAATAATTAATATATTTTTAAGATTCATCTACTTGAAATCATAAAAAGCTATCTTAAACCTAGCCGGAGGTAAACTCGCGACATTGGTTGGCCGCCAGACATTTTAGTGCTAAGCTATTCGCCAAATAAAAAGGGTCATGGCATAGGACGACTTCAAATAATATATTATAAGTTAACAATTCGGCAGCTCGGGGTCAATAAGTCGATCTGTAGCCTCATTTTTGGAATTAAAGGAGGAACTCAATGAAAATAATCAAGGAAACAGCAACTGAATTAATAATTCAAACTAAAAGCATATTTGATTTTTGGCTCCCTAGTTGTTTATTAATGGCATTTGGACTGTTCTGGCTGACTTTTGATTATCATAAAACAACTCTGAGCTGCCAGCGATTGCAGGCAAAACAAGGAAATTGCCAGTTGGTGCGATCGAATTTACTGGGGTCGAACATCCAAGAAATTCAGCTTGCTTCATTGCGGGGAGCTAAAGTCGAAAAATCTGGCTATAAAAGCAGAGTTGTACTTTTGACTTCTGTTGGCGATGTTCCTTTTACTGCTAACTCGACTACCTGGGGGAACAAAGACGCTGTTGCTTCTGACATCAATTTTTTTGTTAAAAATGCAAAAAATCGATGGCTGCGCTTAAGCCAAGACGATCGCTGGTTGGGATGGATAGGAGGCATATTTTTGCTCGCAGCAGTCGGAGCGATCGTGTTGAGAAATCGTGAAACCTACAGCTTCGATGGAACTTTAAACACCTTGACTATTAAACAGCAGGGTTTGTTAGTGCGTAAAGTCATTACACACTCTCTGTGCGAGATTTATGGCGTAGAAGTCGATCGAACACAAGATCGGCAAAATGACACTTGGTACCAAGTCAGACTGTTAGTTTGTGGAGGATCTCGCATCTCCCTGCCCAACACTATGAACCTCTACCAGCAAGAAAAAATTGCCAAAGCGATTAACAACTATCTGAACGGGCGATCGACCTGAAAAAAGATAGTTTCTAAAGAAGCGATCGCCCGGAAGATTCGCAGCTATCTAAACGGGCGCTCGCACTGAAATAATAGATTTGCTGTAAGCGCGACCGCGGTGTCTACTAATACGTAGATTGTTGGTAAAATTCAAAGAATAAACGCATAAAAATTATCCTCAAGCAAACAACAATTGAATATCGGAGGTATAAGAATGAGTGGGTCATGCCGCTTATTGACTTTTCTTGCATTTGTTGGATTAGTGCTTCTTGTACTCCCTAATAAAACTTTAATTTGTCAGCGAGTAGAGTTAAAAAAAGGTAATTGTCAACTTACAGAGTCAAATTTATTTTGGTCAAATACTCAAGAAATTCCGCTGGAAAGTTTACAGGGAGCTAAAGTTGAAACAGAATTTGGTGAGAGTTATGATACCAACAGGATTGTACTGTTAACTAAAGCGGGAGAAATACCTTTTATAAGTGACTCGAATGACAGGGGAAATGTAGATAGGACTGCTAATGATATCAATTCTTTTGTTAAAAGCCTCGATCGTAAATCGTTGAAAATAAATCAAGGCGATCGGTTATATATAATATTTTTAGTCGGCTTGTATCTGTTAGGGCGGTTGTTAATTCTGTTAGTTGGTGTGTTAATATCACTCGGTCAAAAAATTATAGCTTTAGCAAACAAAAATCTCGACAAAAAATAGATAACTTGACTCGCAGCTATCTGAACGAGCGATCGTACTGAAAAAAGATAGTTTCTAAGGGGGCGAGCGCCTGGAAAATTCCCAGCCATCTAAAGGGAGCGTGAGGTTTCTTACCAGCTTAACTTGTTAATGAAAAAAGGCGATCGCATATCCCTACCCATCACTATGAACCAGTACAAGCAACAACAAATTGCCCAGGCAATTAACAACTACCTGAATAATTTGTAGTTGCGCTTCAGCGCTGAGAAAGCTCTGAAGCGCAACTACAAACTTACCTACGGTGTTATTTTTCCCGATCTTTCAACTTCCAATCTGGTTTGACAACTTGCCGGGAACGGGCAATTACTAAACAGTCATTGGGCACATCTTCCGTCACCACAGAACCCGCAGCTATAGTAACATCTTCTCCCAAAGTTATCGGTGCTACCAGCACGCTGTTGGAACCAGTTTTAGTCCGATCGCCTATTTGAGTTTTGTGCTTGTTTTTTCCGTCGTAATTCGCCGTAATAGTCCCAGCACCTATGTTGACTTTTTCTCCCAAAGTCGCGTCGCCTAAATAAGACAAGTGAGCGACATTCGTCCGATCGCCGATTTGAGTATTTTTCAATTCTACAAAATTGCCGACGCGGCAGTTTGCCCCAATTTCTGCGTGTCCCCGCAAGTGTGCGTAAGGGCCAATGCGCGAATTTTCGGCCACAATACTGTCAGAAACCACGGAATAAAGCACAGTCACATTTTCCCCAATCTGACTGTTTTCGATCAAACTGCCGGGGCCGATGCGACTCCCAGAGGCGATCGAAGTGTTTCCCCGCAAGTGAGTTTGCGGTTCAATTACCACATCCGGCTGCAACTCTACGGTATCGTCGATCGTAATGCTGTTGGGATCGAGCAGCGTCACTCCCGCCGTCATCCACTTGTCCTTTACCCGCGTTTGCAAAATATCGCAAGCTGTGGCTAAATGTTTGCGATCGTTAATTCCCAATATTTCTTGATAATCTTCCACATCCACCGCCATCACAGGACTGAGGAAATTTACCGTATCAGTTAGGTAATATTCTTTTTGGTCATTGTCTGCCTTCAATTCTGGCAAAATTTTCTCTAAATCCGGCCAATGAAAGCAGTAAACACCTGCATTAATTCGGTGATTTTGCTTTTGATCTGGTGTGCAGTCGCGGTCTTCGACAATTTGCTGGACTAAGTTTTGACTGTCGGTAAACACTCGCCCGTATCCTTGAGGATTCGGCAAATTAGCTGTCAATAAAGTAGCAGAGTTTTGGTGCTGTTTGTGAACAGCCATCAACTGTTTGATAGTTTCTGCCCTCAGCAAAGGTACATCTCCATTTAAGACCAGCAAATCTCCTTTCCATCCCTTTAAGTGAGGCAGCAATTGTTGGATGGCGTGACCGGTTCCCAATTGTTCGGTTTGTTCGACAAATTCTAGGGAAGGAGATTGAGGATTGTTCTCCGCCGATCTTTCTTGACCTCGAATCAGGGATTCTTTAACGAGTTCGGCTCGATAACCGACAATGACAATTTGCCGGGAAATTTGAATTTCTTGACAACTTTGGAGGACTCGTTCAACTAGCGATAGACCGCCCAATTCGTGTAGGACTTTGGGCAAGTCAGATTTCATGCGCGTGCCGCGTCCAGCCGCTAAAATTGCTATTGCTACCATTGTGCGATCGAGTTTTTGGCTATAAAAACTTGAATATTGACTAACTGATGATATCACTCGCTGTCCGTCGGTGGCACTGCGACCGCACAAATTTTTCATCTCAAATTTCCCATCTCGCATCCGCGCGATCGAAGCTTTTTTCAGCCGGATGTCGGTTTTAGGGACGGTGCTTGCGGTTCGACTTAAGGCCGTTGCGGTATCTGAAGTTGCGTCCCCGGTATCAATTACCAGGTTGAAGCAGCGGTATTTGGCGACTTGGCGAGAGGATTTTTGGCTGTACTGTAAACCTGAGTTCGGTTCTTAGAAAGGACTGAAGTCTTTTCCCAAGGGATGCCAGGGGTAGCGAGAGTGATAATTTACATCTTTAGGCTTGGATTTGCCGCGATACATTATACTATTTGTTGAATTTCAGTTATTGTGTTTTCAACTCCAAAAAACTATTTGTGACTTTTTCATTTTTTCTGCCTTCTACCTTCTATCTTCTGCGTTATCAGGTGTCCAGCTATGACAGAGCTTAATTTTGAGGAACTTGCCAAGCAGGGAAATCTCGCCACTGCGATCGCATCTTCGCTCAACAGCCAGTTGCAATCTGAAGGCATCACAGCCTCCGCGAATCTCGACGGCGACTGTTTGGATGTAATTCTTGAAGCCGAGCAGGTACCGATAGAAGATAGATTAGTTGATTTGGTCCGCAGCGAGCTGACGAATTTGCAGCCGGATTCGATTCGCAAAGTGAAGGTTGAAGGCCGAGAAAGCGGTCAGCTTGCTGCTGCTTGGAGTCAAGAGTTTAGTCTGGAGAGCAGCACTTTTGAACGGCAGAACTTTGGGGAAGAATATGTGGCAAATAATGCTGTTGCGAATACGGACGATCGCACAGAAACCCAGAATAATATTGAGGAGGAGAAACCGCCGGAACTTGCTGCATTTGAGAACCGGCTGCGATCGACTTTCATTGTAGTCGGGCTGGTGACGGGTATGTTGGCGATGGCCGTGGTGGCGTTTGTCGGTAAGATTTGGAACCAGCCGGGAGCAACTGCGGGGAATAATCCCGATGAAACAGCAAATTTAGCAACTGCACCGGATACTTTTCGAGAGGCTGTTAACAGCGCACTCAAAGCAGCAGAATTGGGGCGATCGGCAAAAACCAAGGAAGATTGGACGAAAATTACCGATCACTGGCAAGAAGCGGTTTCATTAATGAGAAGAGTACCGATCTCTAGCCCCAACCATCAACTAGCTCAAGCAAAAGTGATCGAGTATCAGAAATATCTACTTTACGCTCAAGAAGCAGCAGTAAATCCCCCTCCACCCACTCCAACTCCCGCACCAGCCGAAAAAGCACCTTCGGAGAAAGCAACTCCTAAAACATCCAATTCGCCAAAAGCACCTTCGGAGAAAACAACTCCTAAAAAATCCAATTCTAAAAAAGAAACTTCGGAGAAAGAAAGTCCGCCACAATCCAATTCTAAAAAAGGAACTGCGGAGAAAGCCACTTCTCAGCAATCTCCTGCCGACAAAGCCGAATCAGAGAAAAAAGCTCCTTCTCGATAAATGTTAAAATAGAGACTTGAAAAATTATGACTGACAACGACTTAATCGTTTCTCCTGAATGGTTGGCAACCAATACCGACAATCCGCAAGTTGTAATTATTGACTGTCGGTTTTCCCTCGCCGACCCTGAATTGGGACAAAAACAATATCAAGAAAGTCACGTTCCGGGAGCTTTTTATTTAGATTTAAACCGCGACCTTGCGAGTTCAGTTGGCAAACACGGCGGCAGACATCCGCTGCCAAATATTGAAGAATTAGCGGCCAAATTGAGCGCGATCGGCATTAATTCAGCAGAAACTTTAGTCGTCGCTTATGACGATTCGCGGCTGGCTTTTGCGGCTCGTTTGTGGTGGCTGCTGCAATATATGGGACACAGCAAAGTAGCTTTGTTAGACGGCGGTTTCAGCGCCTGGAAAGCGGGGGGCTATCCGGTAACAAATACTTTACCAGAAGCCCGCGAGGGTAAATTTGTTGCTCGTTTGCAGCAGGATTTGGCGGTAGATATTGAGGCTGTCAAAGAGCGAAAAGACTTGCCGGGAAAGGTTTTGGTTGATTCGCGGGAAAGCGAGAGATATGAAGGTTTGCGGGAGCCGATCGATCCGATTGCAGGCCACATTCCGGGCGCGGTTAACTATCCTTGGCAAGGGGTGACGGATGAAACTGGAAAAGTGCGATCGACTTCCGAACAAAAACAGCGGTGGAGGGAATTAGAAAAAGCGGACGAAATTATCGTTTATTGCGGTTCCGGGGTGACTGCTTGCGTCAATTTACTGTCTTTAGAAATCGCTGGAATTCCCGATGCTAAACTTTATGTCGGTAGCTGGAGTGACTGGTGTTCTTATACCAATTCTGAAAATTAGCATCTGTAGGGACACGGCAATGCCGTGTCCCTACTTTTAATAATTGGTATAAGATTGATGATTATAGGAAATAAAATCATATCAATTCCGGCTGCACCGGAATGATATAGAGGACACGGCAGTGCCGTGTCCCTACAATTGATCGTGGTAGGGACACGGCACTGCCGTGTCCTCCGTTTATATCATTCCGATGAAGAGCGGAATTGATATCATACCCTAAAAATCAAAATAAATATAAGGCAAACCTCCCTCGGGAGCCAACACCCAAACCGCATACAAACAAAGCGGCACCAAGACTAATTTCACCGGCCAATTTAACTCTAATTTCAAACCCCGGTTCAACGCATAATTCCCCAGCATCGCCACCGCCAAAGTCACCAACATCCAAGTTAAATGCACTCTTTCCAAACCCAAAGCTTCGCCATAAACTTTATCTGCAAACTGCACGTCAGCAGCGTGTCCCCACAAATGCGAAATCGCCCATCCAGAATCCTTTAAATCGGGAAGGCGGAAAAATATCCAACTACCAAAAACCATCGCCTGAGTCAACAGCCAACCGATCGCAATGCCGATCGGATTTTCCCACAAAAACTCCATCCGCAACCGCTTAAACATCACATCAGTCAGCCTGTGAACCGCCAAAGCTAAACCGTGCAAACCCCCCCACACAATAAATCCCCAAGCTGCCCCGTGCCAAATTCCCGCAATTAACATGACGATCGACAAATTCAGACAAGTGCGCCACAAACCGACTCGCGAACCCCCCAAAGGAAAATACAAATAATTGCGCAGCCAATCCCCTAAAGTCATGTGCCAGCGCCGCCAAAAATCAGCTATGCTGGCACTAAAATAAGGGAAATCAAAATTTGGTGGCAAATACCAACCCAGCAGCAAAGCAGTACCGCGCGCCATGTCAACATAGCCGCTAAAATCGAGATAAAGTTGCAGCCCGTAAGCAAAAATTGCCAGCCACAAATCCTCGCTACCCGCCCGCTGCAAGTTGGTAAAGCTTAAATCGACATAAATTCCCAAGTTATCTGCGAAAAGACCTTTTTTTACTGCACCGAAGGCGATCGTCCAAAGTGCCTCAGAAAGGCGATCGGGCGTCGGAAAATTCTGGGATTTCAGTTGATAGATCAAGTTGTGATACCGAGTAATCGGGCCGGAAATTAGTTTCGCAAAAAACAACTTGTAAGCAGCAAAGTGCAGCAGCGAAGTAGCAGCAGGCGCGCCTCGGTACACGTCAATCAAATAAGCAATGCACTCAAAGCAAAAGAAACTCAATCCCAGGGGTGCGATGACGTGAGTTTTCACCCAGTTAGCACTGTCGAGAGCAAAAGGCCAATTTAACAAAGTGCCGATCGAACTCAAGAAAAAAGGCACATACTTAAAACCCAAAAGCAGCAACACATTCAGCCCAATTCCTATCCACAGCAGCCACAAACGGCGACGGTTCCAAGATTCATTAGCAATCCGCCAATCTAGAGGTTCCCCAATCGCCATCGCCAATAAGTAATTAAACAAAACGCCGACTAACAGCAGCGGAATGTACAAAATTTGCAGCGAAGCGTAAAAAATCAGACTAGCCGCCAGCATGATGAACAGCCGCCACCACCGCAGCGGAACCAACCAGTAAGCCGCGAACAAAACTAACAGAAACAGGGCATATTGAAGGGAGATGAAAGTCATACCATTTTAGATTTTAGATTTTAGATTTTAGATTGGGGAATGGCTTACTCTATACGGTTTGGATCTTGCTTACAGTTGCATTATTTTTTTAAACAGGTCTCATTTTTCACTAATAAATAAGCTCTAATATTGCATCGAGACACGGCGTCGCCCCCAAAGCGTGTCAATAATTCGGCTAAAACCCTCTGTATGTCTCATTTTTACCCCAGCCTCAATTCCCCTCGCATCCCGCGGCTGTTTCATTGTCAGGAAAACGAGGGTTTTGTAGGGGTAGTGCCTTTCTTTGCCTACCGCCACCGACGATCCAATGGGCGTTTCAGACCTCGGGGCAACCGCGGGGGCATTGCCGCGGAACGAGAATGAAACAGCCCTGCCTTGCATCCGCCTTAAAAAGGTTGACTTTGAAAGTGCTTCCAGTTTCCCCCTTAAGAAGCTAGGGGCGATCGAGACTCTCGTCAGAGTCATATTTATCATGGATTTTAGCCGATCGCTGACACGAAAAAATGCTCTCGGTAAGTCCCTACTATATAGTGGGCAACTGAGAGCTGCTATATTTTACAGCACAAATTTTAAATGCTGTTGCAAATTAAATAAATATTGCCTGCTATCAAATAATATCAGTTTTAGGAATGACTCACGGGTGTTCAGAAACCGGGTTTTTATGGCAAAAATACTGCATTCCGACCTTTAAAACTGGTAAAAACCCGGTTTCTTTGGAATTTAGGCGTCCAAGACTAAGTTTAAAAAAGTCTTGCTACAATCCTCAACCTTATACCAATTCAGTCCTGGACTGCGCAACTCGATCGGCAGACAAATCCTCGTATTCGCACGTTTCTAAATGTTTTGAGCCGATCGCAATCGCAGGTATTTGACAAGTAGCCGGATCGGACTTCAACTCTTCCAAAACTTGAAATCCTGTCAGGTCCGGCATCATAATATCGATAAAAATTGCTTGCGGTTGCTCTTCGATCGCCGAGAGCAAACCTTAGCGCCGTTGGTCGCTTCGATCGCAGTACAATGAATTTCTGCCAGCAAGTCTTTCAGCAAATACCGAAAAACTATCTTCATCCTCCCCACTCAAAACTTTTGCTGCTGAATCCGGCGCTGGCGAGCCAGAATTTGCGATCGCCAGCGGTATTTCATCTCCCTTAGCAGCCGACATTTCCAAAGGGTCTTCTATATCTCCAGGATACAGTATCGGCAGTTTGACAAAAAAAGTCGAGCCGACTCCGGGCGCACTTTTGATTTCAATACTTCCCCCCAAAAATTCCGCCAGTTTTTTGCACAGAGACAATCCCAAACCAGTGCCTTTGACGCGCTTCTGTAAAGAATTTTCCAGTTGAACAAATTCTTCAAAAATCCGCGTTTGGTCGGCTGGGGAAATGCCAACGCCCGTATCTGCCACGGAAAAAGTAACTGTTCCCTCGTCTCCAATTTCTGCAGCAACTCGAACTTCGCCTGCTTCGGTAAATTTGAGCGCATTAGAAATCAGATTGCGTAAAATCTGAGAAACTTTTCCCTCGTCGGTGGTAAGGGTTGGAAGTTCTAGAGGCGCTTCAAAAATCAGAGCAACAGCAGAGTTTTGGGGCAGCAGGGGGCGCATCATTCCCCGCAGCGCGCTGAACAAATCTTCGACTTCAAAATCACCCACGCGAACAGTTAGCTTTCCGGCTTCCACTTTGGCTAAATCTAACGAGTCGTTCACAAGTTCTGCGAGAGACTCGGCGGATTTATGAATGTAATTTACTTGCTTTTCCTGTTCGGCTGAAAGTTCTCCGTCTAGGCGATGTAACAATATTTCGGAAAGGCTCAGAATTGCCGTTAGCGGAGTGCGAAACTCGTGACTCATATTGGATAGAAAGCTGGTTTTGAGTTCGCTGGCGCGCCGGAGAGATTCGGCTTTGTCGTTCACTTCGGCGTAAAGTGCCACTACTCCGCGATTGGTATCTTCTAATTGCTGATTTAATTGTACGAGTTCTTCTTGACGCTGGCGGAGTTCGTCTAAAGTGCGCAGTAATTCTTGATTTTGCTGCTGAATTTCGGCGTAGGGATCTTCGGGAATTTGGCGCGCTAGTTTGTCAACTAATTGATTTAGTTCGATCGCACTGAGCGCAGGCATCTGTTTGGAAAATTGCTTAACTAATTGTACAGCCGTTCCGCGATCGGGCGCAGTGTCGATTTGCACTTCGTCCATCAACCGTTTCGCTGCTGCTAAACCGAGTCCCGCGCCGGTTTGCGATCGAAAATTGGGACTCAACACCGTCGGTAAATCAGCAATTCCCGGCCCGGTGTCAGAAATCCGAGTCCGAAAAATTTGGGGCGATTCCCCTTCTACAATGAATTCTACTTTGCCGCCGCCTGCATATTTGAAAGCATTGCGAGCAATTTCGGAAACTGCTGTGGCGATGCGGGTTTGTACTTGGGAATCGAATCCCAGCCCTTTAGCAATTTGGCGAGCTCTTTGGCGTACTTGTACGATGTCTTGTTCAAAGCGGACTTCCGTCGTCAGGATTGGGTAACTCACGCTGCTTCTCTCACCTTGGCTACTATAACTGTCATGTCATCGCGAGTGCGTTTGAAGTCCCGGTAGAGCACGGCTGCGATTAAAGCAGGATGTCGGGAGGCTAAACCCGGGTAGCGGTTTAAATTCCACTGCGCCGCCAAACCGTCGGAGTGCATGATGAGTAGGGACTGCTGCGACCAAGGATAGACAAATTCTGCTACTTTTCGCATCATATGTCCAACTGTGCCGTTGTAGGAAACCATGCTGCGGCTTTGGTTATCTGTGACAACTACACCGCTGATGTTTCCAATTCCGGCAAAACAAATTGTTTGTTGAGTACGATCGATTTGGGCGATCGCCGCAGCCGCTCCTCTGGTATTTTTTAAAGCAGCGTGCGCCTTCTCTAAAATTGCTTTCGGCCCGAATTTGGCGTTTTCTTGAAATACGCGCACTGCTTCGCGAGACGCTTCCTGGGCCAAATCCCCGTAGCCGAGCCCGTCTGCAACTAAAATCAGGTTTTTGTCAAGGTGATTTTCCGCAGCCCAGGAATCCCCGCAAATTTGCTCTCCTGCTTTTGGCAAGTGGACTACCCCAAATTCCAAGTAATTGCTGTTTTGGAAGGCTTCCCGGCTATTTTGGGTCGGTTCCAGCCGCATGAATAAGGCTGTCCCCATTTTTGGTACAGAATGAATATCAAAAAAAGTAGAGAGGCGTTTAATTGCCCCCAATCCAGTTCCCGGGGTTCCCGCTGTAGAAAAACCGTCCCGCATACACAGCGCGACATTTGCCATTCCTTGGCCCCGGTCTAGCGCTACTATTTCAATGCTGTATCCTGCTGCTGTTTTGAATGTTCGCAGCAAAATTTCTCCTTCGCGCGCGTGCTTGACCGCGTTTTTTGCTGCTTCGGTGGTAACAATTGCCACTTTACCGCGATCGGTCTCGTTAAATCCGACTTCGGCCGCGAGGGCGACTGCGATTCGCCGCGCTTCTCCGACTTGACTTTCTTCTGTTACGGGCAGGGCTACGGCATCTATCATTTTTTATCAGCTCTCACAATCAAATCCTCCAGACGCCAACCCTCTCCGGGTATAGTGCGGGATTGCAAGAATCACTTCTTGGCTTTGCTGGTTGATTTTTATACCTATTAAAAAAATAATACAACTATACGCAAATTCCAAACCCCGATCGTCATCAGTCATTCCCAATTCTTTAATCTAAAATCTCAACTCTCAAATCGTCTTGTTAAATATTACTTCTTCAGCGCCAGCGGACGATCGCAATTTTAGTCCCCTTACCCACTTTGGAAACAATCTCAAATTCGTGCATCAACCGCTTAGAACCACTGAGTCCCAAACCCAAACCGTGATTAGAAGTATAACCGTCAGTCATTGCCAATTCGATGTCTGGAATTCCCGGGCCCTTGTCTTCAAATATCAGCCGCAGCCCTTTGCGGGTGCCTAATTGGAGCATTTCGAGAGTTACAGTTCCCCCTTTGCCGTAGTCTACAGTATTGCGGGCGAGTTCGCTGGCTGCGGTAACGATTTTCGTTTGGTCTACTAAACCGAATCCCATTGCTACAGCCCAAGTTCGCACTTGCTGTC
Source organism: Microcoleus sp. BROC3 (assembly GCF_036702515.1). Lineage (NCBI taxonomy): Bacteria > Bacillati > Cyanobacteriota > Cyanophyceae > Oscillatoriales > Microcoleaceae > Microcoleus > Microcoleus sp. BROC3. The sequence continues at coordinate 39,461 of NZ_JAUBTQ010000037.1, forward strand.
GGACGTGGACTATATCGGATGACGATCGGATTTCTAGTGTCTCACGTTTTGACATGGCTACTCTACCAAAACAGAACTTCTCGACAAAACATAGGACTTACGCTCATCCACCCAGTTTCTTGTCAGCAATCTTGAGTTTGTCAACAAGCTATCTACGAACACACCAGATTTCATTACTGCCTGTGCCTCAGTTATGGGACAATTTATCGACTGCTCGCGCATTCTCGTTAGGAGAAAAACCCAAGGATTTTCGCAACAAAATCATGCCCTTTTCAACGCTTAAAGCTGTGCGAACTCCTGTCAGGGAAAGCCCCAACTCAACGAGGGTAATCGCAACCGCTGGCTGCATCCCGACCACAACTGTTTCAGCATCTAAAATTCGCGACATACTAGCGATATTGTTGATGATGCGACCGATAAAAGAATCTACTATTTCGAGGGAAGAGATTTCTATTAAAACACCTTTGACGCCTGTTTTGACGATGCGGTTTGTCAGGTCGTCTTGCAGCGTCATTGCTAAGCGATCGTGCATATCTACTTGAATTGTTACTAGCAGAAATTCTCCCATTTGAAGTATCGGTATCCGTTCCACAAATCCACCTCTCTTTTAATTTTCACTTAAATTTTTAGGCAAAAAGCCAATATTTTTATTTTTCCTCTTGAATATTTCTTATAGTTAAACCTTGGCGCTGCAAAGCGACTTTAAAAGCATCTGCTAAAGTCGCTTTTGTCAGAATATCTTGCAAGTCAACTCCCAAGTGAACGATGGTTTGAGCTATTTGCGGGCGAATGCCGCTGATGATGCACTCAGTACCCATTAAACGGGCGGCGGCGACTGTTTTTAATAAATGTTGAGCAACTAAAGTGTCAACAGTCGGCACACCTGTAATATCTAAAATCGCAAATTCTGAGCCGGTTTCCATGATTTCCTGCAACAGAGTTTCCATGACTATTTGAGTGCGGGCGCTGTCGAGAGTCCCGATCATGGGCAAAGCGAGAATGCCTTGCCAAAGTTTGACTACGGGTGTTGACAATTCGAGCATTTCTTGCTGCTGGCGTTCGATAACTTCTTCGCGAGCTTTGAGAAAGATTTCTGTCACCCAAAGGCCTAGCTGGTCTAATAAACTGGTGGAAAGCCAAAGTTGTTCGACAAGTGCGTCGCGGTTTTGTGTAAGTTCGCGACAAAGCCGATCGAACAATGGCTTTTTGAAGCATAAAATGAAACTCGCTATCTCTGAGGGAGTAAAGCCTCTTTGAACGCGCGACCGCGAAACTTCGGCTAGCAGCACCCGCATATTTTCCCATTCGGGTGTCTGGATGTCGCTAAAGTTACCGTGCCCGACTGCAATGTGGAGCAATTGCAGGAACTCTTGACACTCGGATCGCAATTCTTTGGCTCTCATCAAGTCGTCCCGCCGCAGCCCGGTATTTTGCAGTTCTTTGAGCCAATCTGCTAGTAGCTCTGCTTTGTGTCTTTCTAGGATTTCCGCGATCGTGTTATTGCTTGTGAGTTCCATTGAAATTATCTCCTGCGTAACAATTGGGATGAAGTTGTACGAGCGATCGCACTAAGAGTATTTTTTGATGGGGCAACTTCTGAGTTTAGCTCACTGTTTGCTGTTTCCGATCGGGGGTTAAACGCCTAACTGCAAAATGCGTTTGACGATCGCGCTGGTAGAACTGGGAACTTCTATTTCGATCAAGGAAATTTTGCCACCTCCGGCGATAACAGCCGGTGCTTCCGGCAGAGTTTCGAGTTGATAGTCGCCTCCTTTAACGTATATATCTGGCTTCAGGATATTTATCAGTTTAGTTGCTGTAATCTCGGAAAAAATTACTACGGCGTCTACTGGTTTGAGGGCTGCTAACACTTCGGCTCGCTGGTTTTCCGGTACGATCGGGCGGGGCGGCAATCCCGGCTGCTGCGGTTTGATAGCTTGCACGCTGGCGTCGCTATTCAAGCCCACCAGCAGCGATCGCCCCAACTTTTTTGCGGCGTGCAAATAGCGGACGTGGCCGCAGTGCAGGATATCGAAGCAGCCGTTAGTAAACACGATCGGACGCCAGTTGTCCGGATCGGACGCGATCGATCTTTCAAGTTCTCTCAACGTGTAAACACCAGAAACCATTGCACTCACCACCAGCAAATTTGAACAGCGATGAATTATCCTACCAAAAAATGTGATAGAAGAACATCTTTGCCATCGAACAATCAATCACTCAAGCTGCCAATAATTAGTCCTTGGCAATTAGTAACTGGTAATTAGTAAGTGCTCACTCTTAAGCAAGAAGGAATAAGCAAGAATGCTATAGCGGCGAAGCCGATCGGGTCAACAGAAGGAAAAAGTAAAAAACAGCTACTGGTGTATCTGTGACTTCCCTGTGGTGCTGTTTGTAATTGGAGCTTAAAAAGCTTGGGAAACAATTATTTATTCCAGCCCTCTGTTATATCAATTACTATAAGACAGGGGATTTAGTTCCACAGGCTCGGGCCGACGATCGGGTGGTGGAAGCCCTAGGGGGTGAAACCCAACAAAGCCCGATCTTCATGTGTCTATGATCTCTGACACCGCCGCGAGCGAAAGCTAGTTAAAAGCACCGAACCCAAGCGTGCAGAACTCATCTATGCCCTGCACTCGTCAGACTCTAGAAAAAGCCAGCAGTGGCTTGCTGCCCTTTCTGTGCGCTATCTTGACCAAGCTTTACAGCCACCCCAGAAGCGCGCCGCCTTCTGTGCCAAACTCTCCATACCTGTGCAGAAACTCGACCCTTTGGGGTCGCAACCGCACCCCAGAAAACCCAGGGGAAAGTCGAGGTGAGTACCCGAACGAGCTATTTTGGTGGAAAATAACTTAACTCGTTCAACAAAATCCAGTCAACTACCCCTTTGAATCTAACGGTGTAGAATTATCTAACACGAATTATGAAAGCAACTAATAGCCGTCAATTTTCTTCAGTAGCTGCTCGAACTCTAAAAGTAGTCGGGATTATCTTGATTCTCTCTGCTTTGCTTGACTGCATTGTTCTGTCGCTGCCGGGAGAAACCTCCGACATTCTCAATCGAGGCTGGCAGCTTGCGGCAGCAACTCAGATAGTTGACCGAGGCATTATTCCTTTGATGGGTATAGCCATGCTAATGACGGGCTTTTGGGTGGACAGCAGCAGTGGAGTCTCTATTGAGAGGCGCAATGTTTGGCTGGACTTGCGATTCTGGGCGCTGTTGATTTCCAGCTTGTTAGGGCTAATTTACCTGTTGCTGGTTCCGGTTCACCTCAACAATACTCGTTTGGAACTCAAGGATGCTCTCACTCAAGTGGATAAAGAAGCGGGACAAGCGGAAGGTCAACTAGAGGCGCAAATTAAAAGCGATCAGTTTAAAGCTCAGGTAGAACAGCTCAAAAGCCAGCGCCGCACTCAGATAGCCGCCCTGCTGCAAGACGACGGGAAGCTGCAACAAGCACTCAAGAGTCCAGATGTTCCCAAGGAATTGAAAGCTGTGCTTCAGGAGTCGAAAAATGACCCGAAAGCACTCGACAAATTCCTCGAACAGCAAGCCCAAGAACTGCCAAATCAAGCTCGCAACGAGATTCGCACCCGCAAGCAACAAAAAGAGAAAGAGTTAAGAACTCGATCGAGAAATTCGAGTTTGCAGACAGGAATCAGCAGTTTGCTGTTAGCCATTGGCTACATTACTGTTGGTTGGACTGGATTGAGAACTATGGGAATTCTGCGGTTCGGCCGCCGCAAAATGTGATCGGCGCTGGCAGGGATCGCGCAAGTGGAGACATCCCTGAGAAATAAATACTTGATTTGCCTGATAGTTTGCCCTTACTGAAAGCTGGGAATGTTCTCAATTTATATTCTGACTTACAACGAAGAGATTGATATCGCCGCTTGCATTGAATCGGCACTGCTTTGTGACGATATCATTGTAGTTGATTCTTTCAGCAGCGATCGCACCCTTGAGATTGTTCACAACTATGCCGTGCAAACAGTGCAGCACCGCTTTGAAACTCACGGACGCCAGCGGACTTGGATGCTCCAAGAAGTCCCGTGCAAGTACGAATGGGTTTACATCCTCGAAGCTGACGAGCGGATGACGCCTGCACTGTTTGCTGAATGCTTAAAGGCGATCGAAAGTCAAGAGTATATCGGCTATTACGTAGCTGAAAAAGTAATATTTATGGAGCGCTGGATTCGCCGCAGCACTCAATATCCCCGCTATCAAATGCGCCTGTTTCGCAAAGACCAAGTATGGTTTACTGACTACGGTCACACTGAACGGGAAGTCTGCAACGGCCCTACTCACTTTTTGAAGGAAACCTACCCTCACTATACTTGCAGCAAAGGTCTTTCCCGCTGGATTGAAAAGCACAACCGCTACTCGACTGACGAGGCGGCTGAAACTCTCCGCCAATTAGAAGCAGGTCAAGTAAATTGGTGGGATTTATTGTTTGGCGCATCGGAGGTGGAAAGGCGTCGCGCTTTGAAAGATTTTTCTTTGCGCTTGCCTTTGCGGCCTGTCGTGCGCTTTTTCTATATGTATATTTTACTCGGCGGATTTCTTGACGGCCAAGCGGGATTGGCTTGGTGCACGCTGCAAGCTTTTTATGAATATCTAATTTTGCTGAAAGTTTGGGAAATGAAGCATATGCCCCTGCCAAATTTAGACGCAGTGGAGGAACCGTCTATTTCGGAAGTAGTAACAGTTGAACCGTCTAAAGTTTCTTATAATCTTGGCGCTTCCGATACTCGGAATTAAAAATTGGGAATTAAAAATTGGGAATTAATACCATTTAAAAAAGAACATAGCAACCGCGCTGACTGTGAGGACGTTCTTATACAAATTATGAAAAGTAGCGATACAGATAGATGGTAGGCGAGCATTTGTAATGACCCGGCACGGAGCGGTTTCCCTACGGTGCGCTTTGACTTTTAATAATTGGTATAAAAAGATTGAGAATTGCAGCAAAACTTTTGTAAGTTGGCATGAATTACTGAAACATGAGCGCTCGATTGCTTCTTCCTTCTTCCGACACAACAACAAAACAGAAAAAAACCCAGTTTCTTCGAGAAACCGGGTTTCGGAATACCCTCAAAATTTTACGTTTAATACAGTTTTGATTCTTAACTCAAAACTATCAGCACTCACAACTTAAAACTCTTGAGATTTTGCTGTTGTTTTTGCCCGATCGAGCTTTAGAATCAATACTCCCAAAGGTGGCAAACACAAGTCGATCGAATAAGCACTGTTGTGGAACCACCACTCATCAGTCCACTTGCCCCCCAAATTCCCCATATTGCTGCCGCCGTACTCCCGCGCGTCGCTGTTAAACAACTCCGTATAGAAACCCGGTTCCGGCACTCCTACGCGATAGTGAGAGTGCGGCTGGGGCGTAAAATTGCACACCGTCACCACAAACTCGTCGCCATCCTTCTCTCGGCGCACAAATGCCACGACGCTGTGCCGGTTGTCGCTGCAATCAATCCACTCAAACCCATCCTCAGCAAAATCTTGACTGTAAAGTGCCGTTTCGCTGCGGTACAGATTGTTCAAATCCTTAAAAAATAGCTTTAACTTTTGGTGCGGCTCGAATTGCAGCAACTGCCACTGCAAATCCCCCCAAACGTTCCACTCGTGCCACTGGCCGAACTCCATCCCCATAAAGATCGTTTTCTTTCCGGGATGAGCAAACATAAAAGTAAACAAACACCGCACGTTTGCAAACTTTTGCCATTCGTCTCCTGGCATTTTCCCGATGATGTGAGCCTTGCCGTGGACTACCTCATCGTGGGACAAAGCCAGCATGAAATTCTCGCTGTGGTTGTACCACATACTGAAAGTTATGTTGTTCTGGTGGAACTGGCGGAACCACGGGTCCATGTGGTAATAGTCGAGCATATCGTGCATCCAACCCATGTTCCATTTCAGGTTGAAGCCCAAACCTCCTACATAGGTCGGCCAAGATACCATCGGCCAAGAGGTAGATTCTTCGGCGATCGACAGCGCACCTGGGAAATAGCTAAAAATGACGTGATTCGCCTGACGCAGAAAATCCGCCGCCTCGATATTTTCCCGGCCCCCGTACTGGTTGGTCAGCCATTCTCCGGGTTCGCGGCAGTAATCCAAATAAAGCATCGAGGCCACCGCATCTACGCGAATCCCGTCGATGTGGTACTTGTCAAACCAGAACAGAGCGTTTGATACTAGGAAATTCCGCACTTCGTTGCGCCCGTAGTTAAATACTAGGGTTCCCCACTCTTTGTGCTCGCCCTTGCGGGGGTCGGCGTGTTCGTACAAGTGAGTTCCGTCAAAGAAAGCCAAACCGTGGCCGTCTTTGGGGAAATGTCCCGGTACCCAGTCCACAAGTACCCCAATGCCGTTGGCGTGGCACTGGTCAACAAAATACATGAAATCTTCAGGTTTGCCGTAGCGGGAAGTTGGGGCGAAATAGCCGGTGACTTGATAGCCCCAAGAACCGTCGAAAGGATGTTCGGCGATGGGCAGCATTTCGATATGAGTGAATCCCAAATCTTTGACGTAGGGTATCAGCCGATCGGCCAATTCCCGGTAAGTCAGAAAGCGCGCCCCGGGATTCAGTTCCGAAACTTGCACGGCGGGTTCTATTTCCCCATTTGGTAGCACGGCGGGTTCGTCAGTAGCCGCGTGCAGCCAAGAACCGATGTGGCATTCGTAAACTGAAACCGGCTGCGTCAGTTGGTCTGTGTGCCGCCGCTTTTCTATCCAAGCGCTGTCGTTCCAAGTGTAGGTATTTAAGTCGGTGACAATTGATGCTGTTTTCGGCCGCACTTCTTGCTGGAAACCGTAAGGATCGGACTTTTCGTAGGGATGTCCGTCTTGGTTTTTCACTTCGTATTTGTAGGAAGTTCCCACTTCGAGTCCCGGAATAAATAATTCCCATATCCCGTTTTGGGATTTCCGCATTTGATGTTTGCGGCCGTCCCAATAGTTGAAATCGCCTAAAACAGAGACGTTGCGGGCATTTGGGGCCCAAACGGCAAAATATACTCCTGTGATGCCGTCTACTTCGGTGAGGTGCGCCCCCAATTTTTCATAAATCCGGTGGTGGTTGCCTTCTGAGAATAAGTGAATGTCAAATTCTGTGAGTTTGGGCGATCGAAAGGCGTAGGGGTCGTAGATAAAGCGATCGTGTTCCCCTTCTTTGACCCGCAGTTGATAGTTTGCTAGTTCTGGGGTTTCGATCGTACATTCAAAAAAGTGAGGGTGATGCTCTGATTTCATCGGGTATTCGGCCCTCGCCTCCGGCAGAACTACCGATACCGCATCCGCATTCGGCAGATAAGCTCGGACGGCCCAGACTTTTTTGCCATTATCTTCGATCGCGTGGGGGCCTAGCACTTCAAAAGGATCGTGGTGCTGATTCCACACAATCCGGTCAATCTGTTCAAAGGGGACGGTCGCGGGCATAAAACTACCTACCTGAATCTTTTAACTAAATGGCTTTCAAAACCTAGAGCGGCGCTGCACTTTACATTTCGATACATTTTTTATCGCTAATCGTACCACTGATTAGTATTAATTTTCCTGCTGTCTGGGCGGCAGCGCGCGCCCTTGCCCAGACAGCAGGCAATAAGATTGCCTTGCCGGCGGCCGAACTGCGGTTTTACTACTAACGGCTAACATCTAGGTATTGAAATCTTAAAACAAATTGAAAATTTTATATTTACCCCCAAATATCCTTGACTTTTTCTAAACTGTGTGATATGCGATAGTTTTTCCAACTCTCAGGACGCTCCGCACTATTGACGGTCAGAAACCGGGTTTTTACACCGTTCTCCCTCGCAAACAATTGGTCGGATTTTCGCGAAAAAACTGGGTTTTTGCGTCCAGGACTAACTCTGATGGATTTGCCAGCGCAGGGAGGATCGAGGAGAGTGAGTTTTGGGAGTCGCTAATCATTATATAGCTGGAATTTTCAGGCTTTGACGATCGCCCTACGGTTGCGGTTTCAAATCCCGGAGGCAGAGTTTCCCTGCAATGTCGGTGCATTTGAGCCACGCGATCGAACAGCCAAGGATACTCAATTCGGTATTGAGGAATCAAAGCTAAAAGACTCAGCAGCGCCGCTGCTGCAATATCTTGCACGATCGAGGAATCCCGTATCACACAAGCACCATCCTGCCAGCGAAGGTGCAACAGGCCTAAAGGATCGCTCAGGCGCAACGGGAGGGAGTTTTGCCGAGGCCCGGTTAATGCCGAAGTGTCGGCGCGCCAATTGAATCACTAACTGGCTCAAAACAGACGGGTAGATTTGCTTGCCCGCACTGGCGCAAAACTCGCAGTCAACCAATCGAGTAGCCGCGCCCATGCTTTCATCGAGCCAGTCTTCGATCGTCCAAGCCTCAGCTTGCTTTCCTCTCGTCTGCGGGCAACAGCCGTGGGGAAAGAAAGCGAGACTCGATCGAGTGCAAAAAAATTTGCGTCGAGTCAGCCATCGCCCGAGGTTGACCTTCGATTTGAGTCTGCTGCACTGGCACTGTCCTCAAACCCCCCGTCAGAGGCTTGAAAATCAAAACGTGCAGGCGGGCAGTCAAATTTTCAAATTGAAAAGGAATACCCTTGTAACCCAGCGCTAAGAAGACTTGGCGACAGTAAGGGAACCTACTGAACTTTAGTAAAAGCATCAGACAGCTAACACCCAACTTGAAGCCTAGACCTACGAGATTGAAAAATGCGAGGAGCGAACCATTTTTCACCCCCAGGCTAGGCTCGTTGGGCAAAGACTCCGGGATAACCCTAGTTAGGGAGACTTTTTCGGAGAAGGGGAAGCAGTTCCAGGAGAAGGAGACTTCTCAGCCCCAGGAGAGGTCTTTGGAGATGGAGAAGAAGCAGGAGGAGGAGTAGTAGTGCTGGCAGGACCGCCCGGAGAGGGGCTGGTGGGGCTGGTGGTTTCACCGCCGCAAGCGCCGAGGGCTGCTGCCAAGCTCAGTACCAAAGTCAAACGAATTAATCCCTTGTTCATAAACACTCCTTAACATTAAAAACCCATCGCCAGGAAGGGAATAGTGTACTTGAGAAACAATGCTGGCACGAATAGAGCAACGATTCGCTCGTTGATTACAATACTGCATTTATTAATAAATTTCACATAGATTCTGGCGAACCTGCAAAGATTTCCTTTTTTTTTGCCAATCCTGAAGTCAAAGAGACGAGTGGTAGGATGGGTTGGTTGGTTTGTGAGGTATCTTTGGTAAAGACAACCGATCGAACCCAGATTGCCACAATTGGCGATCGGCAACTGAAAAAACTCTTAATCTCAATCAAGCTAAAGCTGCCCCACTTTACGTATTGGTGAACTCTATGACCGCTGCTATCAGATCCCCGGATTCTCGCCGCTCTCGATCGACCCGCAAGCCCGCTTCAGCCCCAGCCAACAGCAAAGTGACTTCGATTGCCCGAGCTAGGCGGGCGAAGACAGGGCCGGTCTTGCCCAACTACTCGCCCGCCGACGCCCAGGCGATTGCTCGGCCGTCCCCATCGGTGGTGAAAGTCCTGCCCGATCGCCAGCAGCAGCCAATGTGGTTGCTATCGCTCCTGCGGGTGCAGCGCGCCTCCTCAGCGGCAGCCGTTCTGCTTTTGGGTGGTGCTCTGACTCTCTACGGCTTGACTGTTTACAGCGAGCAGCGCTGGAGCCAAGAGTATCAAAAGCTGGAAACTCTGCGCCGGGGGGAACAGCAGTTGAGTGCTGCTAGCGAAGTCTTGAAACACCAACTTGCTAAAGAAGCCCAAAATCCCGAAACGGGTTTGACCCCGCAGAAGCCTGCAGACACGATTTTCTTGTCGCCTGCCCCTCCAAGTCGATCGCCCGTTACTGCGGCACCGAACTCAGAACCGGCTCTCAAGAATCGAGCGGGTGTGGAAACACCGCTGGGCTATTGAGGCAATCTCAACGCGGAGATGGCCCGAGGGGGAGAGTGTCCGAGGGCCGCAGAGCCGGAGTACCCGAGACTTTGACCGTGTAGCTTCGGATTCATGTCCTCAGGCTTCTTCTTTGACTTTTGTGCAAGGCGCGATCGATTTCCTTCTGCCAAGCGGAATTTAAAAGTTAAAAATAAGTAACTTGCTGTTTAATTTTTAATTTTTAATTTTATGAGCTACGACCCCCGTTTTGACCGCTACAGATCGCCGAACTTCCAACGCCCAAAACCGTCGGGCGATTCCCTACGGGATAGCTTCGCCGCGCGTACTTTGTGGGAAAAACAAGCTAAACCAAGAGTTTCCGGCACAAACGACCGATCGCCACAACAGACCGCTCCACCTTGGGGGCGGCCGGTGGAGCGTTTAAAACGCAGCAAGTTCCGCTTGTGGGTCGTGTGGGCGGTGTTGATGCTGGGGGGGCTGGGGCTGGCTGTGAATTTGTTTTATTTGCAGGTGACGCGAGCTCCAGCGCTGCGCAAACAGGCCGAGCAGCAGCAAACTCTCAAAACGAAGCCGTTTGTGCCGAGACGCCCGATAGTTGACCGCGCAGGGAATGTTTTGGCGATCGACAGACAGGTGTACACGCTCTACGCTCACCCGAAGTTGTTCAACCACTCGAAGGCGGAAATTGCCGCTAAATTGGCTCCGATGCTGCCGATCGAACTGAGTCCGGGAACTACGTCGGAAACTGAACTGCTGCGCAGGTTTAATCTTGGTGAAACGGGTATCACGATTGCTGAGTCTCTGGCTCAAGAGATTGCCGATCGCGTCGCCCAGATACAAATTAAAGATAGTCCGGTGGATGGCCTGGAGTTGGTTCGGCAGCAGCAGCGTTTTTACCCGCAGCAGGAGTTGGCGGCGGATATCCTCGGTTATGTGGACGGGGAACGGAAGGGACAAGCTGGAGTGGAATACAGCCAGCAGAATTTGCTGGAACGATCGATGCCGTCGATTCAATTTAGCAGGTCGAGCGATGGGAATTGGGTTCCCGATCGGCTGACGGCGGGATTTGTGCAGCTTGATGATTTGAAATTGCAACTGACGATCGACAGTCGCTTGCAGCGGGTGGCCCGAATTGCTCTCAAGGAAAAAATGAAGCAACAGGAAGCGAAACGGGGCACGGTGATTGTGATGGATGCCCGTAACGGTGAATTGCTGTCAGTTGTAGCGGAACCTTCTTACGACCCGAATCAATATTTTAATTTCGATTTGTCGCGGTATAAAAATTGGGCGGTAACTGATGTTTACGAGCCTGGTTCGACTTTTAAAGCGATTAATGTGGCGATCGCTCTGGAAGCGGGTGCGGTGAAACCTAACACTGTGTTTAATGATGAAGGTCGGATTTACATGGATGTCTGGACTATCCAAAATTCCGATTACAAATCTGCCGGCGCGCGGGGTCCTTCCACTGTTACAGAGATTTTGAAACATTCTAGCAATGTGGGAATGGTGCACGTAATGAGAAGTATGAAAGCTTCTCTTTACTATCAAGCTTTAGAAAAACTCGGACTCGGACAAACTGCGGGAACTGATTTGCCTTTTGAAGTAACCAGCCAGCTTAAAAATCGAGAGCAATTTATTAACTCTCCGGTGGAAGTTGCTACTACCGCTTTTGGTCAGGGTTTTTCGATTACTCCGATGCAGTTGGTGCAGCTTAACGGAGCTTTGGCCAACGGCGGCAAGTTGGTGACTCCTCATGTTGTGCGGGGACTTTTTGATAGGGAAGGTCAAGCTTATTGGAAACTTCCGAGGGCTGTTCCGAAGCAGGTTTTTTCGCCGGAAACTACTAAGAAAGTTTTAGACATGATGGAAACTGTGGTTGATGGTGGTACGGGGAAAGCTGCACAAATTCCTGGGTATCGGATTGCTGGGAAAACGGGGACGGCTCAAAAAGCTAATGGTGGTGGCGGTTATTCTAAGAACGCGATTATTACTAGCTTTGTGGGGATAATGCCTGTGGAGGCTCCTCGGTATGTGGTTTTGGCGGTGATTGATGAACCGAAGGGCGGTACGGGGGGAAGTGTGGCCGCGCCGATTGTGGAGTCGGTGATGGAGGCGCTGATTTCTATTGAGAAGATTGCCCCGAGTAAGAAGTAGCAACAGTCGGATTGGACGATGGAATTGCTCTTTTCGATCGCGCGATCGGATGTAACCATGAGTGTCAGACGGAGGAGACGGCACTGCCGTCTCCCTACCCCAAAATCATCGTAGCTTGCGGGGCCCAACGCCATCGCCCAATTCGATGTCATCATTGCCCGATTTGTAGGGAAACGGCACTGCCGTCTCCTAATTTGGGGTAACGGGCAAAATCAACCCGAACAGACGTTAACCATCGATAACGAGGCGATGGAGGACACGGCAATCCAGTTTCCCTACCCCAAAATCATCGATCGCGCGATCGGATCTAACCATCGCCCGATTTGTAGCAACGGAGGAGACGGCAGTGCCGTTTCCCTAGGCCAAAATCATCGATCGATCGCCCAATTCGATGTCATCATCGCCCGATTTGTAGGGAAACTGCACTGCCGTCTCCTAATTTGGGGTAACGGGTAAAATCAACCCGAACAGACGTTAACCATCGACAACGAGGCGATGGAGGATACGGCAATGCCCTGTCCTGATTCATGCTGTGTCATGATTTCGCCGGTTTCCCTACAAACCATATTTTTATATTTAAAAACGCAAATCTAGCAAAATAGGGTGATTTTTCTGATGTTCTAATTTCTGAGGATTGTCGCCCCAACGCTGAGGATTGTTGATGATGTATTGCCTTTTGCAATTCAAAGTTTTTTCATCGCGGATAATTGATTCGTGAAAACCATCTTGCCAGACAGGAACTTCTGTTGTTTCGCAGAACTTATGAATGAATCTCGTAACAGCACTTTTATACGAACGGATCGCGGTAGGAATAGAACCGCGAACGGGTTGACCAAATTGTTCCGGGGTAGGGACACGCCTTTGTTGTGCCGTTAGCGGGGTATTGTCAACGATCGCCAAAAGTCCATGTACGTGATCGGGCATAATCACAAAGGTATCTAATTGAAAGCGGGAAAAATGATTGGGAATGTCTAACCAACAAATGTGGGCAAGATAACCTAAAAAATTTAATCGCATTTGACCGTCAATCACTTCGCCGAATATACATTGTCGTCCCTCGGTGCAAATGGTAATATAATAAACCCCCGGTTGAGTATAATCGTATCCTTTAATACGAACAGAGCGGCGGTGGTGTTTTTGGGGGTCGTAAGGCATGGTATGAAAATAAAATAGTAGGAATATAAAAAGTAGGGAAACGGCACTGCCGTATCCTAATTTCGGGTAAAAGGTAAAATCAACCCTTTGAGGATTTAACCATCGCCCGATTTGTAGGGAAACGGCACTGCCGTATCCTGATTTCGGGTAATGGGTAAAATCAACCGGATTAGATGTAAGCATCGACAACGAGGCGATTGAGGAAACGGCAGTGCCGTGTCCCTACCCCAAAATCATCGATCGCCCTGGCTCGAATGTAACTATCGGTGTCAGAGGGAGGAAACGGCAGTGCCGTGTCCCTACCCCAAAATCATCGATCGCCCTGGCTCGGATGTAACTATCGCCCGATTTGTAGGGAAACGGCACTGCCGTTTCCTGATTTCGGGTAATGGGTAAAATCAACCCTTTGAGGATTTAACCATCGCCCGATTTGTAGGGAAACGGCACTGCCGTATCCTAATTTCGGGTAACGGGCAAAATCAACCCGAACAGACGTTAACCATCGATAACGAGGCGATGGAGGACACGGCAGATGGAGGAAACGGCAATGCCGTTTCCCTACCCCAAAATCATCGATCGCCTGTCAGTAACAATATCTTTTGTCTTGAGCTTTTGATTGTCTGTGGGAGATGCGTTTATGTCCTAGGAGAGTGGAGATGATGATGCAGCGTTGGCTGTTTTTTAAATTGGGATGAGATAGTGTGAGGGTTCCTTTGGCTCTGATACTCGTTAGCGTGCAATCGTGGTCGCTTCGAGATACGGGGCAACCTCTGTGGTTGAACATGACGCGCCAGATAGTTCCCTTTTCTTTTTGCTGGTTGCTTTCATTTACTTGTAGGAGTGTTGTTTCAGGTTTATCTATTTGAATTTGCGGTTCTAGATTTTTCCACTGACTGGCTGGTACTTGGCCAGGGGGAATGTCGGCTTGGTGAACTGCTATTTGTACATTTTCTCCTACTTCTTTGAAGCTGGTTTGCCATGAAATTTTGTCGCGTTTGGCGTTGCTGTGGGCAAGTTCCATTGCCGAATAAGCTCGATCGAGCGATACCTTTAAACGCTGGTTGTTGATGAACATCAGCCAAGAGGGGGCGACGATCGCACTAAATATCCCTACGATTAAAATAATTATCAATGTCTCAATCATTGTAAAACCTGCAGCAGGTGTAGTGGCTCTGCCTTTGAGCGTTTTATTTATTGACACGTAGATGCACTCCCTGATATTTAAATGGCAAAAAAATAGCTAGGAGGAGCTATTTTTTCTTGGGTATATTTTAACTGTTGGGTTTGGTAACTGTGCAGATCGGTATTTACTGAAAATATATGGGAATTTAAAAAAGCTGCGGTTAACGACACATCAGGGCTGTTTCCCTACAGATACGGCCTGCAATGTATATTTTGTGAGGACACGGCAGTGAGGACACGGCAGTGCCGTTTCCCTACAGCAAATTTGTCGATCGCCCGATCGCATCAATTGCCCGATCGCATAATTCGCCCGATCGGATCAATTGCCCGATCGCATAATTCGCCCGATCGGATCAATTGCCCGATCGGATAAATTGCCCGATCGGATAAATTGCCCGATCGGATAAATTGCCCGATCGCATCAATTGCCCGATCGCATCAATTGCCCGATCGTATCAATTGCCCGATCGCGTAAATCGCCCGTATTGATTCGATCGCCCGGTGTGGATGAAAGTCGATCGCCTAATCGCTAATTTTGGGTTCTCACCCAAGATCGAAAGGCTTTCATGGCGACGTTTCTGCCGGCTGTTTTGCTTTGTTCTAAATATTGGGGGATGAGTTCGGTGATGGGGAAGTTGGGAAACTGGAGACTGCGATCGGACTGTATGTATTTTCCATCTTGCAATACGCTGATTTGCAGGTTGCGACCGTTGTAGCGCCACAATTCGGGTACTCCTAATGCTTCGTAGTTGTTGAACTGAGTGCGGGAGGTGAGGTCGATTTCTATGGCTAAATCGGGAGGTGGGTCTGTTTCTAAATCGATGCCGTTTTTGCCTCTGACTGCGGCTTCGTTTTGGATGTAAAAACAGGTATCTGGTTCTACTCCTTGAGCGATGTTTTGATTTTTGAATGTGGTGGAGCCCAGAGACCAAAATTCAATACTAAGTTCTTCGAGTAGTGCTTCGACTAAGTTACCAATCAGGACTTTACCAATTTCGTGTTCCATTAGCGGAACCATGATTTCTAATGTTCCTTTGCTGTATGAAAGTCGGGATGCGCGACTTTCTCCCAATTCTGTTAGTAGGGTTTCAAACATCGGCCAGGTTATGTCTTTGAGTAATAGTTGATTTCCTGGCTGGATGATTATTTGTTTTAGTTCGAGCTGCATATTTTGACTATTTTAATAGGATTTGAAATATCAAATAATTTAAGTTAATATTTTTTAGCAATTCATGAATTATGCGGAATTGCTGTTAGAGATTAAAACTAAATTTATTGAAAACTAGGATGGTGGTGGGCAATCATTTCCTTCAGCAGTTCTCATTCCTCCTATGAGAGTTTCCACAATTACGCACTGCTTAGCAGCGGTGTTAGGTAGAGAATCGGGTGGATAAATTGTCACTGTAAAACCGTCAGTTAGTTGTCGTGGCGTTCTGCTCTGTATTGATGGGTTTGTGATCCAGCCTTGGTAATTAAAAGTAATTGATTTGATTGTGGAAACTCCATTAGCTTGAGCAAAAAGTTTGACCTGTCCGGGCTTTATTTCACCTCCTGCATCCAAATTTTGTGGAGTATTAGTATTGATCGTAAATGTTGGCTTCACTGGCGGATTAGCATTAGGATCGTAATTGAATGTCACTCTGACATCGCTCTTAGTTCGCTTGGCTTCGCTTTGTGCAGTTCGCAAGGTTTGCAAAACGCGATCGTTCACAGTGCGAACTCTTTGTCTGTTGATGAATGCCAGCCAACTCGGGGCGGCGATCGAACTTAATATACCTACGATCAACGCTATCACCAGCACTTCGAGAAGGGTGAAGCCTTTATCGCCGTTTCTGGAGCGAGTATTTTTGTAATTGGGGTTTGCTTTTGTTGCAGAAATCTGCAAAACTTTTAATAATATTGGGGTTTTCATTTTACTCTCCTGTTTTTATTCGCTGCTGGCGCGATTCGGAAATCAGTTTTAGACATCAGTTATTTTCCTACCGCACCGAGACCTTGTACTTGCACGCTTGCTGTTGGGAAAAATGCCGATTTGTTGGGGTTGTAAGCAGTATCATTGGGTTGAAGGCGGCGCAGGCTATTTCCTCTGAGCGTAACTCTGGCTATGTTTTTAGATGTATCAACACAAGCGTAAAAGCTATGAGCCGAGCTGCTGGATGTGTCTGTTATTAGTAAATCGCTGGCATTGAATGTTGCTGGTGCTGGTGGAGGTGTTACGCCAAGAAGAGTTTGACACTGAGCTCCGGTAGGTGCTTGGGATGGTGGGTCAATGGGGTTGTGGTCGATGTAATTAACTAATACTTCAGCACTCTTAAAAACGGTTCCCGTCGTCACATTGACTGTGGGCTTACTAATGTCGAAATTTTCGTTAAAAGCTGGATCTTTCCTTTGACCAATTTCTGTTTCAGCGTCAGTGTAGTAAGCTAAAGTTGACGGGTCTTTTACTCCATCTCTAATTTCATAGCGGGCAATGCGGGTAGGACAACTGACTCCTAAAGGCTGACACCAAGTAACGTCGTTGTCTTTAAACTGGTAGTACGCAACTAAGGAAAGTACGTAGGCGTCGTTGCAATCCGCAGCAGTGCAGGTGTTGGGTTTTGCAGTAACAGTCTGGTTAATAGGAACAGATTTTTCAATTTGTTGCCGCTTCCAGAACACGAGGATCGGAATTCTATTAGGATTTCCATTGTCGGGAAGTTGATTTCTGATAGCAGGATTAGCCGCAGTTCCTACATTAATAGCCTTATTATCGTAAATATAAATAGCTTGACTCAAATCTTGGGCGATGAAATCAACGGCGGCCTGAATGTCTTGCTCGGTGTTTGACTTGACTTGTTCCCTCCTGTCGGTATTCAGCATATCGACTACAAAACCGAGCATCGGCGTAATGATTAAAAACGCCATAATTGCTCCGACTAATAGCTCGACCAGAGTCATGCCCTTGTCTGTTTGAGCTGGCCCGGAGCGGTTTTGCTGGTGCTGACTTTTGAGAAGCAACCTGAGTAAAGTTTTCATTTTGACTGTTTCCTTTGTCAAATGGAGGGAGCAATTTTAAATTTAATCGAAGTTCCTGCGATCCTTATTAACAGCCACCGGTTCGAGCACAGAGCGATCGATAAGCGGAACTACCTCCTTGTGTAGTAGGGGGAATTTCCGTTTTCATTACCACCAAAGGCGCTTTAGGGTCGCCAAGAGCCGAATTAGCTACGGATTGCTGTGTAGTTTTCATCGTACCCGTAGAAGAAAAAGCATCGCCCCGGTAAACCCGTACAGTCAAGGAGTAACCTGTTGTAGTTGGATCTGCGGGGGGGGGAGTAGTGAGATTTTGCAAAACTCCTTGAACCAACAAGACTTTGTTACTGCCAGGGTCACAACCAGCACCCAAATCTATACACAAAGTGTTTGCACTTGTTGGAGTATCGGTATTAGATGGAAACCTGGTATCTGGATATTTGATCGCCCCCGTCCTCAGAGCGTCGATGTAAGCCCTCGCCGCCTGCGTGGCGAGTTCCATCCGCCGCGCTTGTACGCGAGTTGCTACTGAGTAAGCCATCACAGGGGCGATCGCAATCATCAGCACCGAAACTACAATCATCGCTACCAATGACTCGATAATCGTGTAGCCACCATCTTGTGACTGAGATAAATTTTGCTGTTGTTGTCGCTTAGTCATAAATAGGACTCCAGTAATTGCGCGGCAGAAAGTTAGAGGGTTAAGCGGGGCAGTTTGAGCGACTAGAAGTGGCGTTCTGGTTGTTTGCAGCCAACTTAGAACACATCAAAGTTTCCACCCAATCGTCATCGCGACCTACTTCCCGGAAATACTCGTCTGGATTCGGCCTTGAGGGAGGAGTCGTGAACTTTTGGGTAAACAAGTCAGGTGGCTGAGATAGCAGGCCAACGTCAAAACCCCAGTTCCGAGTGGGAGGGGCAAAGAAGGGAATGCGACCTCCGTCTGAACCGACGCTAGCGTTAGCAGTTCTGTATAAAGGATCTGGAGAACCGCCACTATAATCGACAAAACTTGAGGCAGGTGCAGGTGGTGTCGGAGCTGAGCTCGGTGGCTGGTCGAACAGACTCCGCAACGCCGTATTTTCATCTGTCTGTTGCGGAGATAGCGGATCTAGAATCGGAATATAGGGCGCGGTGCTGTAGGCACTGCGGTTGAACTGGATAAAAGCACCCTGGATGTTGGTGGTAGCTGCGCCGAATCCCCAGTTTTCCAAGAACTGAGGCAAGTTTTGCAGACCACCGTTAAAGTCACCGACGGCCGGGCCAAGTGTTCGTGAAGGAGTGTCATTCGCTCCTAAAATCAGATTGAATGTTGTCTGCGGGGCTTGAGCCTGCAGCATCCATCCCGTGGTTGTCACGATCTCTGCCGATCTGGGTAAAGTATTAGAGCGAGTCGCTGCTCCCACATTTTGAATTTGCAAGACGGGCATCAGCAGCGGCTGCGAACCCAAATTTGGCGCGCCTGATGATGCGGCTAAAACTGGCAGCTCTGCACCGGTGCTGTCGCTGCGGCTGGGGTTGAAGACATAAGGTAAGTCGTCTGAACCGTAGCTTACGGTAGTAGCGCCCGGTGTTGGCGTCGTTGCAAACCACAGAGAATTAGCTTTTGTCTCGCCTGGGCCTGCTACAACTTTTCCCCCAGTAATTCCTAAAGGCACTGGAGCGTTGGGGGTGTCCAATTCCGGAGGAGTCGTCGTTCTTGAAAAAGCAACGCGACGGGGGAAGCGCTGCAATTCTGGCGCTGGAGGAATAGCAGTTGTTCCCGCTGGATAAGCAGCGGGTGTTACGTCCTCGTCAACAGTGGCCTTACCTGCTGGTGCTGCTGCTGGATTGACGTACCAGTCGCCATCTTCACACGCAGACACTGGCAGTTTTGTACAAACTTCCATTACAAACTCTGGGAACTCCCCGCGTCGCTGCACGGGAGTGACGAAGTTGTTGAAGTAAGAACTTCTAAGAGCGTCAGTATTGGCGTAGTTGGTGTCTACAAGTTCTGTCGGGTTAGCAGGTATGTCGCCAGTAGCAGAGAATGCCCCGCTGGAGAGCCCGTTTGTCACAAAGTTGTTGGTATAAAATCCTTGTTGTTTGCGAGGAAATACAGCAGTAGCACCCGCATTATTTCTGAGGTCGAAATCTCCTTCGTTGCGGAAGCCAAAACGGTAATTATTTGAAAGCAGGGTGACTGCATCTGCTAGTACGTTTGCGGGACGCCAATTGTCGCCGATTGTACAATTACCATTGAGTCTGGGGTCGTTTGGGCGACAAGCAAAGTTTTTATTGAGGTCTGCGGCTGCGCGATCGTAGAACGTACCAAAATCAAAAGGCTCGCTAACATCACCGCCAAACTCTCTTTGAGTGTGAAGGTTGAAATCTCCTTGAATATAAACTGGCAAATTAGATGCCAAAGTCAGCCCTTTTTCCCTAACGACGTTTGCCACAGTGGGAGGGAGGCTGGGATCTCTGGCTAGCTGCGAACCGTTAACAAGCAGAATTCCGTTAGGCTTGCGAGTGGGGTCTAGTAGGGAGTCCGTAGGGCTAACTGTTGCGCTCCTGCCTTCATCTATGCCTGCTGCACCGCGTATGCGGGCGCTTCGATCTGGCAGCGCGTCATCTCGGCTGGCATATATAATCCCGCTGTAGGGTAGTAAAGGCTCTGCCGCAATTGAGTTTTTCCTCAATACATCGAGGTCTATCTGAGTGGCACGAATTTCTAAGGGTTCCCGTTCTTCTAAGGGCAGGTTGTAATTGCCTGTTAATTGTGCTGGTTGTGCTGTTCCAATAGTTGTGAGGGGACTGCTGAGCGTAAAGGCTTCGTTAACGTTCGGGGTAGTCCAATCATCACGATCGATCGCCTTGATTTCTCTGGCATTCAAAAAGGCTACTTCTTTGATAGCTCCGTGAGGAATAATAGCACTAACTGGTGTGATCGGATCGGCTAAAATTTTTAAGGCGCACATTGTGGAGTCGATCGCTGCTTTGTCACCCAGAGTGCGATCTCCCGGTTCTTTCAGCAGTGCTTTTCTCAAGGGTTCGTTGGCAAACCTACCGTCAGGAAAAACGTAATTGGCTTGTTTCTGTAAATCATTTGGGGCGTTGCCACCTAATAAGCCGTCTGCACCCGGAGCGGGTGTTTGTGCGTCTTGTGTCCGATCGACCTCCGGTGGGCTATACACCACCCCGTTGTTAGAACCAACTTGATCTCCGGGAACCCCTAATGCGGTGTCGCCACTTACATCAGTTAAAGCAGGAAGTGTAGATAAATTTCTGGCTGTCGAAGCAGTGCTGGGGTCGTAATAGCTGCTGACGCAGGCGATCGGCCGAACATTATCGAGATTTATTGGTTGTACCGATGGATCGTAGCCGCCTGTTGCGTAGTGATAAACGGCTGTCGCCCGCATCCGTAAATCGCCCTTTGCATACTGAGGAGTCGTGGGGTCGATAGTAGGAACCGCAGCAGCAGGCAGTCCCGTTGGCGGTGTCCCTCCTGGCGGGATAGGCGCTACAGGGGCTGTTGCTGGCAGAGGAACCCAATTTGCAGCATTATAAGCCCCACCAGCACTATTGTTATACACCTGAGACCCCAGCCCCAGCGGGGACATCGGCATTGTATCTGGCCACACAACAGGGTACTTCTCAGTATCGGTTGTTGTTGGGTCGTCGTAAGCATCAGTTGCGCCATTTCCCAACGTCGTACCATTTCCATCTAAGGGATTGATCCAAGTGGGGGGTGGCAGAAAAGAATTGGTGCGCTCGTAAACCCCTGCACTGGTGATTACCCGAAGACCGCCAACCCCATCCAGAGGATTTTTAGGTGTTTCGGCTGCTGCTCCTTCCCAGAAACCGCTGCGCTCTGTGGCTCCTACGTCTGCCAGCTTTGTCACTTGGGGCGAGTGGGTGCGATCTGGTGCGGCAGTGGCTGCGGAATTCCACTTGCTGCCTGTGATTGTTTCTGGTGTACTAATAAATTTAGTGCCGTCCCATCTGAGGGCTGGTAGGTTGTTGCCCGCGACCACGCGATCGCCCAGAAATGTTTCTTCCGCTGGCGGTGCGCCATCTGCTTCTGGTATTGTTGTTTCTAGCTGATTTGCTCTGAGTTCGATACCCGTTGTTGTAGCATCCGGGAGCATCCATGAGTTGTCTGCCGGTCGCAGAGTGTCTTGGGCTCCTGTAATGGGGGACGTGTTTGGTGGCGCTGGATTCCAAGGAAGACCGTAGTTGCCCGTTGGGTTCTGTGTAGCTCCTACTCCTACAGGTCCTACTTCTGCAAATGGAACCTTGCGGAGCATCTGTTTAAAATATTCTCGCAGTGCTTGTTCCCGGGTTTGGGTAGCCGGTTTCCGCTGGACAGAAAATGGGTCGCTAGGCTGGGGTTCAGGTTCGGGTAAGCCGGTGTCGGTTAAGGGTTCTCCCATCTGTGCTGCCACTAGCAAAGAGAGGCGAGCGGCATAGGCTTCGTTGTTGTAAAGTACCTGCAAGCTGTTATTGTCGGCGGATTCTGCCTCAGTCGTGTTGTCAATAAATTGGGCTGCATCCAGCATCTCTTGGTTTCTATTTGCTGGGAACTTTTTGAAAAGATGCACGTCCACTGCATTCCTCTGTACGGTGCTGCCCGCCCAGCCATTAACTACATTTCCTCCAACAACAATTTTGCTGTTTTCTTGTTCGTAGAAACAAGAATCTTGGCTACTGACTTGATAGAGTTTTATGCTATTTGCCTCATTTAAGCCTGTCACCAACAAATTACTATTTGTGAATATCCGACCGTTTAGATTCAACGGAGGCCCGGGCGATATATCCAAGTCGTCTTCATATACAACCGCATTATTAGCGAGGGGAATGCGACTTTGGTCTTGCTGGTATTCGAGAGCGGATATGCTGGTAGTTCCTGTAAATTCTTTATAAGTTTTTGTGTTTTCCTTCGGGGTAAGACTAGGACGATCTAGCTCTTTAAATGGTACGTTTACTGTATAGACAAAGAAACTTTTTTTAAGTTTGCCGTCTATCTTGTACCAGCCAGAGTCGCCTACCAAACTAGCGACAGTACCTCCACCCTGCACGCAGTCAGGATTGAGGCCCTTCACCGACATCGGTGGCGTTCTAGCCTCCAAAGGCTTTCTCGCCCTTGTGAAGTCGCCTACGTTGTTCCCTGAATTACTGCGACTCGGAGTGCGGAAAAATATTCCGTATAGGGTAAAAGTATCAAATTCACCATCATTATTAGTATCGACCGGATATCTCCAAGCAGTGTTTATCGCTTCATTTTCTAGAAATGCCGGTGCCGGGCCAATAGGAGGGTTTGTAGGATTGGTCGCATCGGCAGTGCCACTGTTATCGAGGTCTGCTTTGACTATCAGCCGTTCTTCGTCCCCAAAGCTATAAAGATCGGGAGTTCCTTCTGTAGCGAGCGCGTTGGCTATTCTCGCGTACAATTCTGCATCGGATGGAGTAGCTGTCGGTCTTTGCGGGTCTTCCCGCAGCATAAACTGAATTTTCGCTTTTGCCCGATCGAGCGCGGGAGTTGCGGCCGCCAGCACCTGCTGGTTCACGCGCACGTTGCGAGCAGTATTCGCCCGATCGAAGGATCGCAGCGTAATCGCCACAGTCAGCAAGATCACTACCAGCAACACCATCGTCACCGTCGGCAACACAAACCCCGCCACCGGCAGATTTGCTCTGCGGCCCATAGCCATGAGCGATCGTAGCATTGCTCTCATCAGCCGCTTCGCCCCCGATCGAGTCACACCGAGAACCCGCCGCAGCAGCAATACGATAACTTTGGATAATTTGCTCTTAAACATTGACGCCTTCCTGAATAATTTCAGAGATGGTATTGCAGGTAGTTACTGCTTGACAGTACAATCCCATCTTTTTATTGTTCCCATTTTTCGCAACTTGCATATCAGCCTCTTGCACAAATTTATATCTGTACTTTGGCTGAAAAATAAAACCCACAAACCCGCCACCAACCTCACCGCCGATAATATATTTTTCAGCGAAAGATTTGCAGGGCAAAGATTAGTGCTCGGGAACTCCACTCTAGTCTAGTTCGATCGAGATGTCAGTGCCCAGCGGCAAAGTCATGGAAAGTGCTGTTTTTGTGCCGTGGGAGCCTCCCCAGCCCCGATCAAGAACGGCTACCATTTACATAGGAGTCGATCGTTTACCCCTAATTATAGAAATCCTGTTTGCTAAAACCTTAATTTCTCGTTTTCTCTGCTTAATAAGTAGATGAGTGGAAAAATATATACACCATATCCCAGGTTGATCAAGTAGTAGGGACTCAGGCTCAGCCCACAGGTGTCAACTTAAGCCTGAAAGCCTTGATAAGTTTCGTTTTTCCCTAAGTCCAGATCCCCCTAAATCCTCCTTAATCAGGGGGACTTTGAGAAGACTCTTGTCCCCCCCTGATTAAGGGGGTAAGGGGGACTTTGAGAAGACTCTTGTCCTCCCCTTGTTAAGGGGGGCTAGGGGGGATCTAGGCTTAATAGTCCAACACCATTCTGTGACTGGGTGTGACGTTAAGTTGACACCTATGGGCTCTTGGAGTGTCCCTAGGGGGATCGATCGATAGGCGGGTGTACTTCATAAACCTGCAATCTGCTGTAAGTTGACACCAACAATCACAGTTTTTTTAATTAACCTGTTTGCTAATAGATTGCTTGGGCCAAGTAAACCGAAAAGTTGCTCCCTCACCTTCGGCAGATTCCAGGGAAATACTGCCCCCTTGACCTTCGACAATTTTCTTCACCAACGACAAACCAATGCCAGTATTTTCAACTTTATCGCGAGCTTCCAATGTCTGAAAAATCACAAAAACTTTCTCGTGATATTGAAGAGCAATCCCCGGCCCGTCATCCGCCACAGAAAACTCGTAAAAATCATCTAACTCTTTAACCGATATTGTGACGTGACCGGATTCAGCTCGGTTGTGCTTGATTGCGTTGCTAATTAAATTAGAAAAAACCTGCTGTAACGGCAATCTTTCGGTCACAAAAGTTGGCATTCCCGGTTCAATTTTCACCTCAAATCCAGACGGCGGTGCCAACGAATCAATAATTTCTACTAATAAATTCTCAACTTTTACCAGTTCTGAAGCTGCTTGAATCCGTCCGACCCGGGAATATTGCAGCAGTCCCTCAATCAAACCTTCCATTCTGTGAACTCTGCCGCGCAGCAGGTTCATTTGGTGCAGAGTCTCCTCTGTCATCGAGTCGCTGAGGTCTTCTTCTATCCAACTGCTGAGATTTGCGATCGCCCTGAGCGGCGCTTTCAAATCGTGAGAAACTACATAAGCAAACTGGTCTAATTCTTGATTCCGCTTTCTCAAAACATTCGTCGTTTGAGCCAGCGTCTGCGCCGTCCAACTCAATTCTTGAGCGCGCAACCGCAGCGATTCTTCAGCTTGTTTGCGTTCCCTAATATCTTCTACCACACCCATCAGAAATTGAGTGCCATCTTGTTCTCGCAGCAGCGAAACTGTCAAGTTTGCCCACACCAACTCTCCGTCTTTGCGGACATAGCGCTTTTCTAGAGAGTAATTTTCAATTTCTCCTGCTAACAATTGGCGCAAAAGTACCTGTTCGCTTGCCAAATCTTCCGGCCAAGTAATCTCCTGAAATCTTTTCTCCACCAATTCTTGGCGGCTGTAGCCCAAAATTTCGCAAAGTTTTTGATTGACTAACAGAAATTTGCCTTCCACAGTCGCTTGGGCCATGCCGACTGCCGCCTGCTCAAAAGTAGCGCGAAACCGCTGCGCGCTTTCGGCTAAAGCCATTTCTGAGCGCTTGCGATCGCTAATGTCGTTGCTGATTTCCAAAATAGCTACAGGTGTATCTCGATCGTCATGCTGCAAAGTCCACCGGCTGGCCACCGTTATTTTTGTGCCGTCTGCCTTGGTACGCACCAGTTCCCCTTGCCAAGAACCCCGCTCGAAAAACACTTCTTTAATTGCCTCCCAAGGTTGAGTCCATTCTGTTTGCAAAAGCTCGTGAATATTTTTTCCTATTGCTTGCGACTTCCGCCACCCGTAGAGCCACTTCGCTCCCAAATTCCAATAAGAAATCGCCCCGTTCAAGTCTAGTACCGCGATCGTATCGTTGGCCAAATCCAGCATTTGCGCTTGCTTGCGCAGAGTTTCCTCGGCTTGTTTCCGTCCTCGGGCATCGCGGCAAATCGCAATAAATAAGTGTTGATTTGCCACACGCATTTCGCTGACAGCCAACTCCATCGGAAACTTCGTTCCGTCGCTGCGAATTCCAACTGTTTCTTGCTCGTAAGTTTTCAGTTCAGTATCGGGATTTAATACAAAATATTCGATCGAATAATCCCCCACGCTGCTGTCCGGCGGCGGTTGAGCTATCAGCCGCCGCAGGTTCGAGCCAATTACGCGATCGGCTTTCTCCCCAAAAATCTTTTCTGCTGCCCTATTAAAAGACTCAATATTTCCCCGTGCGTCCAAAGTAATAATACCGTCAGCCGCATTGTCTACCACAGCTTGAATGCGACTTTTACTTTCTTCCAAGCCAGCTTCCCGCTTCCTCAATTCCTTCTCTAAACTATCAAATAAATACCAAGAAGCCCCTGCACCCAAACAGCCGAAAAGCAAACCAGCAACTTGCACAAAATTAGTGAAATCTATCAAATCCCGTCTTTGCAGATCTAGAGCTTTCTGGTAGGCTTCGCCGGCATTAGCAAACACATTAATTTTTGCGCGCAGGTTATCCCTCCTCAATTTGCCTTGAGTGAACACCTCAATTATTTCCGGCGACTGCACCCTTGTTGCCGAACTTTCGAGCTTATTCAAAGTGTTTTGCAAGAAATTTATATGCTGTTCGGTACTTTTTTTTATAGCTTCAAATCGCTGAGCTTGCAGTTTGTTTTCTTGAACCATAACCTGGAGTTCAGCCAGCAGCGGAGGCAAACTCTTTTTTGCTTCTAAGTAGGGTGAGAGAAATTCGCGGCGCTTCGTCAACCCGTAACCCCGAATGCCAGTTTCCGCATCCACCACGAGGGTTAACAAGCGGTTAGTTTCCTGAAGTATTGCCCTATTAGTATCTGCTCGCTCTCTTATCTGTAGGGTAATCTCCCGGAGCCCTGCAATTGCTATCAGCGAAGCAAACAGACAAATCACGGGGATAGCAACTATGATTGTTCCCCGCTGGCGAATTGGTCGGTCTGTCCATACAAATTGGATGCAGCGATCGAGCAAATACTTCACGGATGTTGAAGAAGAAAGTTTGCTGGCAGTATATCAATTTTTGACACTTTATGCTATGGATAATTTCGTTTTTTTTGTTTGGCGATCGCCGGGGACTAACCGTGGAAACTAGATTAGGCCCCTGCGATGGCTAGCTGCTGACAGTGACAGCAGATTTTTTAGCAAGCTTTTTAAGGGGAGGTAAGGAGAAGGAAAGGCGTTTTTTCGGCAGCGAGACCGCAGGCGAAGGCGAAAGACTCGTTTCTACTTTAGCTTCGTTTTCGGCTTCGGCTGTTGCTTTCAAACTAGAGTCTGTTTCGCAAGCGCTCTCAACATTTGTAGCTACAGTCATCCACCTGCCTGTAGCTGGATCGCGATAACAAGTGAAAGGATTTATTTTTAGGGGTTGACTGCAAGGTTTAATCATGTAGATGCACTCCTTTGATTCTGAGAATTTTCGCACTGCTTTCAGCGACATTGCTATCTCGCCAGTAGAAGCAGCAGTTTGAAGGCAAAAATCAGAATTGTGTTTCTGTTTCCAGAGACCTTTGATAATTTCTGATTTCCTGTTAACTTTTGCCTGCTACTGGTTAGCGACCGTAGCATTACTTAGGACTGACGCACGATTGTTGAGAAACCGGGTTTTTTTAGGAAAAGACGGGTTGTAGGCGGCAGATTCGGTAAAAAACCCGGTTTCGCACGGGCCCCGATGGTAAGTCCTGATTACTTTTACCAAATTGCCCTTCTACAAGCAACACCCACTCCCTGCATGAGGTTGAGGTGCGACTTGTGAATGCAGCGAGACGCCATATCCTGCTTGCGGGACAAGTTTGGGATAATATAAGTATTCTAGGCTGAGAAAAAATGCTAGTTTGTGATGAGCAACAGAGGTCGATCGCGATCGGCGTCACAATTCACAGGATAATTGGTAATTGAGCGGGGGTAATTGCCAAGTGGTAATATTCCATCTTCCATCTTCCACCCATCCGTTAAAGGGGTTAAAGGGGTTAAATCCGTTGCCTTCTTCCCTCTTGCCTCTTGCTTCTTCCTTCTAACTAATATCAACTTTTGCCTTTAAGTGAACAGTAAAAGTAGAGCCAACACCCAACAGACTTTCAACAGTGATATCGCCGCCCATCATCTGGCAAAACAAGCGACTAATCGCCAATCCCAAACCGGTGCCACCGTACTTGCGAGTAGTCGAAGCATCCCCTTGAATAAAAGGTTGAAACAAACCGTGCTGCTGTTCTGCCGACATCCCTATCCCCGTATCCGATACCTGTAAATAAACCCAATCGCTTCCTCCTGCTGGTTTGCGAGTAGCGCTCAACACCACTGTTCCGCCTTCGGTAAACTTCAAGGCATTGGATAGCAAATTAAACAGAATTTGCCGGACTTTAGTCAAATCTGCATACATCACTCCCAAATTCTCCGAGCAAGAAACTTGCAATTGATTGTGATTTTTTTCGACCAAAGGGTGCAATGTTGCAACGACTTCTTCTATTAAGTTGCCGAGGTCAAAATTTTCTAAATAAAGCTCCATCCGACCGGCTTCTATCTTAGAAAGGTCGAGAATATCGTTAATTAAAGTCAGCAAATGTTTGCCGGCGTTATAAATTTTTTTGGAATCGGGAATGATTTCTTTGAGTCCCGATTCCAGTGCTTCTTCTTGTAGTATTTCGCTGTAACCGATAATGGCATTGAGCGGCGTCCGCAGCTCGTGGCTCATATTGGCTAAAAAAGTGCTTTTAGCTCTGGAAGCTGCTTCAGCTTTGTGTACGGCTTCTTGCAAAGCTATTTCGGCTCTTTTGCGCTCGGCAATTTCGATGCGGAGCAGTTTATTGGCGGCGGTGAGTTGAGCGGTGCGCTGATCGACCGTCATTTCTAGCTGCGCTTTGGCTTTGGAGAGTGCTTCCTGAGCCCGCTGGCGTTCAAATCCTTCGATCGCCAGTGCTACCAAATTTGCCAAAGAATCGGCGAAGGTGCGCTCTTCCAGAGCCCACTGGCGGGGCGCGCCGATATGTTCGAGAGAGAGGATGCCCACGATCTTGCCGCCGAGCCTAATTGCTACGTTTAATATGGATGAATTGGGCTTGCTGGCATTCGGCACCGCAGCGGAATGTTCCGCAACCGCAGATGAGTGGGACAAATTTGTTTTTAGAGGGTTTTGAGTCTTGGGCGCAGGTTCTAAAGCTTTGTCCGATCGCAAGTTTTCGCCCGGTGCGTCGCCTTCGACATCTAAAATTGAAAATTTTAAATCGCTTGCGGATATGGACTCGCTGGTCAAATGATTTTCGCGGGTGCGATCGTACAAGTCGAGACAAACTAATTTGAGGCTGGGGATTTTAAACTTAGAATGATTGCCCCCCTCGTCTTGCTCTGGGGCGGCGGCGTCTGTATCGATTGCCTCTGTTTGATTGTGGGCGAGCGCTCTCTCTGTAAAACTTAGATGGGGATCTGTCGGGTAGCGAGTTCCATATCTGAAATGGTTGTAAAGCCAGACGCTGACTTTTTCCACTTCCAAAGTGCGGGCTGCCGCCTCGGTAATTTCGCGAATTCCCACATTCAGCGCACCGCTGTTGAAAGTTCTCTGCCTACCTAGCTGCAACAAAGCCAGACTCTGGCGGCGGAGCCGCTTTTCGCTCTCTTGGAGGGTTTGTTCTGCTTCCTTGCGCTGGGTGAGGTCGTACAATGCGCACAATGCGGTCTGTTCGCCGTTAAACTGAAGGGACTGAACGGAGATCATCGCCCAGAAGAGAGTGCCGTCTGCCTTTTTGCAATGGAGTTCGTAGTTTTTGACATAACCGTTTTTGGTAATTTCCTCAATTATCTTTGGGCGATCGCTCGGGTTGACGTAAAAGTCTGGGGTGCTGCTGCCGATCAATTCTTCTAGGGGTATGTTGAGCAGAGAAGCCAATTGAGCGTTGGCATAGAGAATTAAGCCGTCCGAGAGGCGAGAAACCAATACCGGAACGGGAGTTGCTGAGGCGATCGCCCGAAACTGGTCTTCGCTTGAGAGCGCTGCCACCTGAGCTTTGCCCAGCAAGTCAGCTTCCATGGTATCCGAATGTTCGGTGGCAGTCTGCAGCAAAATTTCTAGGTCAGCCTTTTCGCGCTTCAAGTTTTCAAGTTCCGCACTCAGTCGCTGAACGTCCAAAAGTAGCTGTTCTCTCGATGGTTCTTCCTGCATAGCAATTGACAATTGGTAATTTTTAGTATGTTGAGAGTTTTTTACGATTTGGTGGTAACTTAACTATGACTTATTCCCATTAACTTGGGCCGCCCTTATCTTGGTTCTCGGACTTAGCCTGCACGGATTTTTACCTTTTTCGATTTACTATTCTAATTCTAAGTGCAGGGAAGGCATCAGCCGCTGCAAGTTCTTGAGAGATTTTCCCTGCCAGGGTATGTGTTTAGAGCCTTTTATAGCGATTTGAATATTTTTTTGCTGGCGCACTTTGATGACAAATTTTGAGACAATGTTAATCCCAGAACTATTTAAAAATTCTAGCTTTCGCAAGTCTAGAGTAATGGTGTTTGGCGAGGATTCAGCCACTTCGTTGAGCAGATCGACGATCGGCGTGTATTCTTCCATCTGGCTGAGCCGGAACGAGCCGCAGCAGGTGACTGTTTGGGTAGCGCGATCGTACAGGATGGCGTAATCTTTGGTCTGAATCTCCATACTTTTGTCAGTTGCCGGTTGTTAGACGTAAAGGGACTTTGGCTGCGGGAGCGAAGATTGAGCTTCAGGCTAGCACGATAAAAATTCGGCCGCTTGCCGACTGCCTTTCCCTGTGTAACTTGTACTGCATATACTGCTAACTGTACCATTGCCGCAGGGCAGTGATGAGTTATTTTGGGATTTATCCGTTGTGATACCCGTTGAAAAAAAGAATGCAACTGTTGAGCCGCTCTCAACCCTGGTAGTCATCAGTCGTTGCCAATCTAAAATCTACAATCTAAAATCTAAAATTGTATGAGTTGTGGGGGGTTGATGAGGGAGCATCTAACTTTTGCAGCCAAGCTAGAAATCTCTGTTTTGAGGCAGGAGGCAGGAGGCAAGAGGCAGAAGGAAGGAACCCGAAGAAGTGTTTTTACAAATATGAGATGCTCCCGTTGATGAGAGCTGCTTTTGCTGAAGTTCCGAGTTATCAATTCTGTTTTTTTTCTCAGCTTGGTATTGACAAAATTACCAAAATATGAGAAATATTTCACATCGGCACAGTAGTTAGTTGGAGAATATTTAATGGCAATTTCAGAAATTACAGAAAAGCTTTTGGCTGCTAAAAAAGCTAAGGGAATTAGTTTTGCAGACTTGGAAAAAGTTTTGGGGCGCGACGAAGTTTGGATTGCGGCGGTTTTTTACCGTCAAGCAACCGCATCTGAAGATGAAGCCGAGAAAATTGTCTCGGCTTTGGGACTAGACAGTCAGACGGCTGCGGTTCTCTGTGAACCTCCGTTAAAAGGTTCTTTGGATGCCTCGGTTCCAGTTGACCCTCTGATTTATCGCTTCTATGAAATTATCCAGGTTTACGGGATGCCGCTCAAAGCAGTGATACACGAAAAATTTGGTGACGGGATTATGAGCGCGATCGACTTTACTTTGGATGTCGAGAAAGAAGCAGACCCAAAAGGCGATCGAGTGAAAATAATTATGTCGGGAAAATTTTTGGAATACAAAAAATGGTAAGCCCGTGCCACTTTACCTTCAAGTGAAAATTAAAAATTAAAATTTGCTCGCATGACTGATGACTAATGACTAAAGCCTCAAAAGTGTTAAGTTAGAAATAGAGATCGCGAAGCTTGACTCCGCCAAAAAACGGAGACAAGCCCCCGACTTAAGTCGTGCAGCTCCCCAAATTTTAGACCCTAGTTCAGCTCCAAAATTCATCTGTGGAGTAAATCTAAAATCTAAAATCTAAAATCTAAAATCGACTGACTGGCTTGGGTGTCGGATCGGGAAACCTTTCTAGGGCAAAGCTAAGGTCGCTCCCGCGGCAACTTCCCCAGTCGAAACAAGCAACCGCAAGCGTAAATTAAGAGGCAAATATGTCAAAATATGACTCCCATCTGAGATGCTCCTTTTGCGGCAAGTCGCAGGAGTACGTCCGCAAGTTAATAGCTGGGCCCGGCGTCTACATTTGCGATGAATGCGTGGAACTGTGCAATGAAATTTTAGAGGAGGAGTTCTTTGACTCCAGCAAAACAATTGGTCAACAGATTCCCCAATCAGAGGTGCGAGAGTCTCAGGGACAAGGAACGCGGCGTCCGGGTCGATCGAATAAATCGAAAATTGTTTTAGGTCAAATTCCAAAACCGACAGAAATCAAGCAGCATTTAGACAACCACGTCATCGGCCAGCATTCAGCAAAAAAAGTCCTTTCTGTAGCAGTTTACAACCACTACAAGCGCTTGAGCGTCGACCAAGCTAAAGATAGCGACAAGTCTTCCCCCGACAGCGATGTGGAACTGCAAAAATCCAACATCATGCTAGTGGGCCCCACAGGTTGCGGTAAAACTTTGTTAGCGCAAAGTTTGGCGCAAATGCTCGAAGTCCCTTTTGCTGTAGCGGATGCGACGACGCTGACAGAAGCTGGATATGTCGGCGACGATGTAGAAAATATCTTGCTGCGGCTGTTGCAAATGTCCGATTTTGATGTCGAATCGGCGCAGCGGGGCATTATTTATATTGATGAAATTGACAAGATTGCTCGCAAAAGCGAAAACACTTCGATCACCAGGGATGTATCGGGAGAAGGAGTACAGCAAGCGCTGCTAAAAATGTTGGAAGGAACAGTGGTTAACGTGCCCCCGCAAGGCGGCCGCAAGCATCCTTACCAAGATTTTATTCAAGTTGACACTAGCAAAATTCTATTTATTTGCGGCGGTGCTTTTGTCGGTTTGGAAAAAATAGTTGAACAGCGTTTGGGTAAAAAATCCTTGGGCTTTATTCAGCCAACAGAAAGCGACAGCAACTCGACTTTGCCGGCGAAGGATAAGCGGGCCGCTGATATTTTGCAGCAGGTACAGCCGGACGATTTAGTCAAGTTTGGTTTGATTCCTGAGTTTGTCGGGCGGATTCCGGTGGTAACGGTAATTTCGCCGCTGGATGAAGCAGCTTTGATGCAGATATTGACCGAGCCCCGGAATGCGCTGGTGAAGCAGTATCAAAAGCTATTGAAGATGGACAGCGTGGAGTTGGAATTCCAGCCGGAAGCGCTACGGGCGATCGCCCAGGAGGCCTATCGTCGCAAAACCGGCGCGAGAGCTCTCCGCAGCATTTTAGAGGAGTTAATGCTGGATGTCATGTACGAGTTGCCTTCTCGCAAGGATGTGGCTAATTGTATGATTACTCCTGAAATGGTCGAGAAGCGATCGACTGCTGAATTGCTGTGGCATCCCGCATGGCACAAACAGCACGAAACAGCTTAATTGGTCATCTGTAGGGTGCTTGTGGCGCACCCTACAAGCTTGGCAAATTTACTTTATGACAGTAAAAAAAATGTCAGTCAATGTAGCTAAAACCAGTAAAAAATCGAGATTGCCAGTATCCATTTTGCTGCCGAGGATGGCAATTTACAGCGCGCTTGTGGCTGGCATCATGGCGTCATGTTACGATTTCAAACTCAATACGATCGTCCTGCCCCCGTCCCCCTCAAGGGGTAAGAAATTTTCTTATGAAGCCGTACAATATATTTATAGCATCACTCAGGGGCAGCAAGCTTACTATGCAGAATACGGTCAATTTAGCGATTCCATTGCCAAATTGGGTATTGGACTTAAAGAACAGACCAAGAACTATAATTACACGATAGTCTCATCAATGGGCCCGGTTCAAACTAGGCACAATAACCGCCAACCAGCACAATTTGAAAGCGCGATCACAATCGCCCAACCTACTGATAGGAACCGCCGCGGGCAATCCTACACTGGCGCAGTATTTGCTTACAAAGAAAACGGTAGCAATTTAATAACAATTATTGGTGATATATGCGAGAGCGGTCGGGAGAACGCAAGTTATGCAGAAACTTGGAGTCCGCCAACTTTTGACGGCAAAGAAATTCACTGCCCGCCCGGAACAACGTTATCGCGAAGTGCAATACCAGGCCCCCCCGGGGTTAAGGTAAGACCTTGAAACTCTTTTGCGTCACTTTTTGACCGTCTAAGTAAAATTGAAACTGCCAATTGCCAGGTTTGTCATCTTTTTGAAAATGGTACCAGCACCAAGTATTTAATCGATCGCCCGTCGTTTTTAAATAAGATTGACTCTGGGCTGCGAATAGTCCTTGAGAGTTGACCACCTTACAATAACCTCTATATCCTCCCTCTGGCAACTTAGTAGCACTTACAGCAAAATAGACTTTTTTCTTGTGCTTCAAAGACCAAAAATCTCTAGTTTTTGTCGATTCTAGTTCGTCAGTTAACATCACTTGAGTCTGAGGATTTAACTTTACGGCGTTGATTACTGGTTTGATATTGACTGCTGTTTGAGGTTGGGAAAATTTTCCAAGCAAAGGAATAAAAATAGCAGCAATTGCTGTTAATAATCCGACTGATATCAGTGCGAGTTTTGACTTGTTACGCTGCTGAACTACCTCTAGGGGAATCAAAGCATTGAGGGCAGCATCCGCCGAAGGATAGCGGTGTTTGAAATTAGGTTCCACCATTTTTTGCAGCCAGTCAAGAAACTCTGGAGTTAGCTGCGGCAAGCGATGTTTAAAATTAATCCGCCCGGTATCGTCCATCAAGCTGCCAATTTCGGTAGAATTGATGCCGATTAGCAAGCAAATTAGCGTCGCGCCGAGACTGTATAAATCCGATGCCACAGTTAGCTGCCGATTGAACATTTGTTCTGGCGGCATAAAGCCCAAAGTGCCTTTAACAACGCTGCTGGCGGCCACTTCTCCCCCGCCGATTCTAGCAAATCCGAAATCGACAAGGCTGACATTCATCCGGTCATTTACTAAGATATTTTCGGGTTTTAAATCTCTGTGGATGACTGGCGGAACCCGATTTTGCAGGTATTTGAGTATTTCTAAAACAGAGATAGCAATTTGCTTGATTTGTTCGGGCTTCCAGCGGTTAGAACTTGCCAAGGAAGGGGCATTTTTGTATTCTTGCACCATGCAGAAACCCGATGCAGTTGGGAAGGAATCTAAATAGCGGGGAATGCTAGGATAGTCGAGTTCTCGCAAAATCTGAATTTCTTGTTCGCACGCTTGATATTGAGCCCAATTAGCGCCTGTTTGGGCAAATTGAAATTGTTTGACGGCGACGGAACGTTTGGTATTAATTTCGGTAGCGAGATAAGTAACTCTACCGCCAGCGCGATTGTGTCCGAGTTCGCGGGTTATTTGATAGCCGTAGTTGGAAAAGTCAGGAAAAGCATTCATAGGTAAATAGTTGATAGTTGATAGTTAGTAGTTGAGAGTTGTGATAGTTAATAGCGAGGTTTTTAAAAGTTGGATTTAAAGCGAAGTCTCGAAACAATCCGCCAACAACAGGCAGGAATGCAGACTCTTAATGTTTGGTAAGGTTTTTAGTGAGGACTTCAGTCATTGAGGTTGAAAGTCCTTGCTGCGAACAAGTTTTTACGGTTTAATTAAATTTGGTTGGGATTTGCGATAGTTGGCAAGCATTCTTTTTGGTTTAAAAACGAGCGAGTCAATTAACGGAATTCCAGTGACGGCTAGAGATGTTATTATCGTTCCTCCTACAACTAATATTTCTATTGTTTCAACCCCTTTTAAGGGAAAATCTAATCTTTTAAACAGAAGAAATGCTACAGACAAACTCATACAAAATCCGGCAGTAAGAAAAGCTCTTTTGGTAGCATCTACTTCAAGAACTTGTCGGGCTATCTGCTGGTCAATCAGCTTGTTAAATACCGAAGTGACTATCTTGTAAATCAGGGATGCCAGCGCTAAAATCCAGCCGACTATAAAGGTATTAGTATACAATGAAAATGATAAAAGCAGCATAATAACTGCTACTATCGTAACATTTTCGATCGTAACAGTCGAAATTATTCTTCCTAGTATTAAAGCTGCAAGTAAAGTTACTGGGATCGAAACCAGCACTGACCAAGCATACACAAAAATTATTAATTGATAATCGATCGTACCCTTCGCGATATCAAAAAGAATACTGGTTAATAGGCTGCTAATAAAAACAGAAAATATCAATCCTATTAATCCTCCACATAAAGCTAGAAACCAATTAAAATCATATTTGTTTGATTGGGCTGTAATGGCGATTTCGGCGACTAAAATTCCCAAGAAGCCACTTGTAAAACCGATTGGAAGCAGGATAGTAGTAGTCCCAGAATACAAAAAGATGTCAACCTCCGGATCGGCGAAATCATAATCAATCCAGCCAAATATCAAAACTGTTAACAGCAAACAGCACATAAAAGTTACTAAGATCAAACAGAACATAAAAATCAGCCTGAATACCGACAAAAAATTAGTTTTTTGCGGTACTGGCAGCGGGGCTGTTGTAGCTTGCAATTCTATTGTATGAGTTTCTGGTTCAGAATTTGCGCGCAAGATGATTTGGCGGTTGTAAGTTTGACTTGCCAGCAATTTGCTCGTATCGACTGCGATTTTGCACTCGATATCATTGCTTTCAAATGCCTGCGGTTCAAAGGAGATCCAAGAGTGGTCGTAGGGCGTGTGGGGCGGATCGTTCGGATGCGGCGTGACTTCCCACCTGCCACAAAGTATTGTATCGGGAATTGGGTTGCTAATGGCAATCGTCCCTGTTAAGATTTCTCCATATTCAGTAGCTGTGAATTGAATGCGATCGCGCTCAATTCTCACTTTCGGCAAGCTGCTGACATCCAAAGCTTCTAGTGCAGCTAAAGCATCAGCAGCCGACTGATATCTATCTTGAATTCTCGGCGCTACCATCCTCTCCAACCAATTCATCCAACCCTGCTGCAACGGCGGTACTAAATGCCGAAAATGAATGCCATAATTAGCATCAATTAAATTACCTACATCCGCAGATTTTGTCCCAGTTAACAAACAAATCAGCGTTATCCCCAAGCCGTAAAGATCCGAGGCTTTGGTTAATTCTCGGTTGAACATTTGTTCCGGCGGCATGAATCCCATCGTGCCTTTGACGACGCTGCTAGCCGCGATATTTCCACCTCCTAGCCGAGCAAAACCGAAGTCTACTAAATAAACATTGAGTTCGTCATCTATTAACAAGTTTTCTGGCTTAATGTCGCGGTGAATTATCGGCTGTTTCTGAGATTGCAGGTCAACTAAAATCTCTAAACTTGCGATCGCAATTTGCTTGATATCCGGCGGCGAAAAAGTCCGCGCGACAGCAGATTCGGCATTTTTGTATTCCTGCACCATGCAGAAACCGCTGTCAGTTTGAAAAGAATCGAGATAGCGGGGAATGCCCGGAAAATCCAGACTTTGCAGCACTTTGATTTCCTGTTCGTAAGCTTCGTATTCTGCCCAGCTAGCACCTAATTGGGCAAATTGAAATTGCTTAATTACAACGGATATTTTTGTGTTAATTTTTGTGGCGAGATAGGTGACGCGGCCGCCCAAACTGTTGTATCCGAGTTCGCGAGTTATTTGATAGCCATGTTTGGAAAAGTCAGGAAAAGCGTTCATAGGTAATTACTATGGTTTGTAGTAAGGACTTTAGTCCTGAAGCCGTTATGTTATAAGGACTAAAGTCCTTACTAAGAACGAAACGATCGCTCCTACAAACATAACTTTTTTGAAAAAAGGCGGCAAGTGCGGTATGATGTGATTTCGCGATCGGTTCTAGCGGGGAGCAGTCGCTAGAGGAAACGGGGAAAGTTCGGTGCAAGTCCGGCGCTGTCCCGCAACTGTAATGAAACCGTTGTGGTTTCTCAAGTCAGAATGCCCGCCGATATCTAACTCACTTTTGAACGCATCTGCGAGGTACGGATGATGGATGGAATTAACACGGCTGTACGCACCAAGCACAGTCTATTTGTTTGCACTGCTTGCGCTAGTGTTTGGAAAAACGGCAAGCGCGAAGGCAAAAGCGGCGGTCAACAATTCATGGAAAATTTGTCGCAACTCGCTAAAGATTGGGAGTTTTCTGATAAATTTGAGATTCAAGAAGTTGAGTGCATGAGTGCTTGCAGTCACTCTTGTGCGGTGTCTTTTGCTGCGGTAGGAAAGTACACTTATCTGTTTGGCGATTTACCAGCAAATGAGTCGGAAAGCGTCGAGGCTGTACTCGAATGCGCGGGTCAATACTATGCTAAACCCGACGGTTTGTTGCCTTGGTCTGAGCGTCCTCAAGCTCTGAAAAAAGGCGTTTTAGCAAAGATTCCACCGCTGGGAAATTAGAGCATTTCTCGTTACCATGCTCTGCCCATTGGTGACAACTTAACGTCAAACCGACCGTCTCTCTTGTTTTTATCGAAATCTAGATCCCCCCTAACCCCCCTTAATAAGGGGGGGACAAGAAATATTCTCAAAGTCCCCCTTCTTAAGGGGGATTTAGGGGGATCTAGACTTCGCCTAAAAGCGACTTTTATTGTAGGTTTCTGTCTTAAGTTGTCACCTACATTCTCGGCCTGGGAGCGCATAGCCAGAGGCTCGGCCTCGTCTTAAAAGCGCTCCTTTATTCCAGCGAGGCAGAGCCTCTAGATTAGCATTCCCAGGCACAGCCTGGGAACGAGATATCCCATCACCAAATCAGCACAAAATTATCAATGCACAAAATCCCTGTTACTGTCATCACTGGTTTTCTCGGTAGCGGCAAAACTACCTTAATTCGGCACTTATTGCAAAATAATCAAGGTCGCCGCATTGCTGTTCTGGTCAACGAATTTGGCGAAATTGGAATTGACGGAGAACTGCTGCGCGATTGTCAAGTTTGCGACGAAGAAGAAAATGTCAGCAGCAATATTGTAGAACTAACAAATGGTTGTCTTTGCTGCACTGTTCAAGAGGAATTCTTGCCGACTATGCAGGAATTGTTGAAGCGTAGAGAACAAATTGATTGTATTGTAATAGAGACTTCTGGCCTCGCACTTCCTAAACCTTTAATTCAAGCTTTTCGCTGGCCGGAAATTCGCACGGGTGCTACTGTAGACGGTGTTGTTGCTGTTGTCGATTGCGAAGCTATTGCTAGCGGTACTTTTGTCGGTGATATCGATGCTTTGATGGCACAGCGGCAGGCTGATGATAGTTTGGATCACGAAACTCCGATCGAGGAATTGTTTGAAGACCAGTTAGCCTGTGCCGATATGGTACTTTTAACGAAGGTCGATCGCGTAGATGCTGAAACTCACCAGAAAGTCCAAAGCTGGTTGCAACAAGAATTGCGTCCGAGTGTGAAAATTGTGCCCTGCAAAGGTGGCGAAATTAACCCTGATGTGCTCATGGGATTTAATGCGGCGGTTGAGGATGATTTGGAGTCTCGTCCGAGTCACCACGACACTGAGGAGGAACACGAACACGATGATGATATTAACTCGACTTACTTTATTGCCGATCGCGAATTTGAACCTGAAGCTTTGGTGAAAAAACTGCAATCCTTGATGCAGCAGGAGGAAATCTATCGAATTAAAGGGTTTGTGGCGGTTCCCAAGAAACCGATGAGGATGGTGTTGCAAGGTGTGGGTTCGCGGATAGAATATTTTTACGATCGCCCTTGGCAACCTTCCGAACTCCGTCAAACCAAATTAGTGCTGATCGGTCGAGAGTTAGAGCGCGATCGAATTGCAGCTATAATTAACAACTAGGTAGTGGTCAAGAAGTAATGATGGTAAAAAAGTAGCCTCGATAAGTTTTTTGTAAACTCTGCCGAATTGTCCCCTTTGCTATTCTTGCCGAACCGTGAAAAACGGTCACATTCACAC
>NZ_JAUBTQ010000038.1:0-75312 GCF_036702515.1 Microcoleus sp. BROC3
AGTTAGGAGTTGGGATTCAATTAAATCTCAGCAAAACTTTTCATTATATCATAAAAATATTTTGCAAGAGATCTAATTAAATGTTAAACTATACCTGCGGAGTTTTTCAATCTAATTTGTAGAGTAAAAAAGAGTGTGACACGAGAGAATCGATAATAGCCATCGCGAGGCCGCACAATATGCTCAACAACACCATTACCATTCCCCAAACCTTCAGAGTAACTCACGAACAGTTCCAGCAAATTGCTGCCGTCAACCGTGACTTAAGGCTAGAGAGAACTGCTACAGGAGAATTAATCGTTATGACGCCCACTGGAAGCGAGACAGGCAATCGAAACCTAGATATTTCAGGACAACTCTGGCTGTGGAATCGCCAAACCAAGCTGGGAGTAGTATTTGACTCTTCTACTGGTTTTCAACTGCCCAACGGTGCCGATCGCTCCCCTGATGCTTCCTGGGTTAAATTAGAACGATGGCAAGCCCTCACACCCAAAGAACAAGAAGGTTTCGCTCCCATTTGTCCAGACTTTGTTGTAGAATTGCGATCTAAGTCTGACAACATGGAACCACTGCGAGAAAAAATGCGAGAATACATCGCAAATGGCGCGCGTTTGGGATGGTTAATCGATCGCAAAAATAAGAAATTCGAAATATACAGACAAAATCAGGATGTGGAAATATTAGATAATCCCAGCACTTTGTCAGGGGAAGATGTGTTACCAGGATTTGTCTTAGATTTAACAGATGTTTGGTAGTGACACCGAAAGATTCACCAACAGCAATATAATAAATTAGAGCAGTACATCAATCTCAAATCTCAAATCCCATGCCCCTAACGCTTTACAACAGCTTGACCCGTCGCGAATCACCTTTTGAACCCATCGAACCAGGAAAGGTGCGGATGTACTGCTGCGGCGTTACGGTATACGATTACTGCCATGTCGGCCACGCCCGCGCTTACATTGTTTGGGACATGGTGCGCCGCTATCTGATGTGGCGGGGATACGATGTGCGCTACGTGCAGAATTTTACAGATATTGACGACAAAATTCTCAACCGCGCCCGCGAAACCAATTCCACAATGGAAGCCGTGGCGGAACGCTTCATCGATGAATATTTCGTAGATATGGACAAGCTGAATATTCTCAGGGCCGATGAATATCCCCGCGCAACTCATACAATGGACGGCATTAAACGGCTGATTCACGAGTTAGAAAATAAAGGTTATGCTTATGCTTCCGGCGGCGACGTTTACTACAACGTGAGGCAGTTTGCCGATTACGGAAAACTTTCCGGCCGCAAGTTGGAAGAAATGCAGGCCGGGGCTAGCGGTAGATTGGAAACCGCAGAAATAGAAGCTCAAAAAAAGCAAGATTCCTCTGATTTTGCCCTGTGGAAAAGCGCTAAACCGGGAGAACCCGCTTGGGATTCATCTTGGGGAAAAGGTCGCCCCGGATGGCACATCGAATGTTCGGCTATGGTGCGCGATTGCTTGGGCGAAACTATTGACATTCACTGCGGCGGTTCCGATTTAACTTTCCCCCACCATGAGAATGAAATTGCTCAATCTGAAGCTGTGACGGGGAAGTCGCTTGCTAATTATTGGATGCACAATGCTTTTGTGACTGTCAACGGCAAAAAGATGTCGAAATCTTTGCACAATTTTATTACAATTCGCGATTTGTTGGATGGGAATTGGTCGGGTGATTTGGAATTTAACCCCCCCCAGCCCCCCCTTGGTAAGGGGGGGAGTAAGAATGAAGACTCCCTTGGTAGGGGGGGGAGTAACAATGAAAGCGAGAAGTCAAAAGCGGTGGAACCGATGGCGGTGAGGCTGTTTGTGTTGATGGCGCAGTACCGCAGTCAAATTGATTTTACCGAAGAGGCGATCGCTAGCGCTCGAAATGGCTGGAATACCATCAATGAAGGTTTGCTGTTTGGCCTCCGGTACGGTTCTCAACTGAGTTGGGACGTTGAGAAAACTGGACAGGATAGCAAAGCTGTGCAGGAATTTAAATCAGCGATGGATAATGATTTCAATACTCCCGGCGCTTTGACTGTTTTGTTTGAAGTCGCTAAGGAATTGGGCAAGGAAGGCAATGTTTTAGTGCATCAAGGCAAAACAGAAACTTCACCGGATTTGTTGCACCAAAAATGGGTAACTTTGGTGAATTTGGCAGGGGTTTTGGGTTTAGAAGTTCAGCCGGAAAGTGATAGCAATGATGCTGTTGACGGTTT
Source organism: Microcoleus sp. BROC3 (assembly GCF_036702515.1). Taxonomy (NCBI): domain Bacteria; kingdom Bacillati; phylum Cyanobacteriota; class Cyanophyceae; order Oscillatoriales; family Microcoleaceae; genus Microcoleus; species Microcoleus sp. BROC3. The sequence goes on from NZ_JAUBTQ010000038.1 coordinate 2,239, forward strand.
GAGTGATGGGGAGATTGAGGCGATGATTCAGCAGCGGAAAGATGCCCGGAAAGCTAAGAATTTCGCTGAGGGCGATCGCATTCGCAACGAACTCAAGGAGCGGGGCATTACTCTGATCGATCAAAAAGATGGCACAACAATTTGGCATCGCAGTTGAAATTTAGAGTTTTTTAACCGCAGATGAACGCAGATAAAATTCCATCCGCGTTCATCTGCTGATATCTGCGGTTAAAAACTCCTATTGACAAACTCCGCAACAGCCTCGACAAATTCTGCGGTTGATTCGTAGGGCAAAATATTCCGCCCCGGCATTAATAAACCTTCCGCGTTGGGAAAATAAGCTAAATATTGCGCTAATCTTTCATCCGGTTTCTCTTCCTTACCCGCTTGACTGATGCTTGAGGCTTTTTCTCCCATCACAACGAGTGCGGGGCGATCGAACTTTTGAATCGTACCGCTATAATCCTGCCGCCAAAACCCCGCTAAAAACGAGAAAACCGCGTGACGGCTGTCAGGATTCGCCGCCCCAGCCTGCAAAGCATCCAACCATTCGCTGTCAACTTTAGCCGCATCGCCAAACAGTTGTTTCACAGAAAAAGAACGCAAAAACTCAGCGCGTCTGGCGTAGCGGTAAAAAGCGTTTCCCAAGGGAGAATTTAACAAATTCCAGACAATCCGTTGCTGTCTGTCTGTCGAATGTTTGTTCATTACCGCCCAAGCGGGAGGCCCCGCGAGGACTAACCCGCGAATTAAATTTGAGCCGCTTTCCTGCTGCATTTTTGCTAAAGCCAAGGCTACAGCTAGTAAAGCACCTTGCACGAGTACGATCGCAGGTTTTTTGACTACAGTTTCCAAGAAATATTGCAACTGTGCGGCCCAATCGTCAGGATAGCAGGCCACAGCCGGCATTTCGCAATCGCCGCACCCCAAAAGGTCGGGATTGTAAATCGGATTACTGTTCCCTGCTTGGTACCAACTCTCACAAAATCTATGCCAAAAGATTCTTGACAAACCAACTCCTATCGGATGAATTAATAACAAAGGGATGCTATCTTCGGTCGCAGTAGTTGGGTTATAAACTTCATAAGCACAGCGATAATTTTGCCATTCGTAAAACAGCGTTGGTGATTTTATAGACGACATGGTGGAAAAATTTTGGGTTGAATATTGCGGTTGCATATTATTTTTGTATGCCGATGTTACTTTTTATTATAATATGAGTAGGTGCGGGTTTTACCAGACATATATTTGGTAACTGATAAGATAAATAAACCCGCCCTGCGGGATGACATAAGCGCCAATACAAACCTTGATTACTTAATCATGTCAGAACAGCGGATTACCATTTCTTTACCTAACTTGCTGCTAATTGTAGCATCGTCCTTGCTGCTAGTGCTGCTTTGGCAATTGCGGAGCCTGCTAGTAATTCTGATGATATCAGTTGTGCTGGCAGCATCGATCGTCCCGATCGTTAATTGGGCCGAAACCATGCGGGTTCCCCGCTGGCTGGCGGTGATTATGGTTTATTTAACTCTCATCGGCGGATTTACCGGGACGGTAGTATTAATCGGCCCCACGGTCATCGAACAAATAGAGTTACTGCTGCGGCAGTTACCAGTTTATGTCGAAAGTTTGCGAACTGTGGCAACTAATGTATTGAGTCGGTTGAGCGACGATGCCCCAACCTTGGTGGGTCAGTTCGTGGACACTCAATCGCTGACTAATTGGCTGATTCGATCGAGCCAACAACTGGTTTTGCGATCGTACAGTTTAACTAGAGGCATTCTCGGCGGTTTCTTCAGTTTAGTTTTAGCATTATTTATTTCAGGTTACATGGTTGCCGACAGCGACACATTAATCAAAAGTTTGGTGCAGTTTTTCCCGAAACCTTGGGATGCAAGATTAGCCGCGCAAGCCACGCCAATCGGTCAAAGAATGGGGAGTTACATTCGCGGGCGAGTGTTAGTTTCGGGCATTTTAGGAATATTTATTACCACAGGTTTGAGCGTTTTGGGAATGCCGGAATTTGCTTTGGGCTTGGGTGCGATCGCCGGTGTTACCAACTTGATTCCCTTCATCGGGCCAGTTTTGGGAGCAGTACCAGCATTAATCGTAGCCTTTGCTAAAGGTGGCTGGCTATTTGTGTGGGTATTGCTGTTATTTGTAATCATCCAGAATTTGGAAACCTACGTGCTCGATCCTTTGCTGGTTGGTTCATCCGTTGGCGTGCATCCTTTATATCAATTGCTGTCTGTCTTGGGAGGCGTTCAAGTATTGGGAATTATCGGAGCAGTCATTGTGCCGCCTTGGTTTGCGGGAGTGGCAGCTTTGATTGAGAACTTGTATTTAAAACCCAAGCTGAGGGGCGAACATCGAGAGACAATAAATCAGGCTAAAAATAATTCTGACTTGCCGCCTGTTACACCTTCGGCGTGATAGCGGGGGAGAAGAAAATTCGGGAAGTGAAATATATAATTTATATCGTTTCTCTTGGCATCGGAATAATAATTTTAGGAGTGAAGTGCGAGCTTAATGCCTCGCGTTTAACACTTGCTCGCGGTGATGCTCGTACTGGGGTATAATTCCTTACTTACCGGGTTTGAGATTAAATTCACAACAAGAGTTTTAACATCCCAAAAGCCGTTTGACTCCAATTATTCGATCGCTACCATTGACACTTCAACACAGTATCTACAAGTGGGCCGACTGATGACTAAGGATTAATTGCCACTTCAATGCGGCGGTTGCGCTGCCGATTAGCATCAGAACTATTATCCACCGAAGGGCGACTTTCCCCATAGCCGATCGCCACCCAATGATACTTCTGACCGAGTACACCCGACAAATACTGCACCACCGCCTGAGCCCGCGCAAACGACACATTGCGATTGTCCGCCGCTTCCCCCGCGTCGTCAGTGTGGCCGGCAACCCGCACAGTTGCCCCCTCGTGATTGCCCAACTCCGCCACCAAATTGTCCAAAATCGCACTTGTTCCCGCGCGCAAAGAAATGCTGCCAGTATCAAACAAAACATCGCTGGGCAGAGTCACCATCAGCCCATCCCCCCCAAACACCGGATTATTCGCATTCTGTGGCGCAGTATTCACCGTTTCAGGGTTCAGACTCGGGCTGCTGCCCGCGATGGCTGGTAAAGCAGGAACAGGAGTTGCCGCCGTTTCCGGCCCTGCCAATTCCCGCGACATCAACTGCAAACGCTTTTCCAAAGTTTCCGTCGGGCGGCTGCTGCCCAACTGACTCTCCAAAGCAGCAGTGCGGCCGATCAGCGCGTTGAGCTCGCCCTGCAACTGTCTCAAATCCGACTGCAATTTCTCTCTCTGGGCAGGACTGACTTTTGACTGGGGAGTCGGTGTAGCGGTTGGTGTCGGGAGCGGCGGAATTTGCGTTGCTGGGGCGCGTTTCGGGCTGGAGGTCAAATTTTGAGTTACGCGCAGCAATCTCTCTGCCAGCGGCATCTCCGTCGCGCCTGACGGATAAATTTGAGCGATCGCCATCCCCAAAACCCACGCAAAACCGCTGCCTACCCCCAGCAGCAGCAGTCGAAAAATCAGCGACAGTACAAGCAAACCTTTTCCCCGCGACTTGGAGACGCGAGTCGGGGGGATTGAAGGTTTTCGGTTAAAAGATGGCGTCATGTTTCCTCCCTCTCGGTGTACATAGCAGATTAATTTCGATACTATCTTACCTATCCGATTTTAGATTTTAGATTTTAGATTTTAGATTTGTCCTGCCATCTAAAATCTAAAAAAGAAACCCGGTTTCTACAAATCAGGGGTTTGACTGCGAAGCATCGAGGCAGAAACCGGGTTTCTAATCTCCTGCGTGGAAGCCTGAATCTGTTGGATAATTCAGTAAAACTTTTGGAAAAAAAACCGATGACTGACCCTTTAAATAGCCCTTATCCCGTTCCTTGGGAATGGATTAGCGAGACTCACGCTAAAGTGAGCTCCACTGCCGGCACAGGCCTCCGCTACTATCGCAGCCCTTCCCTACTTTCAACTAACGGCCAATACGCGGCTTACAGTCGAATTGAGTTGCAAGTGCAGCCGGAATTCTCCCGGTGTCGGGTTAGCAGCGTCATGTTTGTGGAAAACCTCAAAACCGGGGAACTGCAAACAGTGGCGGCTGCTTCGCCGCTGGCCGAAAGCGGGATGTATGCTAGCGATGATACGGATATGTCCGGGACGATCGCGATTTTAGTGCCTGTTTCTTGGAATCAAGAGGGTTCCCGCGTTCTCGCCCGCGAATTTGAAGCGCTTTTCAACTCTTCCGATATGTCCGACTACGCTGTCATTTGGGACAAAAAGGATAATTACACTTATACCGTTGCTCCCGCTCGCAGTCTTTACACTCATGCTGTATTGTTGGGTTGGAGTCAAGTTTGTCCCGGACAAGTTTTGTTCCGCGCGGGCAATTTGGGCGATCGATCTTGGCCTCTTTGTGCAGTGGATATGAAAGGCCAAACGGTAGCTGTCACGGAAGACAAACCTCTAGTTTTCGGCAGTCAAGCCAGCACAGACTGGATCGAACCTAAAACTCGTTTTTAGATATTATGGCTACATTTTCTTTGAGCGGGTCAACAATTTTTTTAATCTCAGGTCAGTCTTTCGACCAATTGATTTTGACTTTGGGGCTGATTATTTTAGCTGTTGTTTTCGGTTTAACAGCATTTATTTTTATTCGCATTTTTTTCAATTGGTGGCAGGCGAAACTGCAAAAAAATAACCTTTTTTTTAGACGTTCATTCAAAAGAAAGACTGACTCTTCAACCGCTCATATTTCAGAACCGGAAAACGTTTTTTTAGAACCTGTCTTCGTAGAAAGTGACGCCAATTTAGCTAGTGCTATTTTTGGAGGCAAAAGCGATATTGCAGAATCGCTTGAGCCGGAGATTATCTGCGAAAATTCAGCAGCAGTTGCTTATCTCTACAAACCGATCGCTCTTTGGCACGGGCGCTTAATTTTGCCTTTAAACCAAGAGCGCCAGCCCTACGGTACAGTGTTTTTTGAAGTGATAAATGCGCCCAAAAAATATCAAAATTTCATTGGCAAAACAGCCTTTTTGAAATGGAGTACAAATCGCGCAGTACAGTTTTTTGTCCACGCAGTCAGTCAAGATATAAACTTCACCAAACAAACTCAAACAAGTCAAAAATCTGGCAACATCCATCCAGATAGATTGAACGGGTGGCGAAATGTCGGCCCTTTAGAAACTCTAGCAGGCAGCAGACTCGAAGACAGCGTGACTGTGATGCTGCGCAGGCCGGTGATTGCGATTAATTATAGCAGCAGCGATCGCCGCGAACTAACGATCGATCGCGAACCAGTACAAATTATCGGACGTTTGTGCGCCTTAGTATCAATTTTACAGCGAAAAGAACCCGATAGCGACAAATTTATTGTCCGGCATTTCAACAAAACATCTCAACAATTTGACGGCGCAGCCGAAATTATTCGGATTCCGCAAGTACAGCCAGACAAAAGTGGCGTAGCGAGGTCTACCAATCACCTGATCGAACAATCGCCCTTAAATCCAGACGGCTGGTACATTTACGGCGAAAGAGACGAAGACAGTATGTTTGTAGTGCAGGCTATCGAACCCCGCAAAATTGCTCAATTAATCCCAGATGAAACACATTTCGGTCTGAAAAAATCTCTGGCTTATTTAAGCAGCCAAAATTGGAAAAATACACCAGCCCAAAAAGGGCAAGCAAAAAGAGTATTGTTAGTGCCAAATGATGCTGCAGAAAACGCTTCTATATCTCCTTGGCAAGAAGGAGATATCGGGATAGTGATTCACAGTTTCGGCGGTATCGGCGGCAAAAAAGGCGAACGGCCAGCGCTGGGAATTGTCACCGGACATTTTGCTTTCGGAGTAGCAAAAGTAGTGCGCGATCGCTTTACCAGCGAACTGCGTTTTGACATAGAATACAAACAAGTTTACGCCCACAATCCCGACGGAATTGTCGCCGGTTCCAGCAAATGGCAAAGTTACATGGGAGACTTGCAGCGCGGCTGGTTGGGCGATCGCCCGGTTTGCGATATCATCTGTAAATTAGACTGCGTGTGTTGCGACTACGATTTTGACGGCATCACCTTGTCGCCTTTAACCGAATTAAACCAGCAACTAGATATCATGATGGCCCGCTACCGCAGCGGAGACGGCACCGGCGCAAGTTTAGTCACCCCAGCAACTTCTTGCGTGCAAGATTCAAGTCAGGCAATCTACGCTACAATTAAAAAAATCACTTCCGAAATAGAGTCAAATCCTCAGATTCAAGACTGGCTGAAAACAAATCCCACCGACGCACAAACTCAACGATTTAATCAGCTAGTAGCATTAGGAGAGAGTTTAGAAACAGTATTAATGCCCCTCGGCATTGTCCGTCCAGATTGGCGCAAAAATTCGAGATTAGCGGGGATTGATTCTGAACTGAAAAAAACCTTTTTTGGTGGTATAGCGAACCTGATAAAAGCTGCTATTAGTTACCGCACAATGTTGCCCAGGCGCACCCAAGATGAAATCGCCAAAATTTTCTTAAAACAGGGAGCATTTTTGTGGATAATTCGCACAAATCAAGTCGGAGGATTTGACCCAGACATTGAGCCGATCGCACCAACAGGACTTTGAGTAGATGATATCAAATCCGGTAGCATCGGAATTAACATTACCCGAAATCAGGACACGGCAGTGCCCTTGGACTACAAGGAATCGGGGTAGTCCAAGGGCACTGCCGTGTCCTCTATATTGTGTCTGAGTGCAACCGGAATCGATCGGCCCAGGCGGATCTAAATTTGACAGTCAAATTCGAGCAAATTCTTGTGGGGTGGGCGTCCCGCCCGCCCGAACAATACAATTTAGATGCGTAGCAGCTTGTGATTCGGCTATTCAAATCTCTAACTACACAAGCGAAGTCTGCCTCCGCAGACTAATTGGTCAGGTGCGCATTGCGCACCCTACTTTACCAAGGACTGACTTGAACAGTACCGTCTGGTGCCAAAACCACCCGAAAATCAGCCAGCGGTTCCGCAGGTGGCCTACTGCCAATCGGTTTGTAAAGCAACTCCGACAACGGCGTTTCGGATCTCTCGACTGCTGCCGAATTCTCCGACTTGTAACCGACAATCGCCCCGTCTTGGGCCACACTCACCCGATAAACCAACTCCGCACCAACCGGAGGCTGATTCTTGACAACTCCGTCTATTTGCTGGGAAAGTTTGCCCCTCAACACCTCAATTGCCGCTGGATCGGTAATTGCCACGGCTGCTGCCTCAGGGCTTGCCAAACCTTCAGCAACAGGACTGGGCGTGCTTTCCGGCAAAGTGTTCGACTGCGGTGTGGCGCTTGGTGAAGCCTCTGACTGCGGCGCGGGGCTCGGAGTCGGCGAAATCGATTCAGCGTTCGGAGTTTTATCCCCCGGCAACAAACCGTCACCTGCAGGCGTAGCATTGGGATCGGGCGAACCCGATCCGCCCGGATTCGGGGTTCCCAGATTCTGGCCGGCCCGATTGGGCTGCGGCACCGGATCTCTCGGGCGCTGGACTTCGGGTATCGGCACCAAGAAAAACGCCATCGCAGCCAAAGCCAAACTCGACACTCCCACGACAGCAGGCAAACTCCGCTTCGCCAAAGGTTCGGCCGACTTGATATAACGCTTGGAAATTGGGGTTAATTGCAGCGACAATTCCGGCAGCGTCTGCGTGTCGGCAAAAAACTGATCGATCGCCTCTACCAAGTCAAATAGCTGTACCGTCGTCAAATCTACTTTTGCCGACAGTTCTGTTTTTTGATCGATTTGGGTTGGGCTGCCTGTGGAGGCGGGTAGAACCGTCAACCGATGCAAATTCCCGTCAATTCTGTGCAACTGCACCATACCCAAATTCGGGCCGTAGCGATCGGGATAATGCACTCCGCTCATAAATTCTTGAGCGTAGCTGCTGACGGCCCTCACCAAGCTTTCAAAAAACTCCCGTCCCCCGCTTAGGGGCTCGCCGAGACCTGTAACATAGCATTCAGCGCTCATTAATATCGAAAGCACCGGCCGTATATCTAACTGGCTGGCTGCCGATCCATCGCTCAACCCTTCTAGAACCAGGGTGCAATTTGGCAGACTGTACTGACGCCTAATAGTCATCGTTATTCAACTTCTCCATCAAACAGGCTAACCCAGAAGCGCTGCATTCCGGCTGTGCCTGTACAAAATAGCAGTTTGCTCAACAAGTTCAAAGCTAGTTCGTTGAGCTTTTCGTCGGAATCGTAAGCTGCAACTAGCGATCGCTTGGGGTTCATGCGCGATCGAAAGTGAGCTCGAAAGCGTTCTAAATACTCGGCCAGTGGCAAGTGCTGGTTGAGGGGGATATTTCTCGATCGCAACTGCTGCGAATCTAGCAGCAACTGCCGAATTGTCGCGGTTAACTTGCGCGCCATATTGCAGGCGATCGCCACCAGCGCTTTTGCCTCCACCATGGTAAGGGAGCGGCGCTGGGTATAGCGTCTCAGCGGGTTAGTATTGCGCATCAGCCAAAGGGCAACCCGATTTTTGATTATTGATTCCAATTCCAGGTCCTTTGACACTGCCAGCATTTCTTCAGCACCTCCGAGATACAAGGCTTCGATCGCCAGCAACATCAAGTCAATTTGCAATCTAGCCCGGCGGGGACATCCCCCATCGGAGGGCGACAAGTCTGGCAAACTGTCTAAAATTAACGGGTTTGACTGGGTAAGCGAAGTTTCTGACGGCATTAATATCACGGCAACATCCATTCCAAACAAACTATACGGGCACGGGGGGTCTTGAGCAAGACAAATTCTCAACCAAGAACTTCTCTGGGATACTTTATTTTTATCATTAACTTTTAGGTATATTTTCAATTTAGCAGCAACCGACCGTCGCGGGCGAGTTCCGGCGGGAGTTCGCTCGGCCGCTCCCCCACCCCCGCCCCCGCTTTGTGATTCCTTGCTTCGTTAGGGGATAAGGGGAAAGTCGGAAAGCGACAAAGAATTACCCATTTCCCATTTCTTATTTCCTATTGGGATCGATCAATGTTCCTGCTTCTGGGGTTTCGCCGCTGCTTCTCTTTGAGCCGTAAAATCACTAGCCGCCGCCCCATCGGTAAGACTAATTTTTCCCTTGAGGCTTTCTTGTTCCACAATTCCTCGCAGTTTAACAGAACTGTTTTGACCGGTTGCTGTGGAGTCGCTGCAACCCGCTAAATTAGGAACCGCACCGGACAAACTCAATCCTTGAGTTTCCCACTTGCCAACTAGAGAAGGTGTCTCCTCGGCTGTTTTTTCCCTGCCCTCGCTGCTTCCCGATCGCAAATTACCGCTCAAATAAACACCCGATTGCTCGATTGTCAAGACCAAGGAATCAGATTTCAGACATTCGGGCAAACTTTTAGCATCGAAGCGATAATTTCCCCCAATTGCCGGAGCAGCCTTTAAATTTGTTTCGCCGTAAGCACTCACTATTTTAAACAGCAGCAAAACTGAGCCGATCGCAATTCCGTAAAATGCCAGCGATTTGAGGCTTAAATGATTCATAATCTTGGTAATTAATAATTGGGCATTGGAAATTTGGCATTGGGAATTGGGCATTGGGCATTGGTAGCAACTCACACATAACCAATAACCCATAACTAATAACAACTGCCAACAGTCAACAGTCAACTGACTACCTTTGAGGAAGTGCCGATGCCAAGTGCGATCGCACTTTAACGTAACACCGCGCAATCAGCAGCGAAGAATGACACTGCACAGCCAATTCATCAGTATACCGTCCCAAAGTTTGGCGCTCAATTCCCCACTCCCGACTCGTACCCGCAATAGTCAAATCAGCATTAGCAGAAGCCGCCACCACTGCTTGTATTGGCTCAGCAGCCTCCACAATCGGAGTTTCAATTCGCGATCGCACCTCAACCGACAACTGATCCATCACTCGCTGAAACTCATAACTCAGAGCATTTTCAGCTTCCCCGTCAACCGCCACCCGCAGCACAGTCAAACGGCGTTCCTCGCTATTAACTAACAGTCTCAGCGCCAATTCTAACCCCAAATCATCGTGAATGTTTGCCGCGTAAGGTACTAACAAGTTATTCAATCTTTCCCGGCCTCTGTCAACAAAAATTGCTACATCCACCTTAGCGTTGCTGAGAATTTGGCCGACACGTCCTCCCAAACGGTTGCTGCTAAAAGTAGGTCTGTGCCATCCTACTAAAATCAAATCCGCGCGATCGATCTCCGCAATTTGTGCCGTTTCCCGGGCGACATCATTAGTAATCCGAATGATGGGATGTACGAATTTGCGGGCCTCCGGCAGTTCCAAAGTATCAATCAATTCTGATAATTTCGAGCGACGCTCTTGAATAATGCGATCGGCTTCCGCAGGCGTACTTTCAAAAGCATAGTCATCATTTAATTCTATCAAACTCAGAGGATGAACCGCCGCCGACTGTAAATCATCACCACCCATACCAGCAGCCGGCTGCGCCAGCGCTACCGCTAGTCGCAGTAAACCTTTCTGCGTGCTGGGATTGGCAACAGGTACTAAAATTCGATAAGTGGGCAGCAATTTGTTAGCATTTTCTTCGCTGCTGTCAGCAATTTGTGAATCTTCTAATTCTGAATCCTCAGAGTTAACTTCTGAAATATCTAATTTAATTAACCGTTTTGGATAAGTCCACTCCAACAGCGGCGAAGTCATAAAAGTTGTCACTAACGCCATGATGACTAACATCGTAAATAGGAGCGGCGAAACTACGCCCAGCGAAAGACCGATATTGAGCACAATTAGTTCAGTCAAACCGCGAGTATTCATCAGCCATCCCAGCGCTGAAGCTTCGCGGTTGCTGATGCCACAAACTCTGGCCGCAACGTAAGTGCCGACATATTTCCCAATAATAGCCACTCCTAAAACTGCGGCACACAGCAGCCACAATTCTGGACTGTTGAGCAGGCCGATTTGAGTCCGCAAGCCGCTGTAAGCAAAAAATATTGGCAGCAGAAATATTAGTACAAAGTCTTCGGTTTTTTCTGCTAATTCTCTGGTTAATCCCGCATTTTTAGGCATGGCAGCACCCAGCAAAAATGCACCGAAAATTAAATGAATGCCGATCCATTCAGTAATTAAGGCAGAAGCTACAACTCCCATGTAAATTCCCGAAAGCACTAACTGTGTTAATCTACCCGTGCGGTTGTACTGCTTGGAAAGCCGCTGCAAGAACCAGCGGACTACAGTCAGCATGAAACCGATGTAAATTAAAGATGCAATAATTGTCGGCAAAGCACCGAGCATCGAATTAGTACGAGTAACTGCGATCGCCACCGCTAACAAACACCACGCCGTTACGTCATCTACCGCCGCGCAAGTCAGGGCCAGAGTCCCCAATTTTGTATTCTGCAAGTTGTGTTCTGTAATAATTCTTGCTAGCACCGGAAAGGCAGTAATTGACATCGCAGCGCCCAAAAATAGGGCAAAGGCTGTAAACGAAACGCTATTATTTGAAACTATGGGATACAGCAGTAGCGCTAGCAAGCTTCCTAGAGAAAACGGCACTAGAATGCTGACGTGGGAAGTTAAAATCGCTATATCTAAATTGCTTTTGAGATACTTTGGATTCAGTTCCAAACCAATCAAAAACATGAAAAATATTAGCCCCACCTCAGATAGCACGTTGAGGAAGGGAACGGCTTCGGCTGGAAAAAGTGCTGTTGCTAAATCTGGTGCAACTAAGCCAAACAGAGAAGGTCCCAGCATAATTCCTGCTACAATTTCTCCAATGACTTGAGGTTGTTTGATCGCTCGAAATCCTAAACCTACAAGTCTCGAAAGTGCGATGACAATTAGAACTTCAAGCAGGACGAGAATGGGTATGGGCATGGCGTTTTTAGTTTTGGGATTTTTGCGGATGGAGAGGGCAGGCTACTAAAGCTGACTGAATTGCCGATCGAAAAAAATCGATACTAGCTCGATCGAAGGTAGAAGGCACAAGAGGCCCACCAACAACGCCATTCTCTCACAAGCGAACCAAAGGCTTCGGCAACCTCCCACCGGCATTTTTCGTTTGTAAGAAGCGCTTGTGAGTAACTTTAACCGCAGCGTGCACACCCCGCACCCAACCCGCCCATTAAATCATCACCTCCGGGTGCCAAGCCAACCCTACCGATATCAGATTGTCAGAAAAAGTAGCGCGCTTTGTGATAAACTAGAAAAGTTGTTTAAATTCGCACATCCGGGTTTTCGGGTGTTTCTAGGGCGCAAACCTTCAGAAATACGACCGGGTGGAGGATTAACCCGAATTAGGAGTTAAAAATACAATGCCAGTAGTCAGTTTGGCTCAAATGTTAGAGTCAGGGGTTCACTTCGGACACCAAACCCGTCGTTGGAACCCGAAAATGTCTCCCTACATTTTTACAGAGCGCAACGGGGTTCACATCATCGACCTCGTGCAAACCGCTCAGCTTATGGAAGACGCCTACGAGTACATGAGAGTTGCCTCAGAAAAAGGCAAAAAGTTTTTGTTCGTGGGTACGAAGCGCCAAGCTGCCGGGATTGTAGCCCAAGAAGCTCAACGCTGCGGTGCTTATTACGTCAACCAGCGCTGGTTGGGGGGAATGCTCACCAACTGGACGACGATTAAGTCCCGCGTGGAGCGCCTCAAGGATTTGGAGCGCCGCGAGGAAATCGGCGCGCTCGATTTGCTGCCGAAAAAAGAAGCTTCTGTGCTGCGCCGAGAAATGGCAAAACTCCAGAAATATCTGGGCGGGATTAAATCTATGCGGAAGATTCCCGACGGAGTGGTGCTGGTAGACCAACGCCGCGAGTATAATGCGGTGTTGGAATGCCAAAAGTTGGGAATTCCGATCGTCTCTCTGTTGGATACCAACTGCGACCCGGATTTGGTTGACATTGCGATTCCGGCGAACGACGATGCTATTCGATCGATCAAGCTGATTGTCGGCAAGTTAGCTGATGCCATCTACGAAGGTCGTCACGGTCAGCAGGGCGGCGACTCTGATGAAGACTACGACTACGAGGGTGGTTACGAAGGCGCTGAATATGATGTCGAAATCGAAGAATTGGATGATCCCGATTATGTAGATCCCGACGACGCCGCTGACGCTGACGGCGAAGAAACCGAGAGCTAGTATTGCCCTCGAAATCTGACACCAGGAAATTAAAAATTAAAGATTGAAAATTAAAAATTATTATTTTTTGTTGGATATTTTTAATTTTTAATTGTACATGGCACGAGTCTAAGTCATTAGTAGAGTTCGGGCAAAAGCATTCATTGTGTCAGAGCCAGAATTAATTCTGGCGCTACACCTACAAAGTCGGTACTAATATCGACTGGGTATTTCTTCACTCTGGTCTAATCATTAACATTAAAATTAGTGACTAATGACTGATGACTAATGACTGATGACTAATGACTAATAAGTAATTTTGATTGGGAACTTAAAGAAGATGGCGGACATATCTGCAAAACTTGTTAAAGAACTGCGCGAAAAAACGGGCGCGGGCATGATGGACTGCAAAAAAGCCCTCGTTGAAAACGAAGGCAATATGGAAACATCCATTGAGTGGCTGCGGAAAAAAGGTCTGGCTTCGGCAGGTACCAAAGGTGGACGAGTTGCCTCAGAAGGTATAGTAGGCAGCTACATTCACACCGGCGGCCGCGTGGGAGTTTTGGTGGAAGTTAACTGCGAAACAGATTTTGTCGCCCGCCGCGAAGAATTCCAAACTTTGGTGCGGAATATTGCGATGCAAATTGCAGCTTGCCCGAATGTGGAATATGTGAAAGTTGAAGATATCCCCGCCGAAGTTGTCGAAAGAGAAAAGGCAATTGAAATGGGCAAAGATGACTTGGGCAACAAGCCGGAAAACATCAAAGAAAAGATTGTTCAAGGGCGGATTGAGAAGCGCATGAAAGAGTTATCTTTGATGGATCAGCCTTTTATTAAAGATCAGAATATCTCGGTGGAAGAGTTGGTGAAACAAACGATCGCCCAAATTGGAGAAAATGTCCAAGTGCGCCGCTTCGTGCGTTTTGTCTTGGGCGAAGGCATTGAAAAGGTAGAAGCTAACTTTGCCGATGAAGTGGCAGCCCAAATGGGTGCTAAATAATCCCAAATTAAGATTGAGAATTAAAAATTAAAAATGTGAAAACTTGATTTTTTGCATTTTTAATTTTTAATTTTTACAGGACTCCCGGACTGCGTACAAAACACCCGGTTTATAACCAGTATTAAATGGAAACTCAGACAATTTGTGGCAGAAATCTGGTTTTTTTGCCCGCCTCCTATTTTAATTTTATACGAGAGATATGGTGCGAGCAAGAGAGCGAATAGAGCAAGATTTGGCAGGACTCGAAGAGGCTTTAGCAGCCTTGAATTTGGAGTTTCGCAGTACCTACGATGGTTATTTAACTGCGTTGGGACAAGCGGTGCGGCAGCAGTTAATTTTGGCTTGCTATCACCTTTGCACTCAAGCAGTACCGGAGTCCTTTCTCAAGTTGTCCTTCGACGGACGGCAAAAAATGCAGCAGTCTGTAAGGGCTTTGGCTGCGGCGTCAGAGGAAAAATTGCGATCTCTAGTGACGAATGAATCCGACGAAGAAGAACAGGAAGAAGAAGAGGAAGAAGAGGAAGAAGAGGAAGAAGAGGAAGAAGAAGAAGAGGAAGAAGAGGAAGAAGAAGAAGAGGAAGAAGAGGAAGAAATAAAGGAAAAAAAAGAGGAAAAAAACGAAGTTTCCGCTATTAACTATCTATTTGCATTGGCAAATTACCAATTGCCAAGTGCCAATTCCCCCGAAAGTTTGGCGCGCTGGCAAAATAGTATTGAAAAGTCGATCGCCCATATACTCAAGCTGCTTTCTCGCGACACCAACCGCTTGCTGCAACAATCGGGAATGTTGCCCAGTCAATTGCCAGAACCTGTTCTAGAAGCTGCTTCTGGTGCTGAATCCTCCGGCGACAGCGTTGCGGGGCCGCCTAACTTATTAAACTTAATCATCGAAACCGATGCCTCACCAGCATCGCGAAAATTGGCCGAAACTTTAAGTAGTAAGGCGCTGCACATTACAGCGATTAAACTGCGGCTGTCGGAAATAGAGTTTGCCGATGCGGGAACCTCGGCTTGGCGTCAGCAAATTCGCAACCTCTCTGTAAAGTTGAACTCGCTGGGCCGCGATTATCAGAAAAAGCAGCGGGAACTTGCTGTGGTGGACGCTGAGTCGGCTTGGCGATCGAGTTGGTTTGAAGATTGATCGGAGGTTGAAGGAAGAAGGAAGAAGGAAGAGGGAAGAAGGAAGAGGGAAGAAGGAAGAGGGAAGAAGGAAGAAGGAAAAACGTACAACTTTTAAGCTATTGGAAACCGGGTTTCTTAAAGAAACCCGGTTTCTCGGTGTTATACTTTTTTGGTGGAAGCTTCTTAAAAGAAAAAGTTAAAATTTAAAAAGTTAAAATCTAAAATCTAAAATCTAAAATCTAAAATTGATATGACTATCGATCGACCCGAATGGCAGCGATTGCAAAAAGCTCTTTCCGTAGAAGCCGATCGCGGATTTAACGACCTCCAAGGCAGTCAATACCGCTTCAGCGAGTTTCTGGGCCTCAGCTTGAGACAGTTGGCAGGTGGTGTCGCCGCTCCTTCGCGCGATCGAGCCAGACAACTAGCCGCTGAATTTGACATCTACCCTCAGAAAGATATCGAACAGCGCCAACATTCGATCGCCATTACGGTCAGTTTTCTCAGGCAACTGGAGCAAGTTTGGGAACAAGAAACTCGCCACCAGCAAGAACAAGTAGCACAAGTCAGACCCGCAAACGCTCCCCAACCAACCGCCCCAGCACTTTCCGTTCCCCGAACAGCACCCCTGAGTACAGCACCCCCACCACCAAGCCTGACTCTCGACCAACAGTTAACCCGCGTCACCGGCATCGGCCCCGCCAACGGCAACCGCTTGGCAAAACTGGGTTTATACACTGTATATGACTTGCTTTACTACTATCCCCGCAACCACATCGACTATGCAAAGCAAGTACAAATTCGCGAGCTAGTAGCCGGGGAAACTGTCACTTTAATCGCTGAAGTAAAGCGCTGCAATTGCTTTTCTAGTCCGAAGAATAAGAAATTAACCATATTAGAAGTAATTTTAAAAGACCGCACCGGAGAGATAAAAATTAGTCGTTTTTTTGCAGGTCCTCGCTACAGCAATCGCGGTTGGCAAGAATTCAAAAAGCGCGAGTATTGTACTGGTGCGGTGCTGGCAGCTTCCGGGTTGGTGAAGCAGGGTAAATATGGAATTACTTTAGAAAATCCTGAGTTAGAAGTATTAGACGACTCCGGCGGTGCGATCGAATCAATGAAAGTCGGCCGCCTGATACCAGTTTATCCGCTGACGGAGGGGGTCGATGCTGGTTCGGTGAGGCGATCGATTTTGGCTGCAATGCCGGCGGCGAAAATGTTGCCGGAATCCCTACCGGAAGATTTGCGCGAGCGTTACGGTTTAATGGGTTTAGCCGATGCCGTGACTAATATTCACTTTCCGCTCGATCGAGATTGTTTGGCCGCCGCCCGCCGCCGCTTAGTTTTTGACGAATTTTTCTACCTGCAATTAGGACTTTTAAAGCGCCGCCAAACCCAAAGGAAAGCTCAAGCTAGTGCAGTCATCATTCCTAGTGGCAAATTGATCGAACATTTTTATGAAATCTTGCCTTTTGCTTTGACTAATGCTCAGGAAAGAGTAATTAACGACATCCTCAACGATTTAGCTTCGCCACAACCGATGAACAGATTGGTGCAAGGCGATGTCGGCGCTGGCAAAACTGTAGTAGCCGTCGTGGCAATGCTAGCAGCAATTCAATCCGGCTATCAAGCCGCTTTAATGGCACCGACAGAAGTTTTAGCAGAACAGCACTATCGCAAATTGGTAGGTTGGTTTAACTTGATGCACTTGTCTGTCGAACTGTTAACTGGTTCCACAAAAATAGCCAAGCGCCGGGAAATTCACAACCAGTTAGAAACCGGAGAATTGCCGGTTTTAGTGGGAACTCACGCGCTGATTCAAGATACAGTTAATTTCCATAAATTGGGTTTGGCAGTAATTGACGAACAGCACAGATTCGGCGTGCAACAGCGCGCTAAATTGCAGCAAAAAGGCGAAGCTCCCCACGTTTTGACGATGACGGCAACTCCCATTCCCCGGACGCTGGCGCTGACGCTGCACGGGGATTTAGATGTGAGTCAAATTGATGAACTTCCCCCCGGTAGGCAGGCGATTCAAACCACTGTACTGTCTGCCAAAGAACGCATTCAAGCTTACGATTTGATTCGGCGGGAAGTGGCGAGCGGGCGTCAAGTTTATGTGGTGCTACCGCTGGTGGAGGAGTCGGAAAAGTTGGACGTGCGATCGGCAATTGAGGAAAAAGAAAAACTTGAAAAAAGTGTCTTTCCTGAGTTTAAGGTGGGTTTGCTCCACGGTAGGATGAGCAGTGCTGACAAAGATGAGGCAATTACTAAGTTTCGAGACAAAGAAACTGATATTTTAGTATCTACTACTGTCGTCGAAGTGGGAGTAGACGTGCCGAATGCAACGGTAATGCTGATTGAAAATTCTGAGCGTTTCGGACTGTCGCAACTGCACCAGTTGCGGGGTCGAGTCGGTCGGGGGAGCAACCGTTCTTATTGTTTGTTAATGCCCGGTTCCAAAACTGCGGAAGCTATGCAGAGAATGAAGGTTTTAGAACAATCTCAAGATGGCTTTTTTATTGCGGAAATGGACATGAGATTGCGAGGCCCGGGTCAGGTTTTGGGAACTCGGCAGTCGGGTTTGCCGGATTTTGCTTTAGCCAGTTTGGTGGAGGATCAGGAGGTTTTGGAGTTGGCGAGGGCGGCGGCTCAAATGGTAATTGAGAATGATGAAAGTTTGAATCAATGGCCGGTGGTGCGGGATGAATTGGAGCGGAGATATCAGCGGATGATGAGCGGGTCGATTTTGACTTAGATATTCCTGGACGCAGCAACGGTGTTTTTAATAATATTTTGTAGGGTCGGGTTAAGCGAATATCTATCAAAGCCGGCAGTTTATTGCTGTACTCACGCGCCCTCTCCCGGTAGGCTGATTTATTTGCACCTACCTATTTAATGTCAGATTTAATGTCAGAAACCGGGTTTCTTGCCACAAAGTCACGTAAAATCTGAGGTTTTTTGTCAGGAAAACCCGCTTTATACCGTTTTGCTGACAATGGTGCAAAATATCAGGTTGAGCGAAGCGTCAAAAACACGAATTTGTTGGGTACGAGTGCCTCAAGCCAACCTACTTTCTGAACCCAACCTAACTTTCACAGAGGATTTTTCCCTTGGTCTAGGGTATTTTTATGAATTGTAAGGATTCCCGTACTGATTAAACCAAAAATCCTTCGCAGGAATGACGGGGAAGTGTCAAAATTAAGATAGTCCTGCCAGAAACAGGGAAAGAAAATCTAGCCTGTACTGGCCTTACCAGGCAACATTGATTCCTCGCTTGTCACGCTTGCAGGTGGTCGCCGACGGTTCGTCGCATTTAATCTCAACAGTAATTATGAAAGATCTCACTCGTTATCGAAATATCGGCATCTTCGCCCACGTAGATGCTGGCAAGACCACCACAACTGAAAGAATCCTGAAACTGACAGGTAAAATCCACAAAATAGGTGAAGTTCACGAAGGCGCGGCGACGACTGACTTCATGGAACAGGAGCAAGAGCGCGGGATTACGATTCAATCCGCTGCTACCACCTGCTTCTGGAACGAGCATCAGCTCAACATCATCGATACCCCGGGACACGTCGATTTTACGATCGAAGTTTACCGTTCTTTGAAGGTTCTCGATGGTGGCATCGGTGTGTTCTGCGGTTCGGGTGGAGTTGAACCGCAATCGGAAACCAACTGGCGCTACGCTAACGATTCCAAAGTCGCTCGCGTTATCTACATCAACAAGCTCGATCGCACCGGTGCAGATTTTTACCGCGTTGTCCAGCAAGTCGATAAAATCCTTGGCGCTAAACCGATGGTAATGGTATTGCCGATCGGCATAGAAGAAAAGTTTTGCGGCGTAGTCGATTTGCTGACCCGCAAAGCCTGGATCTGGGATGACTCCGGCGATCCGATGAACTATACAATTAAAGATGTCCCGGCTGATATGGTCGATGATGTCGAAACTTGGCGCGAAAAGTTGATCGAACTGGCCGTCGAGCAAGACGACACTGTGATGGAACAGTATCTCGAAGGCAACGAGCCGAGCCTCGACGACCTCAAGCGCTGCATTCGCAAAGGTACTCGCGATCGGGCATTTTTCCCCACCTACTGCGGCTCATCGTTTAAAAACAAAGGCGTGCAGTTGGTTCTCGATGCTGTAGTTGACTACCTGCCGAACCCGATGGAAGTCACACCGCAGCCAGAAGTCGATCTCGATGGGCATGAAACCGGCGAATTTGCCGTTGTCGATCCCAATAAGCCATTGCGGGCACTGGCGTTTAAGATCATGGACGATCGCTACGGTGCTTTAACCTTCACGCGCCTGTACTCCGGTACTCTGTCCAAGGGCGACACCATACTCAACACCGCCACCGGCAAAACCGAGCGCGTCAGCCGTTTGGTGGAGATGCACGCCAACTCTCGCGAAGAAATTGAATCGGCCCAAGCAGGGGACATTGTGGCGATCGTCGGCATGAAAAACGTCCGCACCGGACACACTATCTGCGATCCCAAAAATCCCGCAACCCTAGAGCCGATGGTATTCCCCGATCCCGTTATTTCGATTTCGGTCAAACCGAAACAAAAAGGCGGCGAAGAAAAAATGGGAGCAGCCCTCACCAAGATGGTGCAAGAAGACCCATCCTTCCACATGGTGACGGATCAAGAAAGCGGCGAAACGATTCTCAAGGGGATGGGCGAGTTACACCTCGACATCAAAGTAGACATTCTCAAGCGCACCCACGGCATCGAAGTAGAAGTCGGCGAACCACAGGTAGCCTACCGCGAGTCGATTACCAAGCGCCTCGAAGACGAATACACCCACAAAAAGCAATCAGGTGGTTCCGGTCAATTTGCCAAAATCGGCTATGTGATCGAGCCTGGTGAGGTGGGAAGTGGCTTCCAGTTTGAGTCCAAAGTGACCGGTGGTAGCGTACCGAGAGAATATTGGCCAGCGGTCGAAAAAGGCTTTGAAAGCTGCATCGACAAAGGCGTCTTGGCCGGATTCCCCTGCTTGGACTTGAAATTCACCCTACTAGAAGGCGGTTTCCACCCCGTTGACTCGTCAGCAATGGCCTTTGAAATTGCTGCCAAAGCGGCTTATCGGCAGTCTTTGCCGAAAGCCGGGCCTCAGTTGCTCGAACCGATTATGAATGTCGATGTATTCACTCCAGATGATTACATGGGCGACGTGATCGGCGACCTCAACCGCCGCCGGGGGATGATGAAATCTCAGGAGACAGGACAAACAGGAGCGCGGATCAAGGCAGATGTGCCGTTGAGCGAAATGTTTGGTTACATTAGCGATTTGCGTACTATGACCTCTGGGCGCGGCCAGTTTTCCATGTCCTTCTCGCACTATGCTCCTTGTCCGAATAACATCGCTGAAGAAGTGATCAAAGCGGCAAAAGAGCGTCAAGCTGCGAAGTAATGTATTGAGTGCGACGAATCGATTCGTCGCACTCAATCACCAAGGTTAAAAACTAGAAAAATTTAGTTTTTAACCTCGATCAATGGGAATAAGCCAAGGCGGATCTAAATTGTATTTTTCGGGCGGGCGAGACGCCCAACCCCAACTCCCCACAAGATTTCCATCGCACTTGACAGTAAAACTTAGATACGTCTGGGCTTATCCCAATTTTATTTTCACACTCCTAAAAAATGCTTTTTACTCTCCGAAAGAGATGCTCGCTTCAAAAGTCGCTCTAAAAGGGCGATCGCGCATCAATCAAGATAATGTTTGCTAATATACAATCAATAATTTACAACCCAGGCAGGTAGCCATGACAGCCACCCTGATCCCGAGTCAAAGTAGCGGAATTCTGCTGAAAAACATTAGCTGGAAAACATACGAATCCCTGCTGAATGAGTTAGCCCAACAGAGAGGAATTCGCCTGACTTACGATCGCGGAAATTTAGAAATTATGACTCCATCAGCACCCCACGAAAAGTACAAAAAAATATTGGGACGTTTTGTAGAAAGCGTGAGTGATGAATTGAATGTTGAAATTTGTAGTTTGGGTTCTCTAACTTGCAGGCGCGAGGATTTGGCTCGCGGTTTGGAACCGGATCAGTGCTACTATATCGAAAATGAGGATGTGGTTTGGGACAAAGAACAAATCGATCTCAATCAAGATCCGCCGCCAGATTTAGTTGTGGAAATTGACGTTACAAGTAGTTCGATCGATCGACTTTCTTTATATGCAAGTTTAGGCGTGCCGGAAGTTTGGCGCTACGACGGAAACCGTTTAATAATTTATCAGTTGGAAGCACAGGAATATGGAGAAAGAAATGTTTCTCCGACTTTTCCTTTTTTGTCGCAAGTTGATATGCTGCGCTTTTTGGAATTGAGGAGGACTACAAAAGAAAATGCTTTAATTCGCTTATTCCGGGAGTGGGTGAGAAGTCAAATTCAGTCAGGAGAGTGAAGCAGGGCGATTCCCTTCGGGATAGCTCCGCACGCGCGTACTTTGGAGATGATATCATATTGTGCAATACATGAGTTTGTAGCGAGGACTTCACTCCGAGCGAGTTTTAGGAAGACTTTAGTCCTCACTACGAACTTAATTATAATTCTTGACGCGGACAGGATATTATTCGCCAGCCAAATCAGCGCGAAACTTCTCCACAACTCGATTTAACTCCACCGAATGAGAGGCCTTAAATAAAATGCGATCGCCCGGTGTGACAAACTCCATTAAATGCCTTGCTAAATCTTCTCGGGAATTCTCCCTCGCAATATCTTCTACCTCCACAAAAGGCAAACCCGCCGCACCCGCAGCCATCGCCGCCGCTTCCTCAAAATCAGCAAAAACAAATAAAGCATCAAGATGCAAATCTCGCGCCGCCGTTCCCACTTGTCGGTGAAATTCGATCGCCCTGTCGCCCAATTCCTTCATGGTTCCCAACACCGCAATCCGGCGCTTTCCAGGAGTATCTGCTAACAGTCTCAGGGCGGCCAACATCGACTCCAAACCAGCATTGTAAGTCTCATCCAAAATCACAATATCCTGCGGCAAATCGTAGCGGCGCGCCCTTCCATCCGGTAACTGCACAGACAAACCTTGCTTTAAAACTTCCCAATCAATACCTAACACTTTTCCTACCGCCAAAGCCGCCAAATAATTTACAGCATTGTGCTGTCCCGGCAGCGGCAGCGGCAATTCCAGACCTTCTACAAACATTGTATTATGATTCAGCAATTCCCCGCACAAATCCCCGCTTTCTAAACCGTAAGTTAAAGTTTTTCCCGACCAAACTTTGGCCGCAGTTGCGATTAATCTGTCACAATCGTGATTGAGAATAGCAATGCTATCAGCAGGCATTTCGGCTAACAGTTCGCACTTAGCTTGGGCGATCGCCTCTTCCGAACCCAGTCGCCCGATATGTGCCGTTCCTACATTAGTAATTACCGCCACAGTAGGACGCGCAATTTGCGACAGCAGCGCAATTTCGCCACTCGCGCGCATTCCCATTTCAATTACAGCATAATTGTGTGCCGGTGAAAGCTCCAACAGAGTTTTTGGTACTCCAATTTCATTGTTGTAGTTATATTGAGTTTTAAGAACATTTCCACTCGTTGACAAAACCGCCGCAATTAACTCTTTAACAGTAGTTTTACCTACAGAACCAGTAATAGCAACTATAGGTATACTGAATTGGTCGCGCCACCAACGGGCGATCGACTGATAAGCTTTTAAAGTATCGTCAACGCGCAACAGCGGAAAATTAGGCAATTCCTCTTGCCAATCTCGATCGACAATCGCTGCTATCGCACCCAAATCTCGGGCTTTTGCCACAAATTGATGGCCGTCAAAATTGTCTCCCCGCAGCGCCAAAAATACTTCGCCTCCCTCAAGAGTGCGCGTATCTGTGGCAATACCTGTCCCTAAAGCGGTCAAAACGCCTTCAGACACAGCAGGCAAAGGTACAGTTAAAATTTCAGCAAGTTGGGCGATACTTACGCGACAAACCATAACCAGCACTCACATTTCAAATAATTATTTTCACAGCTAATCCTACCTCGCCAGACCTCACATTTAACTGATTGAGGGCTGCCGACGAGGATTGACCTTGACAATCCTAATATTAAATCGTCAGCCAACTAAGAAATCCTCCCGTACCCATCCCCAATCTTTACCAATACTTTACAAAGTCTAGGGTGATTTTAGGCCTTGCTAATTAGCAACAATTCATGTCATGCTGGTGTTGGTAAATAGTTTAACTAAGCAAAAAATATCGATCGGCTTAAGCTGCTCGCAGCTTCTACCCCTAAGCCTCATCCGGCGAAAAACTCGCTTGACTCAATTGTTGCCCTTGAACTGCCAATTCATTAAGCTAATAGCGTTGAAAGCTCCTGCCCCAGCCTCGGAGGGTTAATCCACAGTGAACGACTACAACAGACAAAGCCACGAAGAAGAAGAACAGCTACTTTACAACCACTGGATGGAGTTGGTACAAGTAGAGCCGCCGGCCGAACTCATCAGCCGTTTTCGCACTTTGTTTATCCAAGGTACCGGATATCCCGATCGATCCGTCGCCGACGCACTCGAAAAAATAGCAGCCTCAAAACACGCCGAACAAGAATTCAAGTACATCCTCAACCGCTGCTGCCACATCCTGATCAACCGCTGGCAAACATACCCCAGCAAGCAAGCAGCCATCCCTGAATTGATCGCTCTGTTTGAAGAAGCCCCGAAAATATTATTTGGATACAGTCGATCGCGGGCGACTCATTCCATCCCCAAATTAGTAAATCAATTTACCGAAAGCGAACAGTACCTCACCCTCCAACGCTTAGCCAAAGTCATCACTCACAGCAATGAAGACAGCAGCCACAGCAAAACCCCCGCTAGCCTTGCCCTGGGAAACTTAATTCCTCGCTATCCTTACCTCTACAAACACTGCCTCCTCAGTGACGACAGTACCTACGAACAGCAGAAAATCATTAAAAAAATCCAAGCTCAAAAGCAGCAGCAATTTGAAGTCAACCTCTCGCAATACGTCGCTCATCAAGTGAGGAAAGCCCAAATAGCACGTCGGGAAACATCAATTTCCTTTGGCAGAAATATACAGCCTATAAAAAACCCGACGCTGTTGAGCGACCCGGAACTGTTCTTTGCCCTCAAGCAATTTGTGGGAAAAGTAGAAGGAGCCGATACCTACAGACAGCTAGCGAGCCGGTTCAGGACGAACGCCAGCACAACTCAGTCCTACGGCTCCTTTAAAGACGACTTGTACGAATACCTGATTTCTTCTGTCACCGACGACCGCTACGGCAAACGTCTATTTAACGAAAAATTGTATAAGCAACTACAAAATACCCTTCCTCACAGCGAGGGTCAGAAGTTTAACGAATTTTTAATGATCAGAACTTGCAGCCAGTTATTGAACTTTCTAGTAGTAGAGAGTCCTGTGCGGCCCAACCACTTTGTTTTCATCGACCTGATCTCAAACCTCGGCCCCACCCAAACCACAGGTTTGCTGCTGAAGATCGTACTAATTTGCGGCAAAGTCAAGCCATACCTAGAAAAGCGGTTAGCAATTTTGTTCGGTCACTACGAATTCAGTACCCGAGAAGGCGTGGTTTGGTTAGTCAAAGCCCTGGAAAACCTGAATCTAGCTTTGAGTACCAATTTTGGCAAGGTAGACGTATCTTTCCTGCGGTGAGAGTCGGCACCACAACTTTCTGTGCTTCCACCTTGCCAAAACATCAAACCGAGGAACCGGCTTTCTGAATACCCTAAAAGTTTTACGTTTAATTTGAACTACCTAATTAACTCCTGAAACCTACTCAAAAGACGCTATTCTATGTTAAAGTACCAAGTGTGAATCAGATTCAGTTGCAGGCTTTGTTCATTGCTACAGAATTGTCTAAAAACTTGCCCTTCTGTATCGGCAGGGGACTCTCCGAAACTGAAATCTTCGCACTGTCTAAATTTTGGAGTTATTCCTCATGTCGATATACGTCGGTAACTTATCCTACCAAGTTACCCAAGAAGACATCACCACCGTCTTCGCCGAATACGGAACCGTTAAGCGAGTACATCTACCTACCGACAGAGAAACCAGTCGCCCCCGCGGCTTCGGTTTTGTAGAAATGTCCACAGATGCAGAAGAAGATGCAGCCATTAGTGCTCTCGACGGAGCAGAGTGGATGGGTCGCGACCTCAAAGTTAACAAAGCCAAGCCCCGCGAAGATGAAGGCGGCCGGGGTGGCGGCAACCGGGGCGGCGGCCCTGGAAAATTTGGTCGCGCAGGAGGAGGCGGAGGAGGACGTTATTAATTTCCTCGAATCAAGATTTGAGATTGGAGAGTTGAAATTGGCGATCGATCTCGCCTAGCTCCGAAGCACTTCCGGCCGTTCCGAACAACCTATGCTCTTCAAATTTCCATATCTACCGGATTAAATATACCAAAAAGCCAAGGGCCTAACCCTTGGCTTTTTGGTATGACGGTGGACGGTATGAGTCTGAAACCGGCTGGGCGAATCCGTTGCAGTACCGTTAGGTTCTAATCGTCAGGTTCAATGGTGCTGCTCAATCCGTGATTATTGAGTGTTTCAGCGTAAAACTCAGCGTGTTCGAGAGCGCAAACAATCACCAATCCCATCCCGTTAGTATGGGCTTCCATCATCACATTTACCGCCTGTGGCTGAGTCAGACTCGGTACCGTCGCCATCAAAGTCTGCACCACGTACTCCATAGGATTGAAATCATCATTGTGCAGCAGAACGCGGTAGCGCGGTGCAAGCTTGCGGACTGTGGAAGGCTTTTGAATAATTTCGACAGACACTAATCTATACCTCCTGACTTGTAAAATGTTAAAATTTGTCAACAATCTTGAGCCGGATTCCTCCGCTGTGCAAGAGTGTGTCACTTTCAGTTATTTTATTGAAATCTGAAAATTCACACAAGGCAGCCCCTTGGTCGATCGCGAGCTGTGAACCCCACGCCAAAGCCACAGAGGCCGTCCTGGCCTGTAGCAACAACCTTCCTAGCGCCATAATATTAGAAAGGCGAGCTCTGTTAAAAATAACAAACTACTACCTGTTGAGTCTCCAGAACTGACGGAACCTTATATGAAACGCAAACCTAAATCCTACAACGACGACAGATTCAACGGCGACCCATCCCGGGGAGATGAAGACTCCGGCTTGTTTGGCGCACCGTCGCGCCGCCAACCTCAGTCCGGCAAACCCTCTTTCCTGAATTCCGCCACCCTTGGGATTTTAACAGCCGTCTTTATTCTGGGAATTGGGATTGGCATTGCTTTTAGCTCCACCGCTACCATTAGCCCAGAGAACGTAGCATCGCGCGAATTTATCGATCGCAGCGCCCCGAACCCAGAACTTTGCGTGCAGTTTGGAGCAAGCGCTATGGTGACAGATATGCGGCTCTACGTCACCCTCAACCCCTTCAACGTCTACATCTCGCAGCCGAGTATGCGCCCCGGATGCGTCCTGCGAACCAATAACTGGGCAATTCTGGAACAAAGAAAACTCATCAGCCAAAACCAAGTGCGAGAGTGCAAAAATCGCATGAACACCTTTGGCTTCACCGGCCCCCTAGAAGCTCAACCCGAAATTAACTGTATCTACCAAAACGACGGCGCTAAAAACCTGTTCCTCAACCAACCGGGTTCGATAGCTCCAACGACTGAAGGTCAAAGTTTCTAAATCGCCGATATAGCGGTTTTAAGTTAGGTGAAATACAGATATGTGGTGGGACTTAGGCTTGGCCTAAGTCCCTACTTTATTTCATAAGCTGTCGGGCATCTTGCACTGTATTTTTCGGGCTGGCGGGAGGCCCAACCCTACTCCCCACAAGAATTTCATCAAACTTGACTGTAGCCTGCTAACCAGCATTCGATCGTCCCCGAGGAAGTGGTTCACCAAAAATAAGCATCCGCTGTTGGGGTGCAGCAGCCGCCGTTCTTGGAGGATCTAAGCGGGTTACAGCAGCAGCTTGTACCCCACGGCGTTCGTTAAGGGGAAAATTAACTAAAGGCAGTGTTATCGGCCGGATTTGGTCGTTTGGAGTTGGCTGCTGCCAAGAATTTGTAGCGGGATTCGGGGAAGTAGGAGGCTCAGCTCGATCGACCTCTGTTGCAGCAGTTGAGTTGGGATATCTCGGCGGCTGGTTTTGCGGTACTTCTATTACAGGCTGGGATTGAGTTTCCCGAGTTTCCATACTCGAAGTCGGTTCGATCGAGGGACGCAACACCCAGCGATTTTCTACTCCGATTCTTTGGAATTGAACTTTCCCTGCGCTGAAACCGACTCCGGGAGCCAAATTGACCATAATTCTCGCCGTTCCCGGTTGAAGTTGACTCACCTCCACAGAACGCACTGTGCCTTGCGGGTATAGCTGAGTTGCATCTACTGCGATCTCCGTATTGGGCAAATCCACAGCCATTTGACTGGGATTGAGTAGAGAATACTTGGGCGTTGTTCCCTCTGGGAGAGTAATTTCTAACTGATTCGTCGCCGGATCGAATTGCCAACTTGTGACTGTAGAAGCATTTGCTGGTTGCTGTGCTGCGGGCACTGCTGCAACTGCGGCGGCGACTGCTAGACTCAAACTCAGTGACTCGATCGCCAACAATCCGCGTGCTAGAGAATTAACAGTCAATTTTTGTAAGTCTTCCCAAAATCTTGGGAGTAATGTTTTGTATGGCATGGCGGCTGAGTGAAATTTGAGATTTGAAATAAATTATTGATGGGAAAATTGTGCCTTCGGATGACGCTGAAAGTTTAGCATTATGGCGATATGAAAAATTTAACTAAATGGAAATTATTGCGGTCGCGCTTCGTTATTAACAACAAGTGGTGTCAGGTTAGACAAGATGAAATAGAATTGCCAAGCGGACAAATTATCGACGACTTTTTTGTTCATATCCGACCCAATATCGCCCTAATATTTGCCACGACAGAGCAGCAAGAACTTGTATTTGTGCGCCAATACAGGCATGGGGCACGCGAGATTTTGCTGGAACTGCCGGCCGGAGGTTTCAATCCTGCTGAAGAAAGCGGGCAATCTGCTGCGGCCAGAGAACTTGCCGAAGAAACGGGATATGTTGCTGAAGAAATTGTGGAACTAGCAACCTTATATGATAACCCCGTAAAAGACACAAATTCTATTTACCTATACTTTGCTAAAAATGTCAAGCTGGCTAGCAAAATACAATTGGATATTACAGAAGATATTGAAGTAGTTTTAGTGCCGCTTGCCGAAGTTTTGTCAAAAATATCAAACCGAGAAATTTGTGTAGCAGGAAGCATCGCAGCTATTTTTTTAGGATTAGATTTTTTGAACAAACAGCCGTAAAGTGTGGTGTGCATAGAGCCATATACGCTCCGGTTAAAGTTCTACGATCTGTCCTGGACGCACGCTTCCAAAAAAAACGGTTTCTGGTTGTCACGATCGAGTGTTTACGACCAAATTACTGGAAGCAACCGGGTTTTTGCGTAATCGTAATATTAAATTTGTTAAGCTTTCGCGCATTTAAATTGTATATTCTCCGCGGGCGGGACGCCCGCCCCACAAGACTTTGAGTTTTTTTGACAGACAATTTAAATGCCGAACAGCTTAGCATCGGAATTATTCATATATCTCTTCTCGACCTCTGCGTGAAACAGCGTCAATCCCTTGTCATCTGCGGTTAATACATTCTATTATTTTAACCGCAGATACAGGGAGATAAACACAGATAAACGCAGATGAATTAGATCGAATCCGGTTGCACAGTCCGCAGTTTAATTTGGACTGGATTTGAAGCCAGACGATGCTACCGGATTTGATATCAGTCCTGATTCTATCCCAAGAAAAAACCACAATATCAGGTTGGTAGTGAGGAATTCAGAGAGAGTTTTCGGAGGACTGGAGTCCTCAATACCAACCCGATCCTGGTTATTTTACGGGACATAATATGAGTCCTCTCTTACCGAGCAAGAGTCATAAAATCCACAGCATTCAGAGAATTATTAGATCCAAAAACCTGAGCCAAAACCTCACCAGTCGTAGCAACTTGCAGGACTGTGCCGTTGGCGGTGGAGTTAATGCGCAAGGAGTCGAAACTCAAGCCGTCGGCGAGGACAAACTTGTCAGTTCCTACTTCAAAATTGAGCACTGTATCGATACCGCTGTTGCTATTTAACACAAAGCGATCGCTCCCAATACCTCCAATTAAAGTATCATCTCCCCCGTCGCCAAACAGCCAGTCATCTCCTGCACCCCCGTTGAGAATGTCAGCATCTTTTCCTCCATTGAGAGTGTCATTGCCATCGTCCCCGTTGAGAGTATCTTGCCCTTCATTGCCGTATAAAAGGTCATCGCCGGTGCCACCGTTGATGCAGTCTTGCTGGCCGCTAGCACCCACGGGGCCTAGATCGTTTTCCCCCCGATCGCCAAAAATGGTATCGTTGCCCTCATCGCCGCACAAAATATCGGTGCCGTCATCGCCGTAAATCAAGTCGTCGCCGGCATCTCCGTGCACGCAATCGTCATCCTTGCCGCCGCGAACAGTATCATTGCCAAAACCCCCACCGAGAGAGTCGGAACTCTCACCGCCGCCCTGGAAGTCGTTACCATCTCCGCCAAATAGCAAATCGCGGCCGTCAACATCCGACACTAACTGGTTTTGCAAGCCGCCGTAAAGCGAATCGTCTCCCTCGTCGCCGACTATCGTGTCGGAACCGAGTTCGCCCCAAATCATGTCGTTATCTTTGCCACCTACCGCTAAGTCGTTAGCTTTGCCGGCAAAAATGCTGTCGTTACCGCTACCTCCGCCGATGATGTCGCCGGTGTCGTTGCCGAAAATTAAGTCGCCTTGTTCGGTAGCAATTATGCTGCCAGCGGCATTGCCGTAGTCGCCGAGTATCGTGTCCGAACCTTGATTGCCGTAGAGAGTGTCTGGGTCAGTTTCGCCGAAAATGCGATCGCCCCCTTTGCCTCCAAACACCAAATCTCGGCCGTTGCTGCCCAGGAGGGTATCGTCTTGTTCTTGGCCGTTCATCAAGTCGTTGCCCTCGCCTCCAAACAGCAAATCGAAGCCCTCGGGGTCGCTGCCCTGGGAGTTGAGGACGCCGCCGAACAGAGAGTCGTCTCCGTTGTTGCCGTAGAGGGTGTCCGGGTTCTTGTCGCCCCAAATCAAGTCCTCTTCTTTGCCCCCTGTCGCGATGTCAGGGCCTTTGCCCGCGTAAACGGTGTCGCTGCCTTGATTGCCAGCAATCGCGTCGCCTGAAGATCCGCCGAAAATCAGGTCGCCGTTGTTACCGGTCAAGTCGATGCTGTTGCCGTTGTCACCGACGATCGTGTCGGGGCCGCGATCGCCGTACAATGTGTCGGAATTGCGATCGCCAAAAATGCGATCGTCTTCTTTGCCCCCGAACACCACATCGGTTTCTTTGCCCGCATAAACGATGTCGTTGCCCCTACCGGCAGCGATGAAGTCTCGCTGTTGGTCGCCGAAAGCGATATCACTGCCGCCTTCACCTAAAACTGTGTCGTCGCCGCCAAAGGAGACAAACAGTTCGTTAGCATCGTTCCCTGTTAAGGAATCGTTTCCGGGAGTGCCTAGAATCGCGTTTTGGATGTCGATGAGTTCTCCGGCGTTTGAGTCGAAGTTAAGTATTTGCGAAGGCTGGGGTTGGATAAATGCGATCGTCGGCAGCAGGGGCAAGGGGTCGCAACCGCAACCAGTATCCGGTTCGGCAACTCGACCGAAAATAGGCGTAGGTGTCGGTGCGGGTTCCGGCGTAGGTGTCGGTGCGGGTTCCGGCGTAGGTGTCGGCGCGGGTTCCGGCGTGGGTGTCGGTGCGGGTTCCGGCGTGGGTGTCGGCGCGGGTTCCGGCGTGGGTGTCGGCGCGGGTTCCGGCGTGGGTGTCGGCGCGGGTTCCGGTGTGGGTGTCGGCGCGGGTTCCGGTGTGGGTGTCGGCGCGGGTTCCGGTGTCGGCGCGGGGGCGGGTTCCGGTGTCGGCGCGGGGGCGGGTTCCGGTGTCGGCGCGGGTGTCGGCGCGGGTTCCGGTGTCGGTTCGTTAAGGGGAATGACAGAGACAGTGGCAACTGCCGCACTCGTGGCACCGAGGTTGTCTGTAGCGCTGTAGGTGAAGTTTGCCCCTGTGAAATTGCCGGACGCCTGGAAGAACAACTGAGTAATTTCCTCGGGTGTCAGGGTTTGACCTGCCGTGACCGGCACTCCCTGGCTGGGCTCGCCCAAGAACAGCGTGCTTTCATTGGCAGGCGGCAAGGTGTTTACGGTAAAGGAAACCACCGTTCCGTCGGGGTCGGTTCCTCCGAGTCCGGGGATGTTTGCGCTTGTTCCCGGCAACAAAGCGACGCTGGAGTTGTTGGCGACCGGTGGCTGGTCGGCGGGAGGTAATAGTGCTAGCAGAGAGGCTGTAGCGGGGGCTGGACTGATAGCGCCGCGGCTGTCTGTGGCGCTGTAGGTAAAGTTGGCGGCTGCGAATTCGCTGGTTGCTTGAAAGAATAACTGGCTGATTTGAGTTGTGTTCAGTCTTTGATTGGGCGTCACCCGGATTCCCTGGCTGGGGTCGCCCAAGAACAGGACGCCTTGATTTGCCGGCGGCAGGGTGTTGATGGTGAAGAATTCGATCGAGTCGTCGGGGTCTGTGGTCGTCAGTCCTGTGAGGTTTAAGGTGCTGTTTGGCGGTAGCGTCTTGCTGATATTTGTCGGTACCGGCGGGTCGTTGAACGCCAGCGACACCAGAGAAACTGTGGCAGCAGGACTGCTGTCACCGAGATTGTCCTTGCTGCTGTAGGTAAAGTTAGCCCCTGTAAAATTGTCTGCCGATTGGAAGAATAACTGCGTGATTTGCTCGGCTGTCAGGGTTTGATCGGGCGTGACGGCTACTCCCCCGGTTGCGGGGTCGCCCAAGAACAGGACGCCTTGATTTGCCGGTGGCAGGGTGTTGATGGTGAACGTAACCACTGTGCCGTCTGAGTCTCTGCCTCCGAGTCCGCTGATTTTGACCGCGCTGTTGGGCGTTAGCCCTGCGTTGCTGCTGTCGGCTGATGGAAATTGGTTGGGTGCGGGCTGAGCGCTGATGGCGGTGGTGACAGTGGCTCTGGGTTCGGAACCGTTGTTATTGCTGGGTTCTGGATCAAAAGTGGTCGATCGGCTCTGGGAAGTATTGCTAATGGTGCCCGTCGCCGGAACGACTACTGTTACCTCGCGGTTGGTGTTGCTGCCGCTAGTCAAGCTGGGAATTGCTGGGAAGGTGACAACCCCTGTCACTGGGTCGTAAGTGCCGTTATCGGATGCGCTGACTCCCGTTAAACCGGGAATGATGCTGTCTGTAATCACTACGTTTTCAGCAGCATTCGGCCCGTTGTTGGCGGTAGTTATAGTATAAGTCACAGAACTGCCGGCAGGAGCAGATGTGAGACCGGTCTTGGACGTAACCAGGTCGGCGCGGGCTGCACCGATCGAGGTAGTGACTCGACCCCCAGGCTGACCGGGCGCTGCGACTGTCGAGCCGTTGTTGTTCGTCAAGTCGGGGTCAGCAGTGGACGATCGGCTCGATACAATGTTGGTGATGCTCGTCAGGGTAGTCGGCGGTACAAAGCTGATGGTGCGGCTCTGGTTGGTGCCGCTGGCTAAATTCGCGATCGCTGGGAACTCGATCGCCCCTGTGGTTGGGTTGTAGGTTCCGCCGTCGGACACGGTGACTCCCGTTAAGCCGGGAATCAGGCTGTCGGTGATGACTACGTTGGCTGCGGGACTGGGGCCGTTGTTGGTAGTAGTAATTGTATAAGTGAGCGTCCCGCCCGCGTTGATGCTGGCCGGAGCCGTTTTTTGGGTGACAACATCGGCCACAGCACCGATCGAGGTAGTGACTCGACCCCCAGGCTGACCGGGCGCTGCGACTGTGGAGCCGTTGTTGTTCGTCAAGTCGGGGTCAGCAGTGGACGATCGGCTCGATACAATGTTGGTGATGCTCGTCAGAGTAGGCGGCGGTACAAACCTCAGGCTGCGGGTGACGCTGCTGCCGCTGGCTAAATTCGCGATCGCTGGGAACTCGATCGTCCCTGTGCTTGGGTTGTAGGTTCCGCCGTCGGACACGGTGACTCCAGTTAAGCCGGGAATCAAACTGTCGGTGATGACTACGTTGGCTGCGGGACTGGGGCCGTTGTTGGTAGTAGCAATTGTATAAGTGAGCGTCCCGCCGGCGTTGATGGCGGCCGGAGCCGTTTTTTGGGTAACAACATCGGCCCTGGGACTGACGGTGGTGGTGACGGTGGCGGTGGGGTTTGTACCGTTGTTGTTGGCCGGAGTGGAGTCGGGAGTGATCGAGCTACTTCTGGCCGTATTGCTGATGGAAGTTAGGGTGGGCGGTACTGTGAAGCCGATCGTCCGGGTGACTGTCTCCGCGTTGGCAATTGCCACGGGCGCGAAGGTGACAATGCCCGTCGCTGGGTCGTAAACGCCGCCGTTAGATGCCGTGACTCCGGTTAACCCGGGAACTATGCTGTCAGTGATGGTTACAGCTTCTGCAGGACTCGGGCCTAAGTTGACTGTGGCGATCGTGTAGCTGACCGAGCTACCGGGGGTAGCACTGGTAGAGCCGGTTTTGGTGGTTGCAAGATCCGCGTTGGGCCCGATACTTGTCGTAACGCTAGAGTTAGTGGGAGTGCCGTCTTTGTTGGTTGCCGAACCGTTGTTGTTAGTGGCGATCGGATCGAAAGTCGCCGCGCTACTCCGGGCCGTGTTGCTGATGGCGGTACGGGTGGCTGGGGCAATGAAACTGATAGTGCCGGCCGCAGTAGCCGCATTTGCCAGCGCTGTCAGTGCAGGGAAGGTGACAATGCCCGAAACTGGGTCGTAAGTGCCGTTATCGGATACGCTGACTCCTGTTAAACCCGGAACAATGCTGTCAGTGATAGTCACGTCGGCAGCGGGGTCTGGCCCCCTGTTAGTCGTAGTCAGCGTGTAGGTGACGCTTGACCCGGCCGAGGTAGTCAAAGGCCCGCTTTTGGTAGTTACTAAATCCGCGACTGTATCGACAACTGTGGTAGAGACTACACCAGGCCCCTCGACTTGCCCCGGCGGGAGTATACCGCTGTTGTTGCTGAGGTCGGGGTCGAAAGTCGAGCTAGTGCTGAATGCAACGTTGGCAAAACTGCTACCGCTGGTTAAACCGGGCGGCAGATTAATTGTCAGGGTGTAAGTGAGAGTCTCGCCGGCATTGAGAACGGGAATTAACGGCCAGGTGACGGCCTTCGTTTGGTTCACGTAAGTGCCGTTGTTGGAGGCACTCAGAACCGGCGGCAATCCGCCTGGAAGCAGCATTTCTAACGGTATTTCGTCTTGAATCAGGACATTTGTAGCGGGCGCTAGCCCCCTGTTTACTGTCGTAATCGTGTAGGTAATGCTGCCCCCGGGCTTGACGAACTGCGGGCCGGTCTTGATCGTGGCAATGTCGGCCGAGATACTGGGAGGATTGATAGTTTCTACTACCAGGTTTTGAATTTCGTGAGCGTTGTTGGCGCTTCCTGTCGAACTGCCAAAACCAAACTTGAAAATTGGCGGTATTGCGCCGTTGGTGTTTACCAAGTTGGGGATGTCGATCGCTGTAGTTTCGTAGATGCCGTCGAATTCTTTATCGAAGGCAACGGTGAGGCGAGAGGGATTATCTTCTAGATCGTTAGATGGATTCAGCGTAATTTGAACGGATCTTTTGGCTAAATCGCGATCGCTCGTGAACGTATTGCTGAAGTTAAAAGTGCTGCCGGGAGGGCCGATAAAGTTAATACTCGTAGGAATGTTATCGATGCCGAAGGGAACGATCGCATTTGTTAAAAACGGATAACCGTCTGCTTCATTGCCTCTAACCGTTACGGAATCAGGTCTGAAAGCACCAATAGAGGATCCGGGAATCGGAGGGGGCTCCGGGCCGGATCGCCCTTCTGTGGATGTTGAAAAATTGCCAAACTCGTCAAGTCCAATGCCTAAATAACCTCCTTCAATACCGGGTATACCCGTTCGTTGAGCGTAGCCCAAAGAACCGCCAAAACCCCCAGTCCTAGTTGGGCTGACAGTGCCGTCAATGAAAAAGAAACCCAGGCCGTCTGCCGGCTGAGGGTCAATAGATGAGTCTAAAGGAGCAGGAGATTGCTGGCTTGAACCGTAGGAATAAAAATCAAACTGGATTCTGAGACCGTCGGTTGAAGGAATGGGGTTGTTGTAGATGACGAAGGCTTCCCGAAGGTTTACTGCTGGAGTTAATCGCAGAACGCCATTGCCGGGCCTATCGCCGCCCAAAGCCGGAAGTACGCCGGATACTGTGCCTCCGGTAATGCCGGGGATAGGTTGATTCGCTGCTGGAGGCCCCCCGGGATTGAACAGCGCACCGTTTTTTCCCCCGTAAATCCAAGGTCCCCTAACTGTCGCGTTCTTGAAAGTCTCGTTAACTAAGATGCCGAGGACGTAACTGTATGCCTCCCGCACTTCTTTTTCAACGGCGATACTCGCGTTGATTTCCCCTGTGGCGAATTTTAATTCCCAGTCGCCGCCGAGTTCCGCACTCCCCGTCAAGCCGTCGTTCGCTGCAATATCTGCACCGGCAATCAAGCTCAGCCGCCGCACGAAGGCCGCGCCCCTTTCCCCTGCTGCGACGCTGCACCCGAATAACAAGATATCTCCTCTCTCGCTGAGGGCTTTTCCCCACTGCTGCAACAAAGGGCTGTAGGTTTCTAAGTTATCGCTGCAAAGTTCGATCGACCCTAGTTGCACCCCCGCTTCTCGACCGTGAGAAACGATCTGAATGCTGTCTAAATCGCTACAATTAGCCAGAATTCTAGTAATTTGCTCTACTCCATCCCGCGTCGATTCGAGTACAAATACCTCTGTACCCGCTGTTGCTCCCCTTGCCAAGCTATCGCAGTTCTCTACTCTCGAATCGACGAACAGTACATTTTTTACAGTCCGGCCATCCACCGATTCAGTCAACAGCAAAAATTCTCTGTGGGGTTGCCCAATACCCTCACCGCTACAGGGTTTTTGAGACAGGAAACACTCCTCTGTTTTTGCTGGTTTTATTGTTTTTTCCTGAGTATAAATTGCTGTTTTTCCGCTAATTTTTTCCGCAATATTTGCCGTGAATTTACCTACGTTTTTGTGGCAAAAAGTTGGAGCGTGGTAGATGCTTTGCATGGTAGAATGACCTCATTGATTCTATGTAAGATGCCCACTTCAAGATGATAATTATCACCTATTGAAAAGTTGAATTGCAGAGTTATATGTTCTGCTGCTTGACTGCCATTGAGAGCAACGGGCGGATTTTATTCATCACAAAGCGGTGCTATCTTGTTATTTGATAGCATTGCAAATATCGCCTACGCAAGCGCTGAGGATTGGAAGTTTGATTTCCAATAATCTATCTAGCGAATGATATTTTGTTTTCCGTTTTCTGTTAGAGAGCGTATCTGTTAAACGCAGATATTTATATCCCGCAGTAGACAATAACAGGACTTATCAAAAATAGGACTTACTAGCGAATCCAAAACCGGGTTTTTACGAAAATATTTCGTTCCCGCCCGCAGATTCGGTAAAAAACCCGGTTTCTTTGGTCGGAATGCGTAAGTCCTAAAAAATTTACTTGATGAAGTTTTCTGTCATCGTCTAATGCACTTTATTTGCAGAGAAATTTCAGCACTTATGGACGCACAAACCTGGTTTTATGGACGCAAAGACTTCGTGGCAGCCCTCGCTCCCGGTAAAAAACCCGGTTTGTTCGGTTTTGGTGTGCAAGCCCTGTTCGCATCGGGCAACCCGACATTAATTACGAAATGCTGGCCGTGACATAATTAGGCCGGCAGTGCCCAAGGCGTGTGATTAAATTAAAATATACATACCCTATATAGACGAGGCGTCTTAAAAATTCATGAGTTGCAGTCTAGAGACCACAATCCTGGTTTGAGACTGCTTTGCTGCGATGCAAAAACAGATGAGTCCCGCCCAAAACCAACTTCTCAAACTGTCAACTTAGAGTCTGCGAGCGGGTTTATATTTAAGAATTGCTCGTGACAATCGTTGGTGCAGAATTTTTCACGATCTTTTGGAGAAATCGGCTTGCAGATTTGCGCGTCTACTTCGACTACGCTCAGTACAAGAGCTACTTGCGATTTTTATTCGCTAATTTTCTCAATTGCAGGAGTTAGGCCCAGGAGACTAGAAACCAGATTTATTCCTAGATTTCTCGCGGCTCAACCAAAATTTATGGTCTAAACCTGGTTTCTGAGCGCAAGTCCTCAACTAGAAAAACACCGATCGCCATGCGCCAGTTATGGCAACTTTAACCGAGCAATACTGCTTGATTGGGTTTTAATTGCTGAGTTTTAGCGACGCTCATCCAGAACAAGCTCCAACCAAAATCCTTACACCTAAGTACATATTAACTCACGGATTATTACATCCGCAAATATGCGTACCTAGAAGCCCCCATATAAGCTATATCTTTTCACCGCTAACGTCAAGAGTTCTGGCTTGGTAGTACCGACAATCTTGACAGGGCCCAGAAGGATTGACAGCGCAGCGAATGTAATTAGAGCGGGCGTTGTACTCGCAAGTGATATCCCCGATCGGATAACCGAGGCCTTCTATGTAGGTGCGATCGGCAGTTGGTAGTTGAGTTCGCAGGGGTCTATTCGCTACCGCCAGCCTAGCCGCTGCAATTCTATCGCGGGCTTGGCTCTCGGCAGAGCGCATCACCCACAAAGACACCAGCGACGGAACTAAACCTATGGAAATAATTAGGAGAGCAGTTAGCACTTTGTCAGAGCTTATGTGGAGAATATTTGTTTTAATTTAGGCGATCGGCAACAGAAAATTATCTCCGAAACGACGGTTTTAAATCAGAAAAGTTCCCGAGCAAGTCTCAAACTAGGCCGCCCGTGTTTTAACCGTTAGTTGGCGGGTGAGGATGGCGATCGTTGTTGGTGCCGCTTTCTTCCTAAAGCGCATCGCCAGGGCCCAAGCAAGCCAGAGAAGCAGGTATGGTGTGATATTATGTCTGCTCAATTACCCGCACTAAAATAGGTTTGTAGTGACGAGGTAAGTTCTCATAAAACTCGCTCGGAGTTCCGCCGTCACTACAAACACGAGATCGGTTATTTTACCAGACTCGATATGAGAAACCGGGTCTAATTCAAAAACAACGAAGCCAGAAGATGCCGCAGCTATTGTTTGAGAAACCCGGTTTCTATCAAAAAGCAAAACGGTTAAACCTTAGCAACCTCCCCCGCTAAATCCATCAACGAATCTGCACCTTCCAACTTAGCAACATCCAACAAAGTCTTCAAAACCGAATCAGGATTCAAACTAATCGAATCAATTCCCAACTCAACCAAGAAGCGAGCAAACTCAGGATAATCGCTGGGCGCTTGACCGCAAATCCCTATCTTGCGATCGTACTTTTTCGCCGCTTTAATGGCAATTTCTACCATTCGCTTCACAGCTTCATTCCGTTCGTCAAAGATGTGCGCGACTAAAGCAGAATCCCGGTCTAACCCCAATGTTAGCTGAGTTAGATCGTTAGAGCCGATCGAGAATCCGTCAAAAACTTGCGCGAATTCGTCAGCAAATATCACATTGCTAGGCAACTCGCACATCACATACACTTGCAAGCCGTTTTCGCCCTTGACTAAACCGTGTTTTGCCATCTCGGCCAACACTTTTCGCCCTTCATCCGGGGTGCGGCAAAATGGAATCATCGGAATCACATTTGTCAAGCCCATTTCGTCGCGAACTCGCTTCAGGGCTTTGCATTCCAAAGCGTAAGCTTCGCGGTAATTCGGGTCGTAATAGCGAGATGCGCCGCGCCACCCGATCATCGGATTTTCTTCCTTGGGCTCAAATTGCCGCCCTCCCAAAAGATTAGCGTATTCGTTGCTCTTGAAATCGCTCATCCGCACGATGACTGGATTTGGATAAAATGCGGCGGCAATTGTGGCAATTCCGTGGGCTAGTTTGTCGGTGAAAAAATCGGGTTTGTGTTGGTAAAGTGCTGTCAGTTCTGCAATCTCTTCCTTGACTGATTCATCTACCAATTCGTCAAAGTGAATCAGTGCTAGCGGGTGTGCTTTAATGTGATTGGCAATGATGAATTCCAGCCGCGCCAAGCCTACGCCGTCGCACGGAATTGCTGATAAACCAAAGGCTTCTTCTGGATTCCCGACATTCATTAAAATTTGAGTCCGGGTGCGGGGTAAATTCTCGATCGCAGTTTCTTGAATTTCAAAAGGCAGCAAACCTGCATAAACTTTGCCTTCGTCTCCTTCCGAACAAGAAACCGTGATTTCTTGCCCGTTTTGCAAGATTTGGGTTGCCTCGCCGGTGCCGACAATGGCGGGAATTCCCATTTCTCGGGCGATAATCGCGGCGTGACAAGTGCGGCCGCCGGAATTGGTGACGATCGCGCTGGCTTTTTTCATAATCGGTTCCCAATCCGGGTCGGTTTTGTTGGTGACAAGAACTTCTCCTGATTGAAATTCAGCGATTCTGTGAACGTCTAAAATCACGCGGGCTTTGCCTTGTCCGATTGATTCGCCAACGGCGCGTCCTTTTGCTAAAACTGAACTGGTTCCTTGCAATTTGTAGTTGCGCAAAACTGTAGCCGACTTTTGAGATTGTACTGTTTCGGGTCGCGCTTGGACGATAAACAATTCGCCAGTATTGCCGTCTTTTGCCCACTCAATGTCCATCGGGGTATAAGTTCCGCGCACTTTAGAGTAGTGTTCTTCGATGAGGACTGCCCATTTTGCTAGTTGCAGAATTTCATCATCTTGTATGGCAAATTTATTTTTTTCTGCTGCTATGACGGAGACATTTTTGGTGTATTTAGAACCGCCGATATCGTACACCATTTTGAGTGTTTTGCTGCCGAGGCGTTTGTCTAAAATCGGGCGAAAACCTTGTTTTAATGTTGGTTTAAAAACGAAGTATTCGTCGGGGTTGACCGCGCCTTGGACGACGTTTTCGCCTAATCCGTAGGCGGCGGTGACTAATACGGCGTTTTTGAATCCGGTTTCGGTGTCGATGCTGAACATGACGCCGGAGGATGCTAAGTCCGATCGCACCATTTTTTGGACGCCGACTGATAGGGCGACTTCAAAGTGGTCGAATCCCCGCTGGTGGCGGTAGGAAATCGCGCGATCGGTGAATGTGGAAGCAAAGCATTTGTGACAGCATTCGAGCACGCCAGCGCAAGCTTGGACGTTGAGGTAGGTTTCTTGCTGTCCGGCGAAACTGGCGTCTGGTAAGTCTTCGGCGGTGGCGGAGGAACGCACTGCTACGTCTGTACTGTCGCCGTAGCGATCGCACAATTTCTCGTAAGCATCTGCGATCGCCGCTTGCAGTTCTCGCGGAAACGGCGTATCCAGAATTAGTGCCCGCGCTTGCTTGCCTTTTTGTCGCAGGTTCTGCAGATCTTCTACGTCTAAATCAGCAAAAATTTCGCGCAATTTAGCTTCTAAACCCGCCGACTCGATGAAGTAGCGGTAAGCGTGTGCTGTAGTTGCAAATCCGCTGGGAACTCTGACTCCTCGGGCGGTTAACTGTTGAATCATTTCGCCTAAAGAAGCATTTTTCCCGCCTACTAATGGGATGTCGGCGATGCCGACTTCATCAAACCACAATACTAAGGATTTTTCTTTGGGAATTAAAACTTGTTTTTCGGGAATTGCTAATTTTTCTAGCATGGCTTTTTTCCTCTCTACTTCAGAGCAGTTAGATACCTAGATAGTAAATAAATTACTGTCTGTTTTTAAATCTTGTTTTATTGCGAAAAATATCTAATGTTTTCCGAGGCTGTCTTTAGCAGACTTTTGATCCCCTCTATTTAAAGAGTATCACTTTTTGGGTAAATAGCAAGAGCTGTGGAAAAATTTTATTTGATTGCAAAAAGTAAAGAAATTGCACTAAGGAGTTTCTGTGAGCTATCATAAAAGAACTGGTAAAAATGTAAATATCGAAGACAGTTCCCACCGCTTTTTTGGCGCTGAGCGCGCAGTCGTGCGGGGATACGGCTCGGATGGTGTTGGTATCGCAATCGAAGGGCAACAAAGAATGGGTTGCGATCGGTTTTTCGGTAGACCCCGCCCAAAAACCGATACTTGCTTTCCGACAGGAGTCGTGAGCCGACCAAAATTTTAAACCCTAGTTGAAGCTGCCACATTCATCTGTGGAGTAAATCTCAAATCTACTCAGACGGGCGATCGCCAAAAAAAACACAACGCCCAGCAGCTTTGTTTTCTCAAGCAACGGATCTTCTCAAAACCGTAAAAGTTTTATTTCCGATCGGGTTAACCTACTTAGAGCAAAAACACAGTCGCAGAGAGTGCATTGTAGTTGTTAAATCCGAGATATTTAACTTTTTTCTGCTGTATGTTGGGGCATTCAATTATTTATATGCTATAATAGCTAACTCGACTGCCTTATGACAAATAGCAAGGTATATGATATCAGTTTTGAGCCCAACCGTAAAGCGAAACGGCTTTAAAGTTCTCCTGGTTGAAGACAATCAAGCCGAAGCCGATTTGATCGAAGAACTCTTATTAGAAAAAAATGTCAGTCGAGAAGAACCCCACAAACTGTCAGTACGCTGTACAGACCGTCTCAGCAAAGCGCAGCAACTTTTGAGCGACGAAGATTTTGATGTGATTTTACTAGACCTTTCGCTGCCCGACAGCCAAGACTTAAGTACAATTGTCAAAATGCAAGAATACAGCCTAAATACTCCGATCGTTGTACTGACGGGCCGCAACGATGAAGAACTCGCCTTGCAGTCAATCCAAGCAGGAGCTCAGGATTATCTAG
This sequence comes from Microcoleus sp. BROC3, assembly GCF_036702515.1. Lineage (NCBI taxonomy): Bacteria > Bacillati > Cyanobacteriota > Cyanophyceae > Oscillatoriales > Microcoleaceae > Microcoleus > Microcoleus sp. BROC3. Next base: position 44,327 of record NZ_JAUBTQ010000038.1, read on the forward strand.
TCAAGCGAAAAATCGACAGCGAAGTGTTAATGCGATCGCTCCGCTACGCAGTCGAGCGGCAGTACAATCAAGAAGCTTTGCGCACAAGCGAAGAAAAATATCGCTCGGTTGTCGAGAATTCCCTCGTCGGAATTGCCATTATTGCCCCTCCAATTTCCCCATCACAAGCCGAAAACTGCGAGTGGTTGGAAGTTAACGATGCTTTGTGCGATTTGCTGGGATACGAGCGCAAAGAACTTTTGCACGGAAAGTGGGAGCAGTGGGGTTTTCCTGATGACTTGCCTGCCAGTTTAGAACAGTTAAATAAAATTTTGGCAGGGGAGAGCGAAGGCTATGTTTTAGACCAAAGGTGGCGCAAAAAAGACGGAGAAATAGTTTACACTCGAGTTTCCCTGCGCTGTATTCGCGGCCGGGACGGCTCGATCGAGCGGATGATTAAAGTAATCTTGGATGTCAGCGATCGCTATCATTACGAACACAAATTAAAAACATCAGAAGAGTTTTTCAAGCACACGATTAATGCTACTCCCGACCCAATTTTTGTCAAAGACGAGCAGCATCGCTGGATCGTATTAAACGACGCTTTCTGCGAGTTAATGGGAAAACCGCGACAAGAACTGATCGGTAAGTCGGGATACGAATTTTTGTCACCAGCAAAAGCCCAAAGATTTTGGAAAAAAGACGAAGAGGTATTCAGAACTGGCATCGCTGAAGAAACGGAAGAAAAATTTACAGACAGTGCCGGAAAAAAACGCATCATTTCGATCAAGAAAAGTGTATTTAAAGCAACAGACAACAGTAAAATGTTAGTCGGGACAATTCGAGATGTCACCGAGTACAAACGGCAACAATTAGCTTTGAAAGAGAGCGAAGCTAAATTTCAAAAAATGGCAGCCAACGTGCCGGGAATGATTTATCAATTCCGCGTCGAGCCCGGGGGGAGAAAGTATTTTACTTACGTTTCTTCTGGCAGCAAAAACCTTTACCAGTTAGAAGCGAAAGATATAGAAAAAAGGAAAAATTTTGCTTATGAAACAATTCATCCAGATGACCTCACAGGCTTTGAAAAATCGATAAAAATTTCAGCAAGGACTCTGCAACCTTGGCAGCACCAGTGGCGGCAAATTATCCAGGGCAAAGTGAAGTGGCTGCAAGGTGCCTCGAAGCCAGAAAAGCAAGCCAACGGCGATATAGTTTGGGACGGTTTGGTGATCGATGTCACCGAATTAAAACACACCCAACAAGACCGCGATAGATTTTTTAATATCTCGCTGGATTTACTTTGCATTGCAGGTTTTGACGGCTATTTCAAACGCTTAAACCCGGCTTGGTCTACTGTATTAGGTTACAGCAGCGATGAAATGTTAGCCCAACCTTTTGTCGAATTCGTGCATCCAGAAGACAGAAAAACCTGTTTGAACCAATTAGAATCCCTCAAAAACGGCCGTTCAATTGTCAACGTAAAACTCCGCTATCTTTGCCGAGATGGCAATTATAAATGGCTGTCGTGGACGGCCTCGCCGTTTGCAGAAGAAGGTTTGATTTATGCAGTTGCTCGCGACGTTACATTGAACAAGCAAGCTGAAGCTGAATTGCGCAAGAGTGAAGCCACCAATCGCGCTCTTTTAAATGCGATACCAGACATGATATTTCGCTGTCTGGCAGACGGCACTTTTGTAGACTTCAAACCAGCTAAAGATTTCCAGAATATCCTACATCAAAAAAGTGTAATTGGCAAAAAAGCACAAGATATATTGCCGCCTGCTTTTGTGGAAAAAATCTTATCTGGCAATCAACAAGCGATCGACACGGCAGAAATTCAAGTTTTAGAATATCAAATGCCAGTTAATGGTGAACTTTACGATTTTGAAGCGAGAATTGTCTTCTGCACGGATGACGAAATTATCGCGATCGTCCGCGACATCACTCAACGCAAACGATCCGAGTCCGTACTCCAGAGGCAAGCAGCAGCAATGGCAGCCGCTTCCGAAGGTATCGCCATACTCGATGCCGGCGGAGACGTGATTTATTGCAACGCAGCCCGACTAAAAATCTACGGTTACGACTCTCTCGAAGAAATCTTAGGCAAAAGTTGGACAATCTTCTACGAAGGTGCAGAAGCGCAAAGATTTGAGCAAGAAGTTGTGCCAGCTTTAGTGCAGAAAGGTTGTTACAGCACCGAAGCAGTAGGATGCCGCCGCGACGGCTCGAAAGTCCCTATAGATCTCTCCCTGACAATGCTGCCAGACGGGGAAATCATTTGCATTGTTCGCGATATTTCCCAAAGAAAACAAACAGAAGCAGCACTGCGAGAAAGCCAGCGGTTAACTCAACAAATTGCTGGGGCAAGTCCTAATATGTTGTATGTTTACGACTTAATAGAACAAAAAAATATCTATGCAAATGCTTCTCTATACCACATTCTCGGCTATACAGTAGAGGAGATTCAGGCAATCGGGCCGTGGATGATTTCAACTTTAATCCACCCGGAAGATGCAATCAAAATACCTGATTATTTACAGCAAGTCGAAACGGGAACGGAAGGGGATATATTTGAAATTGAATACCGAATCAGGCACAAGGATGGTTCTTGGCGCTGGATTGTGAGCCGAGATACTGTATTTGCGAAAACAGCAGACGGGAAGTTAAAACAAATTCTCGGCACGGGAACTGATATTACAGAAAGCAAGCAAGCAGAAGATGAAATTAAGCTGTTGCTGGCAGCAACTCAAGCAATTAGTCAGTCAGCCGATTTTCACAGCGCCCTCCCAGATATCCTGCGGTTGCTGTGCAATGCGATCGGCTGGAATTTTGCGGAAGCTTGGATACCGACTGCTAACGGTACTTTTTTGGAACACAGCGAAACTTGGTACGCTACCCATCGCGATTTAGATAGGTTCGGCCGCGAAAGTAAAAAAATTAGATTCGCCGCCGGAGTGGGAGTACCGGGACGGATTTGGTCAAACCGAAATGTAGAATGGATTGAAGATATTTCTATAGCCAATAATTATCTTTTTGCTCGATCGCAAATGGCTGCCGCAGTGGGATTGAAAGGTTGTTTCGGAGTGCCAATTCGCGCTACATCAAAGGTGCTGGCAGTTTTAGTATTCTGCAAGCGCGACCGATCGATTATCGAACCGCGTATAGTAGAGTTGGTGAAGGCGGTAGCGACTCAGTTGGGTTCTCAGATTCAGCGCAAACAAGCAGAAGAAAAATTGCGCAAAAGCGAAGAACGCTGGCAGTTAGTTCTCAAAGGCAATCAAGACGGAATTTGGGATCTGAATCTTCAAACAAATGAAGCTTTTCGGTCGGCCCGCTGGCACGAAATTATCGGTTACGCAGAGGGCGAAATTGATAACAGGAACAGCGAATGGCTCGATCGCATCCATCCAGACGATCGCTTGCGAGTGCAAGCAGCAATTCAAAATTATCTCGACCGCGAAACCCCCAATTACGCCGCCGAGTACCGCTTGCGGTGCAAAGACGGCGACTACAAGTGGGTGCTCGCCCGCGCTCAAGCAGTGTGGGACGAAGCCGGAAACCCCCTGCGGATGGTGGGTTCGATGACGGATATCAGCGATCGCAAAGCAGCAGAATTAGCTTTGTGGCGGGTCACTCAAGCCGTCGAAAGTACCAGCGACGCGATCGCGATCGCCGACTTGAAAGGGCGGTCTATTTACCACAATCAAGCCTTCATTCAGCGTTACGGCTACACGGTGCAAGAACTCAACGAACTCGGCGATAGCACCCTGCTTTACGTCCGGCCTAAAAGTTACAAACAAATCTATAAAAACCTTCGTCAAGGTCGCTCTTGGTGCGGCGAAGTTGCGCTGCAAAATAAGCTTGGTGAAGCTGTTACCGCTCTGGTACGAGCAGACACTATTAAAGATATAAATGGCAATTCAATAGGGTTAATTGCAGTGATTACAGACATCACAAAACGCAAAGAATCAGAAGCTACTTTGCGCCAGCAATTAAAACGCGAACAGTTGGCAGTAGCCATGCTGGAACGTATTCGCTCTTCTCTACATTTAGAAGAAATTCTCACCAAAACAGTCGAAGAAGTGCGGCATTTTTTGCAAGTAGACCGCACAGTTATCTACCAATTCAATCCGGATTGGAGCGGGTTTATCGCTGTGGAGTCGGTGGACGCAAATACCAGACCAATTGTCGGAATGGAAATTTACGACCCGTGTTTTGGGGAAGCCTATGTTACTCTTTACCGAGACGGAAGAATTAGAGCCACAGAAGATGTTTACAATGCCGGCCTGGCCGACTGCCACTTGAGTTTGTTGACTCGGTTGGATGTGAAAGCGAATCTGGTAGTGCCGATTTTGCAAGGCGAAAACTTGTGGGGGCTGTTAATTGCCCATCACTGCACGGGCCCGCGTCCCTGGCAGCAATTGGAGGCAGAGTGCCTGAAACAATTGGGGGTGCAGTTGGCGATCGCCATTCAGCAATCGACGCTATTTGAACAAGCACAAACCGAAATTGCCGATCGAAAACTTGCAGAAGCCGCCCTGCAATTAGCCGCATTAGCCGCCGAATCCGCCAGCCGGGCTAAAAGCGACTTTCTCGCCAACATGAGCCACGAATTGCGGACGCCTTTGAACGGGATTTTAGGATACATTCAATTGCTCAAACTAGATAAGAATTTAACCGCAGATCAGCAGGACAGTCTCAACAACGTTTACCAGTGCGCCAACCACCTTCTGATGCTAATTAATGACGTTTTAGACCTTTCTAAAATCGAAGCTAGTAAAATGGAACTCTCACCGGCCAACCTGCATTTTCCCAGCTTTGTTAAAAGTATTGTTGATTTGTTCCAGATGCGATCGGCTCAAAAAGGAATTGCCTTTAATTACGAGCAGGTTTCCGGGCTGCCAGACGCCGTTTTTGCTGACGAAAAAAGGTTGCGCCAAGTTTTGATTAATTTGCTCAGCAATGCCGTTAAGTTTACTAACAGCGGCAGCGTGACATTTAAAGTCGATTATGTAGAAAATTTACCAGAAAATTATCCTGAAACCAACAGCGCCAATTCGAGTTTAACAGCGGAAGTTGCTACTCAAAGAATCTATTTGACCGCGAAGTTAGACGCGCAGCAAATGTCGATCCCGCCGCTGGAAACAAAAGAAGCGCGCGAGGTGATAACAGCAGCAAATACTGGCGATCGCGCCCCTACCGCTAAAATTCGCTTTCAAATCGAAGATACTGGCATTGGCATCGGGCAGAATAAATTAGAAGAAATATTTTTGCCTTTTCATCAAGTCGGCGATCATAACAATTTCGTCGAAGGTACCGGACTGGGACTTTCCATCAGCCAAAAATTAGTCACAATGATGGGCAGCCAAATTCGCGTCCAAAGTATCTGCGGCAAAGGCAGCTTATTTTGGTTCGATCTAGACTTGCCCGCAGTCGCCCAGTGTTCTGAACTCCCCTCGACGCAAGAAAAACGCCGGCTTGTCGGTTTTAGCGGCCGCCAGCGCAAAGTGCTAATCGTGGACGATCGCGAAGTAAATCGCGCCATGCTGCACAGGCTGCTTTCTCATTTGGGGTTTGAAATTGCACAGGCCACAGACGGCGCAGACTGCTTGCACAAAGCACAGGAATTTCTACCGGATCTAATTCTAATGGACTTGCTGATGCCCGTAATGGACGGTTGGGAAGCTACCAGGCGACTGCGACAGTTGCCGCAATTAAAAGATGCGGTTATCCTTGCTTTGTCCGCTCGCGTTTACGAGACTACCAGGCAAGAGAGCATACTTGCAGGTTGCGATAATTTTCTCACCAAGCCGATTCAAACTAACGAGCTGTTAGAATTATTGCGCCTGCATTTGAGACTAGAATGGATTTACGAAGACGGATCGGAAACCACAAAACTGAAAGCTCAAACTCCCAAAGCATCATCTGAGCTCGCTGCTGCTGACTCAACGATGGTGTCTCCTGCGTCAGAGTCACTCTTGGGCTTGTTAAGATTGGCTGCAATGGGCGATATTGAAGCTATTCTGGAGGAAACTACTAAACTCGAACATTCTGACTCGACATTAGTGCCTTTCGTTCATCACGTGCGCCAACTTGCTAAAGGATTTCAGCTCAAGCAAATTCGAGATTTTTTGAAGCAACTTTTGTCGTAAAATTGACGGTAGTTAACAGACAACTCAAAATCAGTTAAATCTCACATATTCCACCATTTTCAATAACGGGTTCTTCGACCAGTGAAGCGACAACTTAATTTCTTGTGGGGCGGTCACTCGCAGCCAGCCCCTAAAAGGGTTATTCCAAATAGAAGCATCTACGAAGCAACTTGGTTTTTAGAGATGCAGAAAATGCCTTGAATCAGATTGAAAGTCACAACTCAAAACTCAAAAAAGTGAATCTTTCCCTTGAATATGAACGATAAGAATTCCGAAAGAAGCATCATACTAATTGTGGATGACAACCAAACAAATCTCGACGTACTTTTCGAGTTGTTAAGGAATTACGGGTTTAAAGTATTAGTGGCTCTAGATGGCGAAAGTGCGATCGAGCAAATTGAATACATTCATCCAGACTTGATTCTTTTGGATATCATGATGCCGGGAATTGACGGTTTTGAAACTTGCCTGCGTTTGAAAGCAGACCCGTCAACCCAAGACATTCCCATCATATTCATGAGCGCCCTTTCCGAGACGCTTGATAAAGTAAAAGGCTTTCAGACAGGAGCCGTTGACTACATCACTAAGCCTTTCCAGCACGAAGAAGTGTTGAGCCGCATTCAAACTCATTTGACAATCCGCAGCTTACAAAAAAAACTCGAAGAAAAAAACCTCGAACTTGCCCACCTCAACCAAAACCTAGAAAGACTTGTCGAACAAAAAACAAAGCAATTGATCGACCAGGAAAAGACAGCCATCATCGGACGTTTAACCCAGGGAATGGTTCACAATCTCAAAAGTCCGCTGCAAGTGATCCAGACTAGCGTCGATTTGATTGAAACAAAAGCCACAAAAATTCAAGAAGACTCTCTCTTTAATTATACTAAGTATATTTTTCAAGCGGTCACAAAAATCAATCAGATCATGGATACTCTGATGATGAAAAGCAGAAAAGAGCAAAAGCAAGATTTGCACCCTGTGAATATCAACGATTTAGTGCAGCGAGAAATTCAGCTATTGGAAGGCAATATGTATTTTAAAAATAAGATTAGGAAAAAATACTTTTATGACGAAGAACTTCCCAGTATTCCATTAATTTATTCTTATATTTCTCAAGTATTTTATAATTTAATTAACAATGCAATGGATGCTATGTGGGAAAAGAAAAGCAGGGAACTAACTATCGTGACTCGCCAAGATGAATCGAACATATACATGGATATTGCAGATACGGGATGCGGTATATCACCTGAAGATTTGTCAAAACTTTTTGACCCTTTTTACACCTCAAAGCCGCCTAAAGGCGAGGAAAAAACCGAAGGCGAACCGACAGGAACTGGACTCGGACTTTATACCTGTATTGAACTTTTAAAACCTTTTAACGGTGAGATTGCTATTAGCAGCAAAGTCGGCAAAGGCAGCGTGTTTACAGTGGTACTGCCCAAACAGCAGAAAATTTGCTCGAATTAACTCAGTAAAATTGTGTCCGGTTAGACAACCGTAATTAAGTTCGTAATTAGGTTTGGAGTAAGAAATACAAATCTTGATTCATCCAGAAAGAGAGGACGAAAGTCCTCACTACAAACCGATTACTTAACAGTAATTATTCTAGGTTTCTAGTAAGGACTTTCGTCCGGATTCATCCTTACTCTTTTGCTTTTACCCTTGCTATTTCCCTGCCAAAGGTTGTAAATTAAAACAGAGTGGAGTTGCAATATCGGTAAGAGTATGATAATTTTGGGCCACTAGGTTTTGGCCCAGGCGGACAACTTGCAGCGAACAACTCAATTCTACAAATAAATCTGGGCGGTCTGCAAGTACCCAGCCCACCCTAAAGCCTGCGCTTTAAGTTCCCCAATAATGAGCTAGGTAACTCCATCCGCTGCTGATTTTTTTATTACTAAAAAATAGCAAAAGGATATCAGTAAAAAAAATGCCACTTTACGCAACAGCCAAACCGCGATAGTTATCAGTCATTCCAAATCTAAAATCTAAAATCTAAAATCTAAAATGGTATGACATCTGTTTTTGAGTCAACTTTAACGCCTGCTTGCTTGAAAGTTCTTTTAGTAGAGGACTGTGCAGAAGATGCAGAACTCATTCAAGAACTGCTGTCAGAGCGCCGACTAGGACAATCAATTGAGTTGACGAATGTAGTTTGCCTGCGGGAAGCGAGAGAAATTTTATGCGGCGAAATTTTTGATGTAATTTTATTAGACCTTTCACTTCCTGACAGCTCAAAATTTAATACTCTTTTCCGGCTGCAAGATTGCGGAATAAATATTCCGATCGTCATTCTGACAGCCGCCGAGGACGAAGAACTGGCCGTCGAGTTAATTGCGGCCGGTGCTCAAGATTATCTGGTGAAAAGACAAGTAGACAGCCGGCTGCTGTTGCGGACGCTCAGGTGCGCGATCGCCCGCCCTAAACAGCAAGCAGAAGGGCAAAAAAGTCAAGAAAAATACCAGCAGGTTGTTGACAATATCAAAGAAGTAGTTTTTGAAACAAATACTGCTGGCAATTGGACTTTTCTCAACCCGGCTTGGACGGAAATTACCGGATTTACCGTTGATGAAAGCTTAGGAACTTCTTGTTTGAGTTACATTCATTCTGAGGATCAATACCAATATTTAAATTCGTTTAGAGGTCGGAGAGAACATCAAGAAACATCCTGCTGCTATCAAATTCGATATCTTACCAAAAATGGCGAAATTCGCTGGGTGGAAGTGCAAGCATTTTTGATGTTGGCCTGGAACGGCGCGGTGCAGGGAACGACAGGAATTATCAACGATATTACAGATCAAATTTTAGCACTCTCAGAACTCGAAGCTAGTAAAAAGTTTTTGACTTCTACGCTCGATGCAGTTGCCGACCCAATTTTTGTCAAGGACGAACAGCACCGCTGGATACTGTTAAATGATGCTTTTTGCAAGCTGATCGGCAAGCAGCGCGAGGAACTGCTGGGCAAATCGGATTACGACTTTTTCCCAAAACAAGAAGCTGAAATTTTTTGGCAGAATGACCGACAAGTGTTTAGGACGGGGGAAGAAAACGAGAGCGAGGAAATATGTACGGACGCCAGCGGTGCAAAGCACATTCTATCTACAAAAAAAACCGTCTTTGAAAATACCGGCGGCCGTAAAATTCTCGTGGGTATAATTAGAGATATCACTCTGGATAGGCGCAAACAATTAGCCCTGAAAGAAAGCGAAGCTAGACTGCGGCAACTTGCTGCCAATTTGCCGGGAATTATTTATCAATTTCGGCTCTCAACCGACGGTAAAAAATCTTTTCCTTACATTTCTTCTGGCAGTCGCGATTTATATGAATGGGAACCAGAAAATATTCAGCAGAATCCCGAACTTATTTTTAGTTGTATTCATCCAGACGACCGCCGAAAAATAGAAGAATCCCTGGCTGTTTCTGCGGCAAATATGCAGCCCTGGCAGCAGGAATGGCGCGCGATTGTGCCGTCGGGAAAATTTAAGTGGATGCAAGGGGTTGCGAGACCGGAACGAGTTGATTGTCCTACTGAAATAGGGCCGGAAGGGGATATAGTTTGGGAAGGTATGGTGCTGGATATTACTAATTTAAAACAGACCGAAGCAGCTTTGCGGGAAAGCGAAGCAAGATTTCGATCGCTAGTTGAGAATATCCCGGGCGCTATCTGCCGCAGCTTGTACGATGCTGATTGGACGATGGTATTTATTAGCGATGAAATTGAGGCAATTAGCGGCTATGCTGCTGGGGATTTTATTTACAACAACCGCTTGAGTTTTGCGAGCATTGTCCACGAGGCAGACAAGGAAATGGTCGATCGACAAGTCAGCGCAGCGGTAGAGTCGAGACAGCCGTACAATCTAGAATACCGGATTGTTCGCGCTGACGGCGCGGTGCGGTGGATGTCCGAAAGAGGCAGGCCGACTTACAATCTAGAAGGGTTGGTTCTGTGGCTCGACGGAGCGATTTTTGATATTACCGATCGCAAACAAGCCGAACTGACTCTGTGCCTGGTAACTCAAGCTGTAAACAGCGCTAGCGACGCGATCGCGATCGCAGATTTGGACGGCTGTTCAATTTATCACAATCAAGCATTTATTCAGCGCTACGGCTATACAGTTGATGAACTAAATAATGCCGGCGGCCCAGCAGTAATGTACGCCAAATCTCAAGATTTGAGAAAGTTATTTAGGCTGCTGCGGAAAGGTTTATCCTGGAGCACTGAAATTGAACTCAAGGCTAAAAATGGCGAAATTCAAGAAACTCAATTGCGAGCTGACTGCATTAAAGATAGCGCCAGTCAACCAATAGGAATGATGGCGATAATTGCCGACCTCACAGAACTAAAACGCGCCGAATCGGCATTAAAACTCAGTCAAGAGCGTTTGCTGTTGGCGGTTTCAGGCAGCTCTTTGGGGCTGTGGGATTGGAATATAGCTACGGGCGAAACTTATTTTGACCCGCATTGGAAATCAATGCTAGGTTACGAAGAAACTGAAATTGAAAATCACATCCAAGGTTTGGAAAGTTTGCTGCATCCCGAAGACCGACCGAAGGTAATGGAATCTTTAAATTCCTATTGGGAAGGTAGCACCGATATCTATGAAGTTGAATTTCGGCTGCTCAACAAAGCGGGAAATTGGCAGTGGATTATGGCGATGGGCAAGGTAGTCGAGTACGACGAATGGGGTGGGCCGTTGCGGATGACAGGCACTCACAAAGATATCAGCGCCCGCGTTGCAGCAGAAGCCGAAAAAACTCAGTTGATCGCATCTCTGCAACTACTTGCCGAACAGTTGCAAGAAGCACAAAAAATTGCCCGCATCGGCAATTGGGAATTCGATATTGAGGCAGAATTTATTACTTGGTCTGAGGAAATGTTTCGAGTTTACGGTCGAAAATTGAATCGGCCGCCGACAATGGAAGAACTTTTTGAGCAAATTCATCCCGATGACAAAGAAAGATTTAGAGAAGTTGTGCAACAGGTAGTGACTGAAGGGACAGCTTACGATATCGACCACCGCATCTATTTTCCATCAGGAGAAATCAGGCACGTTAACGGTAAAGGACAAGCTGTTAAAAATGAGCTTGGTCAGGTAGTGCGGCTGTTTGGCACGGCAATGGACATTACCAATCGCAAAAAAGCAGAAATTGCTTTGCAAGAAAGCGAACATCGATTTCGAGCTGTCTTTGAACAAGCGGCGATCGGCATTGTTAAAGTGTGGCGCGACGGTCAATTTTTGAATGCAAATCAAGGCTTTTGCAATATTGTCGGATACTCACAATTGGAACTAAAAACGCGAAATATTGGGGATATTTCTCACCCGGAAGATGTCGCAGCAGATGTCGAGTCGCGCGACAGACTGTTAGCTGGGGAAATTTTGAATTATTCAATTGAGAAACGCTTTGTTCGCAAAGACGGTTCATTTGTTTGGACTAATATGACTGTATCTTTAGTGCGGGATGCGTTTGGGGAACCGAACTATGTAATTGCTGTGATTGAAGATATTAGCGCTCGCAAACTTGCCGAGGCTATCTTGCGCCAGCAATTAAAGCGAGAACGTCTGGTGGTAGGGATGCTGGAACGTATTCGCTCTTCTCTCAATTTAAAAGAAATCTTGACCAAAGCTGTTGCTGAAGTACGGCAATTTTTGCAAACAGACAGGACAATTATTTATCGATTTAATCCCGATTGGAGCGGTTTTGTAACTGTCGAGTCGGTGGGCCAAAATTGGCTGTCTGTTGGGGGAATAACTATTAATGATTCCTGGTTTGAAAACAGCTATGCTTCTGCTTGCGAACAGGGTCGCACTGTAGCTGTAGATGATATTTACAAAGCCGGTCTTTCCCAGTGCTACATTAATTTATTAAGTCAATTTCAGGTACGAGCTAATTTGGTAGTGCCGATTTTGCAAGGCGAGAAGTTGTGGGGGCTATTGATTGCCCACGAGTGCGCGGGCCGCCGTCGCTGGCTAGAAATTGAGGTCGAGTGTCTCAAACAAATTAGCGTGCAGTTGGCGATCGCGATCCAGCAATCGATGCTGTTTGAGCAAGCACAAATTGAAATTGCAGATCGCAAACAAGCCGAGTCAGCTTTGCAGGAATCGGAAGCCCGAGAACGTTCAAAAGCGCTAGAGTTAGAAGCAGCTATTAACAAACTCAGAACCACTCAAGCTCAGCTTGTTCAGAATGAAAAAATGGTGAGTTTGGGTCAGTTAGTTGCTGGTGTCGCTCACGAAATTAATAACCCCGTCAGCTTTATTCACGGCAATCTCAGTCCGGCTCGCAATTACACTTTAGATTTGCTGGAATTGATTAAAGTTTACCAGCATTACTGCCCTCATCCTCCGGCCCAAGTCTGGGATAAAATTAATGAAATAGACTTGGATTATATTGCTGAGGATTTCCCGAAATTGTTTAATTCGATGCAAGTAGGAACCGAGCGAATTGTCGAGATAGTGAAATCATTGCGCAACTTTTCCCGCTTGGACGAGTCCGCTGGCAAATCGGTCAACATTCACGAGGGAATTGATAGCACTTTGATGATTTTGCAAAATCGGTTAAAATCTCACAGCAGCCATCCGGGGATTAAGATAATTAAAGATTACCAACTATTACCGCAAATTGAATGTTTTCCCGGCGAGTTGAATCAGGTATTTATGAATATTTTGATTAATGCGATCGATGCTTTGGAAGAACGGGACAAGCAGCGTCCGATCGAGGAGTGCGACCGACATCCCAGCACGATAGTTATTCGCAGTTATCAGGCTGCTGCGGGCTTCGTAACGGTATCTATTGCGGACAACGGGCGGGGGATACCGGAGCCGGTGCTATCGAGGCTGTTTGACCCGTTTTTCACCACTAAACCTGTGGGCAAGGGGACGGGTTTGGGACTGTCGATTTCTCACTCGATTATAGTCGATCGACACGGCGGACGATTGAGCTGTATTTCGACACCCGGAGAGGGAGCGGAGTTTTTGATTGAAATTCCAGTGCGATCGAATTTAACTGGTACGAACTCAAATTTGGGGGGATAACACCGTTTTCGATTTTCGATTCGGAATGACTGATGATGATCATGGTTTGGAGTACGGGCCGGCAGTTCCATTATTTTTTTATGCTAGAGCAATCCTCGCATCATTTGTAAATTTCTTACTCCCTCCCCGAACCCGCGGGGAGGGTTGGGGTGGGGTAAAAAAATTACGACTCCTGCAAGGATTGCTATATAAACTAGCACTTGGTAAGGGGTAATTGAGAATCGGTAATGGGTAATTGATAATTGGCAAGAAAGTTAAGAACAATCTATGACCCCTAGGGTGCGCCACAACCCCCAGAGAAAATTCAGGGATTTTTATCAAAATTCATCGGCGTTTAATGTAATCAGCGCGCACTCTATATTGAGCCATTGCGAAAAAGTTTTGTGGCGCTTGCACGAGTCTATTTATGTGCGCGGTGCTGCGTTTATTCTGCGCGATTTATGTGACGCTTGCACAAATCAATCTCACCTTGATATATTAGTTGGGGAAATCTGAGATTTTTTGATAGTTAATTGCGACGTATAATAACAATAAAAATAGTAACTGTCAACTTACGATTTGTAAATTTATGACCCGTTCTACAAGTGAAACTCAACAGCCCAAACAAGCGCCGATCGCCACTTTCTCCGGTGCGACCGAAAATTGCTGGCGCGACTGGGCAGATCGCATCCCAGTAATGCTGTGGATTGCAGATGCAGAGAGCGGTTGCAATTACTTTAATTTCCAGTGGACAGAATTTACTGGGCTGACTGAAGAACAAATTTCTGCTGAGGGTTGGACGGCAAACATTCATCCTGACGATTTAGAATCTTGGGAACAAATGTATCGGAATGCTTGGAATTTAAACTCTAAATTTAAGCGAGAATATCGGCTAAAAAGAGCTGACGGGGAGTATCGGTGGATCGAGGAAACAGCAGTTCCTAAATTGACGCCAGCAGGTGAATTTCAAGGATTTATCGGCACGGCGACAGATATCAGCGATCGCAAAACAGCCGAAATCGCCCTGCAACACTCACATAAAATTGTAGAAGCGAACTTAAATCGGTTTGACTTAGCAGTCAGGGCCTCTTTTGACGGCATTTGGGATGCGCCGATTGTTTCGGAAGACGTGTTTAACCCGCAAAATCCGGTGTATTGGTCGCCCCGCTTTAAAGAATTGCTCGGTTATGAAAGCAGCGAGTTTGAAAATGTTTTAGGTAGCTGGATAGCGCGAACTCATCCAGAAGATATCGATCGGGTATTTGCAGCAATATCCGCGCACTTAGAACAAAGAATCCCTTTCAAAGATATAGAATATCGGATGCAAAAAAAAAGTGGCGAATACATTTGGGTAGCAGCTCGCGGACAAGCAATTTGGCACGATAGTGGCACGCCGCTGAGATTCGCCGGTTCTATTCGAGACATTAGCGATCGCAAAAAAGTACAAGAACAACTCCGATCTCAAGAACAATTTTTGCGCAGTATTTATGACGGTATTGACCAAATAATTTTTGCGATCGATGCAGACACTGACGGCGAATTTCGGTATGCCGGTTTGAACCCTCTCGGCAAGCGAATTCTGGGCATCGGGGACGATAGCGAGTGGTGTGGCAAAACTCCCGAAGCTGTATTTGGCGAGAAAGTCGGAACCATGCTGCGGCAAACTTATATCAGTTGCGCGCGATCGCAAAATTCCGTTACTTCCGAACAATGCTTGCAGTTCCAAGGAGCAGATACTTGGTGGCTAGTTACCCTAACTCCGCTGCGGGACGAAGCAGGCAGAATCTATCGAATTATCGGCAACTCCAAAGAAGTTACCGAGCGCAAAAAAGCCGCAGACGAACTATTAGAATACCAGCGAAAACTCGAAGAAAATCAAAGAATTGCTCATATCGGTAACTGGGAATTCGACCTCATTACTGGCGAGATTACTTGGTCGGATGAATTGAAAAGAATTTTTGCTTTACAACCAGAAGAGCCAACACCAAGTTATGCAGATTTTTTGCAAAAACTTCATCCCAACGATAGAAAACGCTTTCAAAAAACTATAAAGCAAGCGATCGCGTGCCGCCAACCCTACGAAGTTGACCACCGCATTTACCGTTCCAACGGAGAAATGAGATATCTGATCGGTTGGGGGCAAGTCTTGCAAAACCAGCAAGGCGAAGTCGTAAAATTATTCGGAGCTGCGATCGATATTACCGATCGCAAACAAGCAGAATTGGAACTGCAAGTCAGCCAAAAACGCCTCCGCGCCGTTGTCAACAATGCACCCATAGTTTTATACTGCATTGACCGCTACGGCATATTTACGCTTTCTGAAGGAAAAGGCTTAGAACCTTTAGGATTTAAGCCCGGACAAGTAGTTGGCTTATCAGTGTACGAATGCTACAAAGATTATCCCGAAATTATTGAAAATATTAACTTTATCTTAGCAGGCGAGGAAAGAATTTGGTCTTCTGAATTCAAAGGTCACATTCATGAAAATCGCGCGACACCAATATTAGATGAAAAAGGACAAGTTGCAGGATTAATTGCTGTTTCCATTGACATTACAGAGAGGGCGCGGGTTGAAGAAGCTCTGAGACAAAGCGAAGCAAAGCTGCGCCTAATTCTCGAAAATATGCCAGTAATGCTGAGCGCTGTTGATGCCGAGCGCAATATCATAGTCTGGAACCGAGAATCTGAACGAGTCCTGGGTTACAGCACCGCAGAACTTGTCGGCAACCAGCAAGCAATACAACTGCTCATGCCTGATGTTAACTACCGTCAAAAAATCTTTAGAAAAGTTGTAGAGTTCGGTCATAACTTTCGAGATTTAGAAGTAGAAATTCAGGCTGCTGACGGCAGCGTCAAAACAATTGCTTGGTCGAATGTTTCTGCTGATTATTCCGTTCCAGGGTGGGATTTTTGGGGAATCGGTGTCGATGTTACGGAGCGAACCGCAGCAGAATTGGCGCTGCGAGAATCGGAAGCGCAACTCAGAGAACAAGCAGCGCAATTAGAAATAGCTTATCACGCGCTTACCCATACTCAAGCGCAGCTAGTGCAAAGCGAAAAAATGTCTTCTTTGGGTCAATTAGTTGCGGGAGTTGCTCACGAAATTAACAATCCTGTCAGCTTTATCTTTGGCAATATCAGCTATGCCAAAGGTTACACAAATGATTTGTTGAGGCTTCTCGAACTTTACCGCGCAGCGTACCCAGAACCCACGACAGAAATTCAGGCAGAACTTGAGGAAATTGAGCTAGAGTTTATTCAAGAAGATTTGCCGAACCTGCTGGATTCAATGGCAGTTGGAGCCGATCGCATTCAGGAGATTGTCAAGTGTTTGCGCACTTTTTCGCGTCTGGACGAAGCAGCTTTTAAGGCTGTGAATTTGCACGAAGGAATTGACAGCACTTTGATGATTATTGCTCACCGTTTGAAGCCGCAAGGAAATAAACCCGCTATTTCACTAATTAAAGAGTACGGCAATTTACCGCAAGTTGAATGTTACTCTGGTCAATTGAACCAAGTGTTTATGAATTTGTTGATTAATGCGATCGATGCTGTAGAAGAAAGGGAAAGAAGTTTCCAACCTGCCGGGGATAGCTCGCCCGTTCCTACAATTAAGATTCGCACGGAAGTTGTGGAGGGCGAACGGGTAAAAATTGCGATCGCCGACAGCGGTACCGGCATTCCCGAGTCCATGCAGCAGCGCTTGTTCGACCCGTTTTTTACCACGAAACCCGTCGGCAAAGGAACGGGATTGGGATTGGCTATTAGTTACGAAATTGTCGTTAAAAAACATCAAGGAAAATTGCTGTGCAATTCAGAATTAGGCATTGGTACGGAGTTTGTCATCGAAATACCAATCCGCCAATTGCAAGCCGAAGAAAACTTGTGAGTTATAAGTTGCTCTCGTGTCTGGTAAAATAACTATTATAACGTTTGTAGTGACCGCAGACATGATATTACAAATTACCAATTACTTTCAAATTTTAGATAAAAAGCGGGGAAGATTCCGATTTGCTGCTGGCGTGACAAATGCGATTTTTGCCTTCGGTTTTGGCTTGATAAAGGGCGCTGTCAGCGCTCCGAATTAGGGTGTCGCGAGATTCGCCGCCAGAAGGAATCGCCGTAGCAATGCCGCAACTGAGGGTAACGTAGGGGCAGATCGACGATCGCGCGTGGGGCAGTTTTAAGCTGGCGATACCGTCGCAAATTTTCTGGGCGACAGCGGTTGCCCCTTCGGTGCTAGTGTTGGGCAGCACTACGGCAAATTCTTCGCCGCCGTAGCGGGCAGCCAGATCCCCTGCCCGCTTGACAGCTTTGGCGATCGCCGCGGCAACTTGGCGCAAACAATCGTCGCCGCCGAGGTGACCGTAAAACTCGTTGTAAAGTTTAAAAAAGTCGATGTCAAAGATCATTAAAGACAGCGGCAGTTCCTCTCTTGCCAATCGCCGCCACTCTAACATCAAAACGCGATCGAAGTGGCGGCGGTTGGCAATGCCCGTCAGTCCGTCTGTAGTTGCCAGTTGCTGCAATTTTTGATTGGCTATTGCTAGCTGGCGGTAAAGTTGAGATTGTGCGATCGCGATCGCCACTTGATTTGCTAAGTGCTGTAAAAAATCTATTTCCCACTGCTGCCATTCCCTGACACCGCTGCAATTGTATGCTGTCAGCATTCCCCACAAAGTATTGCCATTTTCTGCGATCGAATCCAGCGCACTTGAACCCTGCACCTGCGGTTTGCCGGTCGCCGGCTGCCAGATATAATTTTCGGCTGCATCTTCTGTTGTTTCTTCTTCCCAAACAGTGTTTTCTAATCTTTGGTTTACCGTTTCCCAGTCGCCAGATTGCCAAATTGGAACGCTTACAACGGCTGTCATTTCACAATCTGCCAGCAATTCTTTGCAACTGCCAGCCAAGTCCGCAGCGCTGACATCTGCTATTGCTTGTACCGACTGGGATTCGACCAAAACAAAGCATGACACCGCCAAAGCAGCACTAATATGTTGGTTTTCAACATAACCCAATGGCAAACCGTCACTTGCGACGATCGCGCCTTTTTGCTCTTCCCCGTCGAATTGAGACGCCCCATCCTGACAGCGATAAATTAAAACGCGGTCTGTTTTGAGAAATTGGCGCACTTCTGCGACGGTACTTTGGAGAATGCTTGCCGTGTCTATTGAGGATCGAATCTTTTCGATCATTTTGCCCAACAGCCGCTCTCGGAGGGCTTGCTGCCGCAGTTGTTCTTCTATGTGGTGACGTTCGATCGCGTAATGGATCGCCCGCACCAGCAGAGTTCTGTGAAATTTTCCCTTTACCAAACAATCTTGAGCGCCCGATCGCAATACCGAGAGCCCCGTATGTTCATCGTTGATATCTGTCAGCACCACCACAGGCACTGTGGGCGATCGGGCTTTCAAAACCGCGATCGCCTCGCTTCCCCCCAAGCTGTCTGAGAGTGACAAATCTAATAGTACGGCGTCAAACTTTTCTGTTTCCAGAAACGCCAGGGCTATTTCCACAGATTTAACAGTTCGGAGGCGAAACAGAGACTCACTGAATGAGCCTAAAAGGTCTTCGATCAGCGTCGCATCTGCGAGGTCATCCTCAACCAACAAAATATTCAGAAATTGGTTACGTGTTAACACAACTATAGCGTTCGGATCGGGTTGAAGGAAACTTTTTAGTTTTGAGAGCGATACTTGCGATCGGGCCAATATGTCGGTTTATCAAATTCGCTCTACACTCAAACTATCGATCTAGCCCTGAATTAAACCTTACTGCTCCGGCGGGAGCGAAACTATTTCAAACCAATACTGACATAAAGTCTTCATTACTTCAACCAATCCTTCAAAAGTGACTGGTTTGGATATGAAAGAATTAGCACCCAAGCGGTAGCAAAGCAATATATCTCCGCTGCGGTGCGAAGTTGTTAAAATCACAACCGGAATTTGTTGTAAGTCGGGGTCAGATCTGATCGAAATTAGTGCTTCTCGCCCGTCAAGCCGTGGCATATTTAGATCCAAAAGTATCAAGTCGGGCCGATGCCAATTTCTGCTACCAGTATATTGACCGCGACGGTACAAATAGTCTAGCACTTGTTCTCCATTTTCCACAAATTCGCTCCTAATTGCTAATCGAACTTCTCGCATTGCTTCCTTCACCAAAAAGCGCGTGTCCTCATCATCGTTGGCTATTAAAAGAGTAAAATTTTTCTTTTGATAATTCACGGCTTTGCCTCACTACCAACAGATTTTGTGAGGTGGCGGGACTTGGATCGGTGTCTGAGCGCCTGCAAAGCATCTGTTGCCATCACCCGGCAAATATGGCTGAGAACAATGAATTTGTGTTGCAGCAATTTCCAGTTTTGCTTGATTCGCCAAAGTTTGGCGCTAATGCTTGTTTCACTGAGCAGTCTGTCTGAGAACCTGCAAACTGCAAAGACATCACAAATTATTGTCCGCGAACTACTAGGGAAACTACTGAATCCCAAAGCAAGATGCTCTGGATAAAGTTGAAAAAAACTGACAAGTCTTACGGGCACCGCTGATTGTTAAGTTGTATAAGGATCGAGCTAATAGATTTATAGTGATAGATTTTTAGGTGTATGTCATCAGTGAATATGCTACAGTTTCTGCACCGTTGTGTAAAGAAAAGATAAAGCTATTTAAAGCTTAAGTAAAACCAGTTTCAAAAAAGAATGCAACTTTAGGCAAGCTTCAAACCCTAGTAGTCATCAATCATTCCCAGTTCTTCAATTCTTTAATCTCAAATGGTATAAATGACTGCTGACTTCTCAAGGCGGAATGCTGACTTCACTTTTATCCAGGAATAGAAAAATAAAAAGTCGAGCCTCGATGGGGTTGTGATTCTACCCAAAGCCGACCGCCGTGCCTCTCGACAATTTTTTGACAAATCGCTAAACCGATACCGGTTCCGGAATACTCTTTTTGGGTGTGCAAGCGCTGAAAAATCTGAAAAATTCGCGGATGATACTGTTCGGCAATGCCAATACCGTTGTCGTGCACTGTAAACACCCAGTTATCCCCCTGATGCGAAGCGCCCACCTGCACCACCGGCGCATCGCTGCTGCGGTACTTAATGGCATTGCCAATTAAATTTTGAAACAGTTGCAGCAGTTGAAAACTATCACCTCTTACCCCTGGCAAATCGCCCCTAGTAACAGAAGCTTGATTTTCCCGGATGGCCAACTGCAAATTAGCACAAGCATCCTCAAAAACCCGATTGCAATCTATCAGCTCAAAAGGTTTCTGACTGCGACCGACCCGCGAATACTCCAGCAAGTCATCAATCAGCGCCTGCATCCGCCCGCAAGAATTAACAATATTGCGGATAAATTTATTCCCTTGGGCATCAAGTTGGTTGTGATAGCGTTTTTCTAATATTTGAGCGTAGCCGGAAATCGTGAGCAAAGGCGCTTGCAAATCGTGAGAAGCCACGTAGGCAAACTGTTCTAGTTCGGCATTAGAACGAGTTAATTCTTGAGCGTAACGGGTTTGAGTGTCCAAACTCCCTTGCAGCAGTTCTTGTACCAGCTTGCGTTCGGAAATATCCTGGATCGCACAAATCAAATACTGCGGCGTCCCCTCGGCATCGCGCATTGCCGAAACAGTAACATTTGCCCATCGCACTTCCCCATCTTTGCAGATCAAACGTTTTTCCCTAGAAAAAGTTTGAATCTCCCCCGATAACAGCAAGCGCAGGTTTTCTCTGTCAGCTTCGATGTCATCCGGCTGAGTAATTGCCTGGAAATTTTGCTGTAACAATTCCGATTCTGCATAGCGGACTATTTGGCAAAAGCCGGGATTTACACGCATAAATTGACCGCCAAGCCCGGTTTTAGCTATGCCGACTGCCGCTTGCTCGAATATAGCGCGGAAGCGTTCTTCGCTTTCTCGCAGGGCAATTTCTGCTAGTTTGCGATCGGTGATGTTGCGAAATGTTACTGCCACACCATCGTTTAATTTTACCGCAACAATGTGCAGCCAAGCACTTGTATCTCGATCGTGTTCGTAATAAAATTCTTGGTCTACAGTCGCTCCTGTTTCTACTACAGAAACATACAAATCAAATAACCCGTTTTTGCGAAGTTCGGAAATTTCAGCCAATAAATTCTTACCAACTATCTCTTTTAATGGCAGACCCGAAATTTTTTCGGCGGCAGGGTTGATCAACAGCCACTGAAAATTCACAATATTTCCCTGGCTGTTGCGGACGGCAGAATAAGCCACCACACCGTCTAAGGAACTATTTAATATGCTAGCAAGCAGCGACTGCGACTGTTGCAGTTGAGCGTTTTGCTCTTTTAGTTGCTGTTGCAGTTTTTGCAAGCCGACTTGCTTGTCGATGCGCGCTAAAACTTCTTCTACTTGAAATGGTTTAGCAATATAGTCGGCACCGCCAACTCGAAAAGCTTGTAATTTATCGTTAATGTCATCTAAGACGCTTAAAAAAATCACTGGAATTTGTTCAGTTTCCGCTGTCGATTTCAGCCTCAGACAAACTTCATAACCGTTCATTTCCGGCATTCTAATGTCGAGCAAAATTAAATCGGGGCAATGGGTAATCGCAGCCTTCAACGCCAGTTGACCGCAAATAGCTCGGTAAACTTGATACCCCTGGGCTGTTAGCAGTTTGGATAAGAACCGCAGATTCCTCGGTTGGTCATCAACCACCAATACTTTAATTGCGCTATTATCCATTTATTTTAAACTCGCTTGAGTTAAATCCATTATCTTGTCGAGTCGGTAATCAGCAAGCAAATCTTTTAAAGCATCAGCTAAAGTTGGATGACTTTCCCAGATGCGATCGACAATTTGAATCGCCAGCTCTTCATTAACATCACTAACTGCGTCGTAGAGTTCCTGCACCCAATTGTGAGGCATCTCGGCGAGCAGCCGCCGGAAAAATGAATCTGGTTTTTCGCTAACAAAATAACGCCGTAAAGCCCCCGCTCCCTGTGGGGGGAACTCTTGATAAATATAGCGCACTCCCAAGTAGCAAGCCATCTTATCAAAGAGGATTAGTTCTTGAAAAGGTTTCCGCACAAAATCGTCGCAACCTGCGGCGATAATTTCGGCTTTTGTTTCCTCAAAAGTGCTAGCAGTCAGAGCAATAATTACAGTTCGTGGCTGAGTTTGTTTCTCTTTAGCTCTAATTTGTCTGACAACTTCAAAAGCGTCCATTAGTGGCATTCGCGTATCCAGCCAAATTAAATGAGGCTGCCAACTTTCCCACTGTTCAACAGCTTGGCGGCCGTTTTCCGCTTCTTGGACTTCAAAACCAATTGGTTGCAACATTTTCACCAGCAGCAGCCGATTTTCTTGATTGTCGTCAACTACTAAAATCCGATAAATTGGTTGGTTTGCTTCTAGTCCGATCGCCCGCTGCAGTGTCGCGACTGTTATTTCAGACGAAATAGCGGGACATACTCTGATATTAAATTTAAAACTGCTTCCCTTACCTAAAACACTTTTTACCCCAATATCCCCGCCCATTATCTGTACATATTTTTTAGTAATTGTCAAACCCAATCCCGTACCCTCCGCCACTTTTTTACCCGCTTCTGTTTGCACGAAAGCATCAAATAAAGTATCAATTTCTGGTGCTGCTATGCCAACTCCTGTGTCTTCAACTTCAAACAAAATTAAACATTCCTCGGCAGAGGTAGAGTTAGGATAAATCTCTAATTCTGCGGGTTCCTGCTGCTGGCAGCCCACGCTCACGCGCAGCCAAATGCTGCCGCCGTCGAGAGTAAACTTTATGGCATTTCCCAGCAGGTTAATTAAGCAGATGCGTAGCTTTTTTTCATCAGTTTTTATATATTGGGGAACATTCGCCTGCACGGAAAATCTCAGTTGCAATTTTTGGGTTTCAGCTTTGATCTGAAACATTTCTTCGAGAGTGTCGAGGAGTTGATAAAGGTCAAAGCTGCGTTCATCTAAGCTAATTATCCCTGCTTCTATTTTTGACAAGTCTAAAACATCGTTAATTAGTTCAAGCAAATGTTGACCGCTGCGGTTAATAATTCGGAGATTTTGGAGATTTTCGTGGCTGAGTAAATAGTCGCGGCTCATGACTTCGGTAAAACCCAAGATAGCGTTCAGGGGAGTTCGCAATTCGTGGCTCATGTTGGCAACGAATTGACTTTTTGCAAGGGATGCAGCGGCGGCGACTTCTTCGGCTTTTTTGCGTTCTATTATTTCTTGTTGGAGTTCTGTATTGCGATCGAGCAATTGTTTTTTCAGTCTTTGGATAGTCAGTTGGTGTTCGATTCTGGCTAAAACTTCTGCTACATGAAACGGTTTTGTGATATAGTCCACACCTCCCACTTTAAAGGCGGTTACTTTGTCCAATACTTCATCTAAAGCGCTGATAAAAATAACTGGAATTTCGGATGTTTTTGGATCTCTTTTGAGCTGCGTGCAGACTTCATAGCCGTCCATTTCCGGCATTTTGATGTCGAGCAAAATCAAATCGGGAGAACCAGAGCGCGCGGCTCTGATTGCCATTTTGCCGTTAATTACGCCCCGGACTTTGTAGCCTCGATCGGACAGCGTTGCTGATAAAACTTGCAAATTTTCGGGAGTGTCGTCAACAATTAATATGTTGCCTTTATTATTTTCTGTTTGATTGCTGGTCATCGAGCGCTATTTTTTGTAAAATTGAGAATTGCTGAGATTATGAAAACCAGTTAACTTCTGATTGTATCACTCCTTCGTCAATCAACTAATTTTAGATTTACATAACTTATACCATTTGAGATTTTAGATTTTAGAATAGGGAAAGACTGATGATTAGCAAGGTTGGGAGTTTGGCTACAGGTAAATTAGCCGATCGCTCCCGGGGGAGTTTACAAATAGTCGATCGATCTAAATCCTCAATCATCCCGAACCCGCCCCTCGATCCTCTTCCTCCCCCCCTCTTGCTTCTTCCTTCTTCCTTCAAAAATTTCTAAATTCCTCAATCAAATCAATAATCCGATCGCACCGGAAGTTATTCGCCAAATCGGCGAGCGCGCTGCGGAAACTAGCATTAATAGGAGGAATCGACAACAGCAGCCGAAAAATCCGCTCGTTATCAACCGCATCCGCCGCAGAATACAATTCATCAACCCATTCCGCAGGCATAGCTTCAAAAAATGAAGCGTTGAGCGTAAAAGCCAAATCAGCCGTTTGAGTTGCCCTGAAAACCTCGCCGGACGCCACAGCATCAGAACTTAGCGAAGTTTCTCGATCGTAAACATAGCGAACTCCCAGATACTTAGCCATCTTTTCCAGAATCACTTGCTCTCGAAAAGGCTTCGCTACAAAATCATCGCAACCAGCAGACAAAATCACCGATCGCTCCTCGTCAAAAGCACTTGCCGTCAGGGCAATAATCACCGTTGCTTGACCTTTCAAATGCGCTTTAATCCGTTTAGTAGCCTCGTAACCGTCCATCACCGGCATCCGCATATCCATCCAAATCAAATGAGGTTCCCAACTCGACCACATTTCCAAAGCTTTAACACCATTTTCAGCGTCCTGCACAGCAAAGCCGAGGGATTTCAGTATTCTGACTAACAGCAAGCGACTTTCCAGGCGATCGTCAACAGCTAAAATCCGGTATTCCGGCTGTCCGGGTTCGAGACCCACAACGCGGCGAGCTGTTTGAGCCACCTGAATTTCTACTGCATTAGGGAGCGAAACATTAACATCAAATCTAAAAATGCTGCCCCGACCGACACTGCTTGTCACCGTTATTTTTCCTCCCATTAATTCGACGAACTGTTTGCTAATTGGCAAGCCTAAACCAGTTCCTTCTTGAGCTTTTTTTCCGCTTTCTGTTTGCGCAAAAGGTTTAAACAAATTTTCCATTTCTTCCGCAGAAATTCCCGAACCCGTATCTTCCACTTCAAATAGCAAACAGCAATTGTCACTTAGCTGAATCTCTCCGCGATCTTTCTTTTTCAACAGCTCGTGTTTAATTCTTAAATTAACACCGCCTTCGGCAGTAAATTTAATAGCATTTGCCAGTACATTAATTAATATTTGGCGCAACTTGCTTTCGTCTGTTTCTACATATTGAGGTAGGTCTGGTGTGGAATCAAAAATTAACTGCAACCCTTTTTGTTCTGCTTGCAGCTTCAGCATATATTCAATATTTTTTAGCATTTTGTGCAAGTCGAAGGTGTTTTTATTAAGTGTCACCAGCCCCACCTCAATTTTTGACATTTGCAGAATATTGTTGATCAGATCGAGCAAATGTTCCCCGCTACGGCTAATAATTCCTAAGTATTGCTGTTGGTCTACACCCAGAGCAGGGTCACGGGTCAGGAGTTGGCTGAAACCGAGAATTGCATTGAGGGGAGTTCGCAATTCGTGGCTCATATTCGAGAGGAATTCACTTTTCGCCCGGTTGGCTCTGTCGGCTTCTTCTTTGGCTTTTTTTAGGGCTATTTCTGCTTGTTTGCGCTCGGTAATATCGCTAGCTGTGCCTGTTGTGCCGATGATGTTTCCTTCAGCGTCCAAGCGCGCGATCGCCTTCGTATTTACATCAATCGGTCTGCCGTCTTTTCCTAAGACGATACTTTCGTACTGAAACACAGCATCTCCCCTCAGCAAGCGGTGCTGAATTTCCCAGTTCCGGTCTATTTGTGCT
Source organism: Microcoleus sp. BROC3 (assembly GCF_036702515.1). Taxonomy (NCBI): domain Bacteria; kingdom Bacillati; phylum Cyanobacteriota; class Cyanophyceae; order Oscillatoriales; family Microcoleaceae; genus Microcoleus; species Microcoleus sp. BROC3. Next base: position 70,137 of record NZ_JAUBTQ010000038.1, read on the forward strand.
GGCGCTAAAAAATCGCTAAAAGAACAGCCGATCATTTCTTCAGGGTCGTAACCGTAGATTTGTTTTACTGCTTGGTTCACAAAAGTAATGTGTCCTTCAGCATCGCAAGACCAGATAATATCTTGAGAAGTTTCAACTAAATGGCGGTATTTTTCTTCGCTCTCTGCTAGGGCTATTTCTGCCAGCTTGCGCGGGGTAATGTCGATCAAAGTTGTGAAGAGTTTTGTCACTTGCCCTTGTTGGTTGACAACTGCTTCTCCTCTGGCTTCGATGTAGCGGATGAAACCGCATTCACTTGTTTGTAACGGGCAATTATCCGCAGCAATTTTCACTTCCGGTCGCAGGATTCGATATTCCAAACTGTAGGATTTCCCGCTAGCAATAGCAGCGTCGAGCGTTGTTTGCCACTTTTGTCGATCGTCCGGATGCACGTATTGCGGAAACTCAGTTAGTGTGGGCGCAGCCTGGTTTGAATCGAGACCGAAAATCCGAGATAATTCTTCCGACCAAGTACTTGTGTTGGCAGAGAAATCGTATTCCCAATTGCCGACCCGGGCGATTCTTTGCGCTGCTGCTAAAGAAGCTGCTAGAGCTCGGAGTTTTTCTTCGGCTAATTTGCGATCGCTAATATCTTGAATCACAGAAATCACGCAGGTTTCGCCATGAATGTCAATGATTTCTGCTGACAGCAGCCCAGTTCTGATCGCCCCACTTTTAGTGCGCAAATCAAATTCGTAGTTACGAACAATTTTTTTGTGTTCTAACATTTTAAACAGCTCGGCGCGGGCTTGTATACTTTCCCAAAGATTCAATTCAAGCGCCGTGCGATCGAGAATTTCTGCAGCCGAATAACCGATTGTCTGGCAAAATGCCTCATTAATTTCTAAATAACGACTGTCTTTAAGTCTGGTAATACTAATGGGGTTTGGAGAAGAACGAAAAGCTTTAGCAAACTTTTCCTCAGACAAGCGTAGTTGTGCAGTCCGCTCCTCGACTAAAGTTTCCAATTCTTGATTCAGCTTTTGGAGTTGAACATTTTGTTCCGTTAATTGCTTCTCCATAAAATAGCTGTTAACCGCTTCTTTTACCGTCAACTTCAAATCTTCTGACTGCCAAGGCTTCGATATGTATCGGTACAATTTAGCATATTTAATAGTATTCGCGACTGCTTCGAGGTCTGCTTGCCCCGTTAGCATAATTTTAATAGTTTTTGGCAAAATTATGTGAATCTGCTTCAGCAATTCGTCCCCTTTGATATTGGGCATCAGATAGTCACAAATCACTGCCACAATTTCGCAGCCCTCTGCCAGTAATTCCTCCATTAACTCTAAAGCATCTTCGCCCCCTTCAGCGGTTTCTAATAAGTGTTCTTCTCCCAGGGCTTTTTTTAACTCAATTTTCAAACTTTCAAGAATTATCGGTTCGTCATCAACGCAAATAATCACAGGTTTATTGTTCATATTTTTGCCAAACCACTTTTTATAGTTTCTACTAATTCTTTGCGCTCCCACGGCTTGTACAAACAGCGGTGCAAGTTTGCTTGCTCTTTCACCCGTGCTATTGCTACTTCGTCGGCTTGCCCGGTCAGCATGACTTTCACAATCTTGGGATATTTTTGGTGAACTAGAATCAAAAATTCATCTCCTTTAATACCTGGCATTAACCAGTCAGATACTATGACCAAAATATCACTTTCATCTTCTTCTTGAATTTCCTCGATAATTTCCATAGCTTCATCGGCATTTTCTGCTACTTCATACAGGTAAGCATCCCCAAATTCTTTTTTAAGTTGAATTTTTAAACTATTTAAGACCACAACTTCATCGTCAACGCACAAAATTACTGGTTTTGGCATAAAATTTTACTGTTTTTAAATTTTTAAATTTCGGACGTTTTTCCTCATTTTTTTAAGGGCCGTTAGGGATTTCGATGGGCAAAGATACAGTGAATTTGGTTTTACCGGGCACGCTTTCTACTTGCAGTTCACCTTGGTGTTTTTCAACAATTTTATGAACTATATCTAATCCCAAACCGCTGCCTTCTCCGGGAGGTTTAGTTGTGAAAAATGGCTCAAAAATTCTCGGCATAATCTCTGGGGGAATGCCGGGGCCACTGTCGGTAATACTGACTGATATTGCGTTCGCTTGGTGTTTGGCATCAATTTTTAACACTCCTTTGTTGCCCATCGCTTGTAAAGCATTGTGAAGCAAATTTGTCCAAACTTGATTTAGTTCATCAGGATAGCATAGCACAGAGGGCAAATCAGTACCATAGTTTCTGACTACTTCCACACCGTGTTTGATTTGGTAGTGGTAAAGCGTTAAAACAGTATCAATGCCGTCAGTAATATTAGCGCTAGTCTTGGAACCCGACTGGTCGTAACGAGAGTAGCTTTTCAAAGCAAAGACGATTTTGGCTGCCCTATCTGTCGCATTAGCAATATTTTTAGTGCTTTTTTGTACCGTCGAAAATTGGTAGGCAATTTGTAAAACATTTCGATTTTTGCGGTCTTTCAACAAAGGTAAAAAAGCTTGTACATTATTGCCAATGCCAATATCTAATAAGGTACAGGCAAGGCTGTCTGCATCGTCAATTTGTTCTGATTCTAATTGACGCTGCAAAAGTTTTTTTAACTGACGTTTTTCTTTACTAGATAAGCTGTCTGTTTCTTGGTTTGACTTGTGCAACAAAGCAAAGAAATCCTGCCGCCGTTCCGGGGATAGTTGTTGGAAAAATATCGGCAACTGCTGCAATTGTTCTGCCCAGAAGTCGGCGATGTTCTGCACCGAGGAGCGAATCGCCCCTAAAGGAGAATTGATTTCGTGAGCAACTCCGGCAATTAACTGTCCGAGGGCTGCCATTTTTTCTGACTGAATCAGTTCTTTTTGAGTGCGTTTCAGTTCTTGCAGGGTATGAGCTAATTCTGCATTTTTTTGGGACAGCGCTGACTCTGCTAGTTTTCGGGCGCTGATGTTGCGAGCTACCCAAATTACTGCATCTTTTGAGAACAAAGAAATGCAGGCGGAAAACCAAATTTCGCGACCGCTAACTGTTAATCTGTAGTCGAAATTGAGAGTTTGTTGCGTCTCTAACACTTGCTGAACTAACACCCACCAATCATCCGGGTTGTCGTCGTCAAAAAAATGTTCAATGGTCAAGCTGACTATATCGCAATCCGGCTCGGAAAATGCTGCCACGTTCGTCGGTAAAACTTCTATATGGCCATGAATATCTAGTACGAGAACGATGTCTGTCATCGCTTCAAAAACTGCGCGGACTTTGCTTTCAGAAAAGTGCAATTTTTCTTCTATCAATTTGCGATCGCTAATTTCTTGCTGCAATTCTTCGTTACTGGCTTCTAGTTGAACCGTGCGGTCTAAAACTCGCTGTTCGAGTTCGGTGTTGAGGCGACGGACTTCAGCTTCAGCGGTGGCGCGGTCTTGTATTTCCTTTTTTAACTGACTGTTAGCATTAATTAATTCTAAAGTTCGCTGTTTAATTTCTTCTTCTAAACTTTCATTTAAAATCCGCAACTTTTCCTCTACTTCTGTTCTCCGAAACGCTTCTTTTTGCAAGTGTTCGTTCATTTGTTTTAACTCCTGAATTTTTTCGGCAACTGTTTCCTGCAAAATCTCGACATTCGCGTGCATTTCTACTGGATCTAAGGCCTGCAGCAGGGTAATTTCGGTCACAATACCGGCTAAATATCCTTCCTCATCCACCACCACCAAGCGCCGGATGCGGTGCTGCTGCATTAATTGGTGAGCCTGCCACAATGTGGCTTTTACGTGCAACGGTATCAGAGGAAAACTCATCGCGGCGGTGACAGGAGTGCCGGCGAAATCGAGTCCAGAAGCTTGGAATTTAACAATGTCGCGTTCTGTAATTATGCCGACTGGTTTCTGATTTTGGTTGTCGCTGTCAGTGCAAATGACTGTGCAGCTTTTGCGCTGGGCTGTCATCTGTTTTGCAACTTCTAAAACTGAGGCGCTGGTTGAGGTAACTATTACTTCTGCGCTCATAATTTCTTCGGTGCGCCACATTTTCAGCAAGTCGCCCGGTTTCAGGATTTGACGGATACTTTCGCAGGTGATAGCGCCTAGCAAGTTGCCACCTTCGTCTGTGAGGGGCAAATGACGGGTTTTTGCCGATCGCAATATGCTCAATACCTTGAAGATATTCCCCGCTGTATCGAGGTTCAGGGCGATCGGGTTGTGAGTCATTACCTCAGAAATTGCCACCCCTGCTAGCGAAATACCGCTAGCAGTTATTTCCACAACATCGCGCTCTGTAAAAATTCCGAGTAGTTGCTGCTCAAACGCGATTAAAATGCAACTGGCGCTCGCCTGAGTCATCGCAGCGATTGCGACTTTCAAGGGTGTGTCTGGAGGCAGCACAGGCAGTTTGGGGTCGATCGCCTGTTCTAGCAAGCTGTGGGTATCAGAAACTGTTGTTGACATGGGCAAATCAAGGGGATAGATGCAGGCGGAACCAGCTATTAATACCATTTTAGATTTCAGATTTTACAGTCGCGGCACGCTGACCGCAATCGAGGTTTGACACCGGTCTAGAGTTGGATTTTTAGTCGCGGATCGGTAGCGTTTTTAGTGCCATAGCGCTAAACGGCGATCGAAATTGACACAATAAAGCTTCTTTGACCGAGAACTGATGTTACTTCTATTTTACCCGAAGGTTTTTCCACGATTTTTTTAACAATATCCAGTCTCAACCCGCTGCCTTCGCCGCCGGGTTTTGTGGTAAAGAACGGCTCAAATATTCGCAGCCAAATCAAATCCCCGGAGAATTCCTTTGCCACTGACGAGCAGGCTCTGATTTTATGCTCTCGCCTCTACTTTTAAAACTCGGCAATTGTCGATCGCTTGTAAAGCATTGTGAATCAGATTTTGCCAAACTTGATTTAGTTCGGCTGGATAACACACCAATTGAAGCCGTCGATCTTGATAAGGTCGGACAATTTATCATCCGTATTTTTGTTGAAATAAAGAGTTAATATAGTTTCAATACTGTCAGTAATATTGGCAATTACTTTTCTCCCGTACAGTGAGAGCGACAATATCTTTTTAAAGCGAAAACTACTTTACTGGAGTTTAGACTAAGAAAAGCTGGCTCAGCTAGAAACTGAGGCAGAAAAAATCTATTGTGCAGCAAAATATAT
>NZ_JAUBTQ010000039.1:0-74827 GCF_036702515.1 Microcoleus sp. BROC3
CGCCTGCTTGGTGTCGCGATCGACTGACTGACGTAGCGATCTATCGCCTGACTCTTTTAAGATACAAGGGGCGGGTTTTACCAACAATCTACGTCTCAAATTAATTATCTCATAAAACCGCTCCACCCATATAGTTATGATGCTACCAGACATGATATTACCAATTACCAATTACCAATTCCCAATTACCCAAAACCGCTGCGTTTCTATCTTATACCAGATTGCACGCGCCAGAGCGCCGCATAAATTCCGTCCTGTTCGATCAGTTGTTCGTGCTGCCCCGATTCTACCACTAGCCCCTCTTCCATGACACAAATGCAATCGGCATTGCGGACAGTAGAAAGACGGTGGGCGATCGCAATTGTAGTGCGATTCTTGGTAATTCGTTCGAGCGATCGCTGAATTGCCGCCTCAGTCTCGTTATCCACCGCTGAAGTAGCTTCGTCAAGAATCAAAATCGGCGGATTCTTCAAAACAGCCCGTGCAATTGCAATTCGCTGCCGCTGCCCCCCCGACAATTTTTGACCGCGTTCCCCTACAATAGTGTTGTAACCGTCGGGCAATTGCGAAATAAACTCGTGAGCCTCCGCAATTTTAGCAGCATTTACTATCTCTCGATTGCTTGCCTCAAAACTGCCGTAAGCAATATTTTCTGCCACCGTACCGTGAAACAAAAACACATCTTGACTCACCAATCCGATCGCTCTGCGCAAATCTTTTAAATTCAGGTTATTTAATTCTATACCGTCGAGATAAATATTGCCGTACTGTACCTCGTACAGCCTCAAGATGAGTTTCACCAGCGTACTCTTTCCCGAACCAGTAGCGCCAACAATCGCAGTAGTTTTTCCGGCCGGCAGAGTCAGAGAAAAATACTGCAAAATCGGCTTTCTTTGATTGTAAGAAAAAGTAACATTTTTAAATTCTAGCTCACCCTTAATCGAACTAACCGGCCGCCGAATATCACCCGTGTGAATTGCGATCGGAGTATCCAACAAATTCATCACCCGATTAGTAGAAGCCATTGCGCGCTGGTATTGATCCAGAGTATTTCCCAGGCGAGTCAGCGGCCACAGCAACCGCTGGGTCAAAAACACCAAAACGCTGTAAGTTCCCACAGACAACCGGCCCGCCACAACCTCCAAACCGCCCAGAAATAGCGTTGCAATAAACCCCAAGAAAATCACCACCCGAATCAGCGGAATAAAAGCAGCCGAAAGTACGATCGCCCGTCGGTTGCTTTGGCGGTAAGCTTGGCTTTGTGTTTCGATGCGCTGAATTTCATAATCTTCGGAAGTAAAACTTTTAATAGTAGTAATTCCCATCAAATTATTCGACAGTTGCCCGTTCAGAAAACTCACCTTTTCCCGCACATCAGCATAGAGAGGAGCGAGGCGATTTTGAAAGGCGATCGAGCCCCAAATAATAAAAGGTATCGGCAGCATTGACAGCCCAGCAACGCCAGGAGATGCAGCAAAAAAAGCCGCGCCAATCACAACAACCGTTGTCATTACTTGAATTACCTCATTAGCGCCGTCGTCCAAAAAACGTTCTAGTTGATTGATATCATCATTGAGAATAGAAATCAAACCGCCCGTGCTGCGTTCTTCAAAATAAGCTAATTCTAATTCCTGCAAATGGCTGTAAGCTTCCAGACGCAAATCGTGTTCAATATCCTGAGCCAAATTGCGCCAAAAATAATCATAGGCATATTCAAAAAGAGATTCCAAAGTCCAAACAATCGCGCTCAAAAGAGTGATAATTGCCAGTTGCCAAAAGACATCTTTTATGCCCCACTGAGCGAGGATAGAATCTTGCTGTTTCACCACCACATCAACGGCAATACCGATTAATGCTGGTGGTGCTAAATCGAAGAATTTATTGAGCAGCGAACAGATACTTGCTAGCCAAGCTTTCAGGCGGTAGCGACGGCCGTACTTCAGCAGCCGCTGTAGGGGATGGACAGGTTTTGAGTGATGTGGTGACAATTGAGGATTGGGGGTAATTGGGCAATTTTTAGATTTTGCACTTACTCTCACAGCTTTAGAAACGGGCAAGATGCCGGTTCCACAACTAAGAAATTGTCTTTGATAACCGGCTTTCAGCCTGGTTTGGACACCAGTTATTGAAAACGGAGAAATAGCCCCAGGCTACGCTTTAAATGTTAACACTGGCTTCAGTTTAGCGACTACACCAACTATTTTCGCCTCAACCTGAACGTCAATTACTGGTTGAATTGGCTTGTAAGCCGTCGGTGCTTCTTCGATTCTGCGTTCTTCGTTCGCGCAAGGTAATGCAATCTACGTCGGTTAATCCCAAAGCGGAGTCAGTTTTGTCAACAACTTTGCGACTCATATCGAAGCGCGATCGCGCCCTTCCTGCACCGTGAGAAGCCGATCGCAAAAATCGATCGTTCCCTGTCCCAACCAGCAAATAAGAGGCCGCGCCCATCGAACCCGGTACAATTACAGGCTGGCCCGAATGTGCGGGACAAGCACCTTTGCGAGTCACCCAGCCGGCACCTTCAGCTAAGGTAATATTGTGAGGGACATCGTATACTAAGGGAGCTTCGACATCACCGAAAACTTGCCGCAAACGCAACCGCAGAAATTCTGCTAGCAGCAAACGGTTGATAAAACCGTAGTTAGCGGCTGTTGCTTCCCCTTGCAGGTAGCTGCTTACAAGTTCGGGATTGGCTGCGACAGACAGCGGAAAAAGCCTGGATTCAGGATGTTTCAGAGTTTTCGGCCAGGCCTGGCAAGCTCGATCGCGCCACATTCCGCCGATGTATTTGCCGACATTCCGCGAACCCGAGTGAATCATGAAAGCGATTTGTCCCGATCGAACTCCCCAAGTATAAGCCGTAGCTCTATCGATAACTTCCTCAACCACTTGAATTTCCACAAAGTGATTGCCGCCGCCGATAGTACCTAAGCCGCCATCCCTGACTAAGCCGTCGTTTGGGACTAATTCTGCAGGGGCCCATTCGACATCGCCATTCATGGAACCGCCGAGGAAAGTGCGATTGCACTCTGTCGCCAACTGCTCGAAATCCGAATTAGCCGCACTGCCGGTTGGCTTGTCCCGCAAAGCATCCAGCCATCCGGGAATCCCGTGTTGGAACATCGCGCGAGCAGTTTTTGCAGTCATGCTGACATCGCGAGTACCGAAGAAATAATCGCCTTTGAGCAATTCTACAAATCGATCGCGCTGACTGAGGAATTGTTCGATCGACAAATCCGCAACGTGTAACCGCATCCCGCAGTTAATATCGGAACCGACAGCCGCCGGAATCACCATTCCTGCTGTTTCTACAATAGAGCCGATCGCCACCCCCGAATCCCCCGGATGGAAATCTGGAGTAGCGCAAGCGCGGCAAACGCAGCCGCCTTGAGGGTGTCGAACATTCGCCAAATTTGCTAACTGTTTGAGCGCCTTTTCTTCCACAGGAAAATCCTCTGGGAGCAAAACTTCTGCTGTTGGAGCACCGGCATCTTGCCAGTGTTCATTCAAAGAACTATTGAGACAAATCGAGTAGACTTTATTGTCGTAACTAACATCAAGACCTTGCCGAGACAAAGCTCGCAAAAGCCTGTTCAAGTTTTTTGGCTGCTGCATAAATAGTCTGTTGCGGGTTGCAGTACAACCGCCACAAATGGAAGAGATGTTGTAGTTAGTAAAAGAATTTGGTTCAGCAGCCGCAATCTTTATATATAGAAGTTGAAGGCAACTTCTCGACTCACTACAAGTATGACATCTCATTTTTTCCGGGTCAATTTACTCACATTCTCTGCCATAGCGAGGGAGCCAAGATTTGTGAACCTCTTCCCTGTTCTGCTGTTTTTCTGCGCTGTCAGCGCCGATAAAAGCTAGTTTCCTTCCTTTTATTGTTAAATATAAATGAGCTGACTAAGGGTTGGGCTCAGTTTTCCCAAAAACCAGACTTTTTTTCAATTCCCGCCAATAACCCCCAACTTTTGTTTCTCCCAAAGCCATGCGCATTTTCTGAATCATGCTGCTTCTTACAGGTGGCTTTCCGTAGTAAAGAAATTGACTGATGTCTTTAGCAAGGCCCGCATTCATGAAAGTTTTAACATCTTCGCGAGCCAAATATTTCTCCCGAACCTCCTGCAAATATTCGTCTTGAGCATTCGTGTGAAATACCGTCCAGCTCTGGTCTTCAACCTTACACAAAGTATATTGGTTGTGAGCCTCCATATATGCGCTAAATGCTTCTTCCAGCAAAAACCTGCCAAACTGGTGTGTTCCTTCAAATCTTGAAGCAATATATTCACCCGCATATTCTTGCATGACTGCAACGAAGGTACTGTGCTTCATCAAAGAAAAATTGATCGTGCAGGCTTGAATGAAGTACCACCCAGCCCAAGCGTCGAGATGTGGGAACGTTCTGTTAAAAGCTCCGCCGACTGCAAAAATTTCATCTCGTTCGAGATAATCGATCGCTTCCTCTAACCAACCGTCGTGGCCTTCTCTGTAAGGTAACGTGTCAATTTTGAACCACAATACATACGGCTTGCTAGCGATTGCTCCCGCTGTATACTCCTGAATAAAACATCTCTCTTTGTCATTGTCTTGATGGTGCGATGCAATGATTTGGAGCTTATCAATTAAACCCTCCTGATACAGTTCCCAATAAACTTTTTGAGTGTCGCTATCGCTGCCACCGTCAACAACAATAACTTCCCCTGGTTTGCCGCCTAAAAACTTAAACCAATCCAGGAGAATCTCTCTATAGGCTAACCCATTGCCAAAATTGGCTGAGACCATCGACACTTCACTGAGTTTGCTTAATTGATCGCTCATAATTTATTTTTTCAAAGAATAGAGCTTTTGCTTGTCCTTTACAAGTTAGTAAAATTTTAGATGATTGTCAATTTTAAATAACATCATTACCGTAAAAATACTGACATCTTTACTGTGTGTTTGATTATATTTGTAACAGCAAAAGTCCTGGACGCACTCCTGCTCTGATAAACGGGGTTTTTTAACCTAGGACTAAGGTCAAAAAACCCGGTTTCTTCCGCGCCGATGAGCTAGTCGGTGGACTTGTAGAGTGAATACCTCACTTACGCACCGAAACTTAAAAAACCGCGTTTTTTAACAGAGATCCCTCGCGCTACACGGAGAATTGTGGGGTCAAAGAACCCGGTTTCTACAATAAATCTTAGGTTGAGCAACAAAACCTCCAGAAACAAACCAGGTTGCTGCGCAAGTCCTCAATAAGTTTGTTTGACAGGCGAAAAATGGCAAACTTTTAACTAGAGATTGCTTAAAGATAATATCTAACCGTTGTTACAACCCGACTTCTTTTCGCCCGCAAAGCAGCTTTCAAAAAGAAAGCAGTTTGATTGTGCAGCAGTCCCTCCCACCAATTCCGCGTCACAAAAGCCGGAATAATCAGGGTCAAGAACACTCCAGGCCGCTGCTCTTCAAACAAAGTCAAAAAGTGTGTCAAAGCCGAACCAACAGAACGGTAAGGCGAGTCCAGAATTTCCAAAGGAATATCAGATTGCAAATCTTGCCAAGCCGCTTGTAATTTTGCTCGATCGGTCAAACCAATATCCACGTGAACTGCCACAACTTCATCAGCAATTAAACGAGCGTAATCTAGAGCCTCGAAAGTTCCTCGGTGCAACTGCCCGACTAACACCACTGCCGGATGTGTCACCGTCTTAACTCTAGGTCTGCGAAGATAAGACCTCGGTTCTATTCCCTGAATGCTCAACCGAGCCGCGACATACCGATAGTGTCGGTGAATCGCTAAAAATAGACTGACTGCGATCGGAATAGTTACTACGACAACCCAAGCTCCCAAAAGGAATTTTGTAGCGAGAATTACAGCTAAAACTCCTGTTGTTGCCACTGCACCAATACCGTTCATCGCAGCACTAACTTGCCAACCTTTACCTCGTTCCTTAAACCAGTGAATTACCATTCCCGATTGGGAGAGAGTAAAAGAAGTGAAAACTCCAACCGCATACAGGGGAAGCACCGCGCTCGTATTGCCTCGAAAGAGGATAATTAAAAATGCAGCGCAGAGACTGAGCAGATTAATGCCATTAGAATAAACCAGGCGATCGCCCAACAGCGACAACTGCCTCGGCAAAAACCCGTCCCGCGCCAAAAAATAACAAAGTCGCGGAAAATCCGCATAACTCGTATTCGCAGCCAACAGCAAAATTAACAGAGTTGCTGCCTGCAAATAGTAATAAAATATACCGACACCAAAAATCTGTTTTCCCAACACAGAAAGGAGCGTTTCATGTTCTGTAGGAATCACCTGATAAATATGAGCCAAGTAACTAATTCCCAAAAACATCGCTCCCAGAATTCCCCCCATATAGCTCAAAGTCAGGCGCGCATTCTTCCATTCAGGAGGCTTAAAAGCCAACACCCCGTCTGATATGGCTTCAACTCCAGTCAGGGCTGTACAGCCCGCCGCAAAGGCCCGCGCCAGCAGAAATAATCCCAAAGGTTCCTGAGCTGGAATATTTTGTAATGTCGGCATAACCTGACCTGTTGCCTGTTGGAATAAACCGCAGCCAATCAAAACAAAAATCCCAACGAGAAACCCATAGGTGGGAACCATAAATATATTGCCAGATTCCCGCAATCCCCTGAGATTGGCAAACATGATTAGGACAATAAAAACTAAGCACAGTTCAACTGTGTAGGGGTGCAGCGAGGGAACTGCTGAAGTCAAGGCTGCCACCCCAGCCGAAATACTTACTGTGACGGTGAGGATGTAATCAATCATCAGCGAAGCTGCTGCGATCAAACCAGGATAAATACCTAAATTTTCTCGCGCCACAATGTAAGCGCCACCGCCGTTAGGGTACGCTTTAATTGTCTGTCGGTAAGACAGCGCAACGATCGCCAACAGTAAAATAATAATTGCAGAAATAGGCAGCGATAAGCTCAAACTGCTACTGCCCGCTAGTAATAGCACCAGCAGAGTTTCTTGAGTAGCGTAGGCAACAGACGAAAGTGCATCGGACGCCAGAACAGCTAGTCCTGTAGGGTTGCTCAGGCGTTCATGAATAGATGCGCTAGTGGGGAGAGATTCACCCAGTAAAAATCGCTTGAGTCGAGAATAAGTGTACATTGAAACTCAATATATAGGCGTCCACAAATCATAATCGAGACGGGGACAGTTTTAACTGAGATCTTGCACCATTCTCGCTTAACAGGCTTTCGGGCCAGTTCCGCGAAGAGTGAGTTTGATTGTGGGTCGTTGCTCTTCTAGCGGGCCCCACAATCAAACCTATTGAAAAGGGTGCAATATCTCAGTTTTAAGTAATTTTTGGCTCACAAGTTGTAATTGTGTCTCGCTTGTTGAGTCAGCTTCAGCTTGTGTTCGAGAGCTTGCCAATTTTGGGCTTCGATATCGCTGATGAACTCGTCGAGACTGTCGCGGTAAATAGAGAGCGATCGCAACAATTCCTCTCGATTGTACTTTGCCACCATCACTCCCAGCTCGGGATTGCCGCCCCCAACCCGGCTCGTATCCCGAAAACCCGAACTCGCCAAATGTTGGGCTAAATTAACAATATGCCGATCGCCCTCTCGATCGCAGGCAGCAACCAGCGTCGCGCTCGCCATTAGCGGCAAATGAGAAATCCAAGCCACAGCTCGATCGTGCTCGATCGGGCCACATCGGTAAACTTTAGCACCCAGCAACCGCGCAATTTCCTCAACCTGATCCACCGCACGCGGCGGCGTCTCGGCAGTCGGCGTCACCACGTAAGGCCGGCCCACAAACAAATCGGGCACCGCCGCCTCGATTCCGCTTTCAGCAGTCCCCGCCATCGGGTGTCCCCCCACAAAGTTCGGCCACAGAGAAGATACAGCCTGCACTATAGGTGTTTTTACGGAACCGACATCGGTTACAATAGTATCCCGGGAAAGATAGGGCACCAACTCTCGGACGATCGGCTCGATCGAGCCCAGCGGCGTGCAAATAAAAACCACATCGGCTGCTGCCATTAGAGACAGGTGTATGCTGGCTTCATTGACAACACCGCGAGCTTGCGCCCGAGAGCAAGTCTGCTGCCGACTCGAAACCCCAAAAACATTAAACCCGCGCAATCGCAAATCCAGCCCGATCGAGCCGCCAATTAAACCCAGTCCTACAATACCGATATTCATAGCAATAAAATGGGGATATTTGATACGGTGCCGCCCCCATGACAGTCGAGGAACTCCTAAAACAATATGCCGCCGGAGAAAGAAACTTTGCCGGAATCAACCTGACTGAGGCCAACCTCAGCGGCGTCAACTTGAGCGGAGCCAACCTCAAGGGTGCGAATCTGAGTGTAGCAAACCTCAGCGGAGCCAACCTCAGCAAAACCAACCTCACAGGTGCCAAACTCAACATCGCCAGACTCAGCGGCGCCCATCTAGGCGGCGCCGACCTCACCGACGCCGACCTCAACGTCGCCTACCTAGTCCGAGTTGACCTCAAAAAAGCCATACTCGTAGGAGCCAAACTGATCAGAGCCGAGTTAATTCGAGCCGAACTCAGCGGCGCTAACCTCAGCGGAGCAAACCTCAGCGGTGCCACCCTCACCGAAGCCACCCTCCGAGGAGCTAACCTCAGCGGAGCCAATCTTCGAGGCGCTCACCTCAGCGGCGCGTCCTTGACAGAAGCCAACCTCGAACAAGCAAACCTGCAAGGTGCCGACCTCAGCCGAGCCGACCTCAGCGGCGCAGACCTGCGAGGCACAGAACTGCGACAAGCCAACCTCACTCAAGCCGTACTCAGCGGAGCCGACCTCAGCGGCGTCAATTTGCGCTGGGCCATCCTCAGCGGCTGCAACCTGCGCTGGGCCGACCTCAGCGAAGCCAAATTGAGCGGGGCCGACCTCAGCCGAGCCGACCTCTGCCACGCCAACTTGCTCAATGCCAGTTTAGTTCACGCCGACCTGTCAAATGCCTATCTCATCCGCGCCGACTGGATTGGAGCCGACTTAACCGGAGCCACCTTAACCGGAGCCAAACTCCACGCAGTCTCGCGGCTCGGCATCAAAACCGAAGGCATGACCTGCAAGTGGGTCGATCTCAGCCCCAACGGCGACCACAGCCAAATTTACTGGTTGAACTCTGGAGGAACCCACGACTTTTTTCACGAAACCTTGCCCACTGTTCGGATTGTGATTGACTCCCCCTTAGACCAAGGCGCTCATTTTGCCCTAGCTGCAACTTATTACCAAATTGCCCAACAATACCCGAGTTTAAGTCAGCCGCCCACGATCGAAGTCAGCTCCAGGCGCACCGTACTCGCCTTTAAAATGGACAGCGACGATAAATTATTTGCCACCGCTTACGTTGCGATCATTCCTTTTAATGACGCCGCCACAACTCAAAAAAACCTGATTGCTTTGATGAAAATGATTCAATCTCACGATGCAGGCAAACTTAACGTCAAAGAATCCAAACACGTCCAGTTATGCAGCAAAGCTCTCAACCAAGCTATTAGCAAGGTAGACCAAATCAAAATTTCCAGCTCTTTTCCAAAAATCGGCGAAAGCATCAATTTTTTTCAAATTCCTACACAGATGATCTTAATTAATTCCCGCGACCAAAGACTCAGCGTATATCACCACCCAGCCTTCGGCAAGCGCCTGATTAAAAAATACGATCCGAACAACTCAAGCCCAGGCAAGTTAGCCGAAAGCACAAAATTGGGTCAAGCTAATATCACTAGCATTTTGGATTTTATAAAAGGCTTCCACAATATAGATGTCTAAGCATATTGCATCTAGTTACAAAAAATGCTTATTCTATTTTAAAGGTTGGCATAACAAAGCTTTGTTCTAGCTAACACATCAGGGAAAGTCAAAAGCATGGACGCCGAAGAACTCATCGCCAAATATACAGCAGGAGAAAGAGACTTTACTGCCATCCTCCTTTGCGAGGCAAATCTCAGCAGGATCGATCTCAGCGGGGCTAATTTCAGCGAGGCAATCTTGAGCCTCACCAACATGAGCGGCAGCAATTTGTCAAACGCCAACATGAGAAAAGCCAAACTCAATGTTGCCAGACTCAGCGGTACCAATCTGCACAAAGCCAACCTCAGCGGCGCTATCCTCAACGTAGCTAACTTGATTCGAGCCGACCTCAGCGAAGCCAAACTCGTCGAAGCTACCCTGATCAGATCCGAACTGATTCGAGCCAACCTCAGCGGTGCAAATTTGAGCGGTGCAAACCTCAGCGAAGCAGATTTGAGAGAAGCAACCCTCAGAGAAGCCAATCTAGAGCAAGCTGACCTCAGCGGGGCTCACCTGAGAGGCGCTTGTCTGACAGTGGCCAACTTGGAACGGGCCAACTTGCACAGAGCCGACCTCAGCAGGGCAGACTTGCGAGGAGTCAACCTCTGCAATGCCGAACTCAGACAAGCTAATCTTTCTCAGGCAAACCTCAGCGGGGCAGACTTGCGAGGGGCTAATCTCCGGTGGGCTGACCTCAGCGGGGCGAACCTGACGGGCGCTGACCTCGACGAAGCGAGATTGAGCGGGGCCAACTTGTACGGGGCAAATTTGAACAATGTCAACCTGTTGAACGCTACTCTGGTACACGCGGATTTGACTCAAGCGAATTTGATTCATGCTGATTGGGTGGGCGCAGATTTGACAGGGGCGGCCCTGACGGGGGCAAAAATTTACGCCGTGTCCAGGTTCGATCTCAAAGCAGATGACATTACCTGCGATTGGGTTGACCTCAGTCCTAACGGCGATCGCAGCCACATTCAGCGCTTTACCCCAGAAGAATCTCAAAGGTTTTTCAATGCTACACCGCCGACAGTTCAAATTATTGTCGATCGACCCCTAGACCCCGACGCTAACTTTATCCTCGCGGCTACCTACCGCCAAATTGCCCGTCAATACTCGGGTTTGAGCAATCCTCCCAGCATAGAAGTTAATTCGCGACGCACAATCATCTCATTTAGAATAGACCAGGACGACCAACTATTTCTCACAGCTTTCGTGGCCATTATTCCCTTTAGCGACGCGGCATTTACTCAGAAAAATCTCATTACTCTGATCAAGATGATTCAACCCCAAAGCGGTAATAGCCTGGGCGTCAGAGTCTCTAATCTGGTAGTGCAATTGAACGTGACCCTGACCAAAACAATTAGAAAAATAGGCGAAATGAAAATTCAGCCTGTTCGCCTCGATCGCGAATCGGTATCGAGTTTTTTTCAATCGCCTACCCAAACTGTACTGGCTAACTCCAGCGGCGACAGTTTGATGGTTCATTATCACCCAGACTTTGGCAGAAACTTGACAAATTTGCCAGGAGTCACCAAAACCTCGATCGGTCCTGCAATTAAAGCCCAAAGATTCACAACCCCGCCGCTAAATACGGTGGTTGAGTTTGTCAAAAGCTTTTATCAGCTCGGCGAGTAAATACTATAAATTAATTTGAGATAATTTCAATTCATGCCATATAAAAACTAGCCGATTGCCCTTTCAGTCAGGTAAAAGAAATGGAAGCTGAAGAACTTCTCAAAAGATTTGCACTCGTCAAAAGATACACAGAAGGCGACAGAGATTTCACAGGAATCAACTTGAATGAAGCTAATCTCAGCCGCATCAACCTCAGCGAATCAATTTTAAGGCGCGCTAGCTTATTTGTCACCAACATCAGTGGCGCTAACTTGAGCGAAGCTAACTTGAGCGAAGCTAACCTGAATGTGGCTAGACTCAGCAGCACCAATCTCTCGCGGGCAATATTAAACGGGGCTACTCTCAACGTAGCAAACTTAGTGAGAGCCGATTTAAGTGCAGCTCAATTAATCGGAGCATCTCTGATTAGAAGCGAATTAGTCCGCTGCAAACTCAGCAAAACTAACTTCAGCGGTGCAAACCTGACTGAAGCAGATTTAAGAGAGGTAAAACTGACGCAAGCTAACCTGTGCGGTGCTAATCTTTCCGGTGCAAATCTCAGAGGTGCTTCGGCTGCTTCAGCTAACTTTCAAGAAGCTAACTTGCACGGCACCGATCTGACTAAAGCAGAGCTCAATGGGGTCAATTTTAGCAATGCAGATTTGACACAAGCTTCTTTGCAACAAGTGAATCTCAGCAGTGCCAATTTGAGCGGAGCTAACCTCCAATGGGCGGATTTGACGGGAGCTAACCTCAACGGTGCCGATTTGAGCGATGCTAAATTGAGCGGAGCCAACCTCAACGGAGCAGATTTAAGCAATACTAATTTAGCCAATGCTAGTTTGGTTCACGCTGATTTGACAGAAACTAATTTTATTGAGGCAGATTGGGTGGGCGCTGATTTAAGGGGGGCTACTTTAACAGGAGCAAAACTCTATTTGGTTCCCAGGTTTGGCATCATTGCAGATGATATTACTTGCCAGTGGATTGACCTCAGCCCCACCGGCGATCGCACTCAGATTAAACAATTTAATTCGCCCTCAGAAGCGAGAAAATTTTTAAATCACACGCCGGGGTTAGTACGAATTGTGGTTGACGCACTTTTAGACTACTCAGCAAACAGCACTTTAGCAACAGCTTACAGCGAAATAGCTCAGCATTACCCAGCAATGAGCTGTCCTCCCAATATTGAAGTGGGCTACCGCCGGACAACTCTCACTTTTAGATTTGATAGCGATGAACATTTATTGCCAGCAGCGTTTTTAGCGATTCTTCCTTTTAAGGATGCTGTACAAACTCAAAAAAATATTGTGGCGCTAGGCAAAACTATCGAAAGTCAAAATTTGGATAAAAAACGAATAGTGCAATTGGAGCGAGCATTGAGTGCAGCTACAAATAAGTTAGATGAGTTGAGAAATTTGCTATCAAATAAATCAATTATTAGTCAGGAAACATTTTTTTTTGAGTCCCCTACCCAAACTATTTTAATTAGTTCTGGGGAGAAGAGTTTGACCGTGCAGTGTCACCAGAATTTTGGTCGGCGAGGTGGAAATAATCATGAGAGTAAATTCCTGTTGCCCGTGGGTAAAAAATTAGTTGATTTTCTGGCAAGTTTTGATTATCTTGATTGATAAATCCCAAGTGTAAAACCGATTGATTGAGGTAGAAGTCCACAACTCATTGCTCCGCTTCCTGCGATCGAACTCCGAGCCGCACTGGCCCCACCATTTAACGATGGCGCGGCTCGTGGCGCGGGCATTGCGCTTGGGGCGCAGCGCTCTGATCCAAACGGGGCTTCCCGCTGGAGCTTACCGACAGCGGTATCGAGTCAGCTATTTGATGCCGATTTTGATGTGGCCGGAACCTGTGATTTTAGTCGCGCCGAAACCGCTGCTGGAACATTTGCAGGCGGTGGAAATTCCGCGCTTGCAAGAGTGGCTGGAAACAGAGGGGTCGATCGAGACTTATTCGGATCGTGCCACTGGACGAGGATTGATGCTAGCAGATCCGCAGTCTTGGCTGGCGGCTCGCTTGGCGGGGAATTCGCAACTGCACAGGAATATTCCGACAATTATCGACGGTGTGGATGACTTGGAAGTTTGGACGCGCCAGCAATTGACGGCGGGTTTGCAACCGGCTGATTGGAATGATTTAATGCAATCTCAGCCTTTGGAAGCCGATGCCATCCTCCAAGGGCGGGTAATGCTAACGCGGGCTTTCTTTAAGCATCCGGCGAAACCAGAGGAGTGCTATTTGCTGGAAACGGCAGAGCAAAATATTTTGCAGGGGCTGTTTGAAAAAATCGAGCCAAACCCCCTAATTCCGGCTGCTTGGAGCAATTTTTGGCAGCGGTGGGAAACAAACGGAAAACTGCGGTGGGCGGAAATTCATCGGGAGGCTGGGTCATTTTCTCTGTACTGCGCGCCGGTGCAGGTGGCTGAGGTTTTGAGCAAAATTTGGGACGATCAGCCGGTGGTGTTGATTGGCGGGGCGGTGGATGTGGAACCGAAGGCTCCGATTTTCCGGCAAATGCTGGGACTGCCAGAATTGACGAGCGTTAAGTTTTCGCCCGATCGACAAAGCGAATTAATTCAACTGTACATTCCCAACTGGCTGCCGCTGCCGAATACGCCGGAATTTCAGGGAGTTTTAATTGAAGAAATTCGGACTTTGCTGTTTATGAGCGCGTCGGTGGCGGGTTTAACGGTGCTGATTGTTGGTGATGTACCGCTGAAGGCTCGGCTGGCGGCGATTTTGGCTGCTGAGTTCGGTTCTCGGGTGCAGGTTGAAAAGACTGATGTGGGGGAGAATGCGATTTTGGTGACGGGGTGGGAGTTTTGGCGGGAACATCAGGGGGAATTGAGGGCGCCTCACTTGCTGGCGATCGCAACTTTGCCGCTACCTTCTTTGGAGAATCCTTTGGTGACGGCGCGTGTGGCTTATTATAAGGAACGGCGCAAGGATTGGTTTCGGTTGTATTTGCTGCCGGCGGCGTTGAATGAGTTGCAACGGGCGATCGCGCCGGTGCGAGAACGTCAAGGGGTGGTGGCGATTTTTGACAGCAGGGTGATTCACCGCAGTTATGGACAGCAGGTTTTAGCGGCTTTGAGTCCTTTTGCGAGGATTGATTATTTGGATACGACTTGGCTGACGCAGGCTTGAGATGACCTGTTGGCGTATAATTTGTTTAGGTATCCAGTTGAAATCTAATTTAGTAGACAAAGATTATGGGTGAAGCTAAGCGTCGCAAAGAGTCGATCGGCGACGAATACGGTAAAGAAGAACGCATCGTTCCCTGGCTGCCAATCACGAAAACCCAAAGCGAAGATTTTGTGAAGTGGACAAGTCGCGGAAGCTGGATCGGGATTGGCCTTTTGGCGGCTTGGTGGATTGTAGTGCGGTTTGTCGGCCCAGCGGCGGGTTGGTGGCAGGTTAACTGATGCCAGACTCGACAAATGCCTGTATTCTTGGCATTGTGTCGAGTTTAACTCGGAAACAAGCTGCTGAATTTTTAGGAAAAATTTAGTTGCAAATTTGGACTTAGTATGGTACAGTAATTATCTGCGGGCAATTAGCACAGTGGTAGCGCACTTCCTTCACACGGAAGGGGTCACAGGTTCAAATCCTGTATTGCCCATTAAATTTATTCTATTAATAGTTCTGGCTCATTTAACCTAAGTCTAGCTTACTGATTTATTATTATTAATTTAGTGAAGTAGCTTCTTTGCAGTAGCATACTCAAAGTAAAAATTAAGGGAAGTTGTAGATATATACTTAGTTTGGTCTAATAGTTTTTTGATTGATTTTTTCTCACTCAAATCATCTATTAGGATTAAAAATTGCGGAAGGCTAAGAAACCAACAGTCATAGAAGGGAAACTGTTCTTGTCTTGGATTTAAACTTTTAAGGTGTTCATGTTGTTTTAAAAACATAGGAAGCTTTTCATTAATTTTTGACCTATCAATAATTTCCTTAGCGGGTGAATCAAGTGCCTCAATACTACTTGTAGATAGCATTAGTTGTAGAAACTGATACAAGAAATTGCGAGCTTGAAATCCTCCAAAATCTAGTAGAGTAAGCGTAACTCTTTCAATAGAACGTCTATTAAGCTCTAATCTATATTTATTATTTGGCTCATTGTTCGGTGTAAGTTCTAAATATCCTTCTGAGCGTATTATAATTTCGTGCCATCCAAGTTGAATCTGAGAATCTAGAAGGCTACCGGCCAAATCAGCAAATATAGTAGCATCACATCCACCTTTAGCTTTATTTGTTAATGGTTTCTTCTTGATTTCGATAAAGATGATGGTATCATCAGACTCAATAATAATATCGCATTCTCCCTGTTGCTTAGATGTTTGATATTTACGGCTATCTACGGAATAATCGCCATAACTATACTTAATTTTTAGAGTTTGTAATTGCTCTTTGACAAATCTTTCAAGATAGTCTCCCATCTTGTCGTGGATTTGAGGTGGTATTTTTATGTTCTTTAATGTATCTACAAGAGCTTCATAAAAAGCTGGAGAACACCAAGATCGATCCATCAATACATATTTACCTCTATCTAGTTTTAGCAAAGGCTTCAAGAAAAAAGTGTATTTTTTATCTCTAAAGTCAGTGGGTATTTTATATTCTGAATTAGCTTGATTATGAGAATGGCAATAAATATCTAAAATTTTTTCAATTACTGTAGTATCTAAATCAGGTAATTGATCTTTAACTTGTTCCTTAGTAAATATAATTGGAGATAATTTATCAACATCTATGTTAAGTATTGCTTCAGCCACTAAAATTGCTTGTTCAGGAATCCATCCTAACTGTACTTGAATTTTATTAATATCATCTACATTAATTAAACTAAATAAACCTCTCAAAATTCTTGGTACATCTGAGGGACGTAGTTGATTTAAGCAAAATATACTGTCATATACAGCGATTTCCTGCAAAAATTCTGATAAGTTGTCTAAGGTTTTAAAGTATAGTTGGAAAGAGTTATATGGTTGAACATCCAAAACAGATGTAAAACTTGTGGCTAATTTTACCATCCGTTCCCAATTTTCTTTTGGATTGGGTGATAAAATAGGAGATTTTTCCAAGTGTTTTACACATAAATTCAAAAGATAACCTATAGGTATCTCAGGTTGGGTGTTTTTATTAAGCCCCTCAAGTCTACGCACTAAATGATATCTTTCTTGTTCTGGATCGTACAAGTTTTGTATTAGAGAAAATAAACGTCTTGCAATTTCCAGCCCACCCATTAATTGAATATCACATTCAATAGAGCGTGCAACTTTTTCTTGTTCTGATTCCTCAATACAAATTTTGCCATCTTTCACTTCTAACTTATAACCATAATTTCTCAAAACCTTAGCTGAAGAAGCAACCGAAAACTGTCTTGGAAACAGTTTTTTAAAATATTCAATATCTAAAACATAATTTTTTCCGCATATAGTATTGTCATCCTTGACGTTACGAATAGCCATACGCCACTCTTCTTCAGACTCTAAAGGTAAAATTTTATCTTCCATGTTTATCACCTCTAAAATCCTATTTAAAATACTTAAATATGGCTGTAAAGGCTGATCGTCTAGAATAGAGCGTATAATTACTTGATCCCTTAATCCCCAAAGATATATTGCTTTTAAATTTCCTGGAATCAAATGTATTTTAATTTGCTCGCCCAGATGACTTATTATTTGATATTGTGATAAAGAAGTAGTATAGGGAATTCTATAATGGTTATATAAAAATTCAAGCTCTATATCATTATCGTTGAAACTTATACTAGATTCTGTGGTGTCCACTAAATCTTTAAATTTTTGTTCTGATAACATTTTCAGGTCTACGTTAATACTATTTGGATATTTTGCCGTTTCTCATACACATCAGATTACGCTCTAACGCCAGCAATTGCCAGTCCGTCACCGCTTCTCAATTGTGAGTTGTCGCTACTTTCCTACCATAAATCCCCGAAAATCGAATTGTTTACAGCTAATTCATAATCTAATACTGATTCCCCATTGTTCAGTTCAACTTGTCCTCCAATCCAGATTTGATCGATACTTTCAGGTACATCGATAGTTTGTATAATCTGAATTAAACTTTTAATTGAAAAAGTTAAGACATTTGTATGTAACTCCAAAATTAAAATCTTGATACAATCACGATACTTATCAAACTTAGGAGCCGCACGTTTTATGAGTTTAGCTACTTGCGATTTTATTTGGGGGGATAAATCTCTTATTTCTTGTTCGCTATAGAACTTAAATTGGTTTTTCAGACTACAACAAATACCCGACTCAATAGGGGCATCCTCTCGGTCTATCTCTGGTATTCTAAAGAAGCTCCATGACGGTGATTCATCCGTGGCAATTCCTTCTGAATTCTTAATCCATGCTTCATGCTCAATAACTGAGCTTGCTATTTCATTTGCCAACCTAATCACTTCTCTCTTATTAGTTGGCATATCTACATTATTAATCTCAAGCACATAAACATCGTCGGAAAAAGTGCTTATTACTTGATTTTTAAATGTCTTGGTAAACTCATGCCAAAGTTGGTGATGTCTGATATGGTCTGAATTCCATGAGAACGCCTTACGCTCAATTACCATCCGTGCATCGCCATCACGAAGTAGAATCTCCGGTTCTGGAGTTGTACGATTATCGTTTTCAGGAAAGGATTCTAGGATGTAATGTGTAGTATGAATGGAGTTATAAATATCTACAAAGTCTTTAAGATTCAACCACTCATTTTCATTGCTTGGGGGGAGACATCCAAAGGGGTATAACCAATCAATTTCATCCATGTATCAGCCTCTGTGTTCTTCTATACTTTAAGAGTGAGAGCCGGGAGAGTTGGTAGACGTTTCCAATGTTGGGTGCTTTATATAAGAAAAGTAGTATACCGTATTGATTCCAATTACCTTAAAATTAAACGCCTTGCGAATATTCGACTTCGACAACTGCACGTTTTTTCTACGTAACTCTTGCCTCAGTGTACCCTCTAACATCACCAATTGCAAGTCCGTCACCGCTTGCCCGTTGCTAATCGTGGCAATTGTCGGGTGAGTCTCAACAATCTCCAACACCTTCCCCTCAAAGCGCTGGCGGTATTCCTCGTTGATCGTGAATTAGACACTGTTCCACAAGGCCAAAATTGCCGTAGCACGGGCGAGGGCGGGACGCGATCGCCCTAAACACCAGGTTTGTACTACATATATGCTACACTAACATTGTAACTCGTGCCCCGCAGGAGGTTTCCTCATGGCAAATGCCAATATTTCCCAAAATTTCAACTTAATCCTACCCGCAGGAACCCAAATTGTCACCAAAATCGAGGTCAAAAACCCCGCCAGTGACCAATCTTGGAAACCGGGATTAGTAGGCGTCATCGTTCAATCGCCTACGGACAATTCCCACGCATATTTAGTCAAACTCCCAGACGGAACAGAAGTTAGTCTGCGGCGACACGAACTCAGTATCCGCAAGCAGTTTCAGAGCGAGGGATTGCAGTCAGGAGGAGATTTTCTTGCAGAATACAATCTCTATGATTCTGTAATTTACCGCTGCATTGTTGGTTCGAGAGCGTATGGTCTTGATAACGAGCAATCCGATACAGACAGACGCGGGATTTACCTGCCGCCCGCAATCCTTCATTGGTCGCTTTACGGCATTCCAGAACAATTGGAAAACAAGGAAAATCAGGAATGCTATTGGGAACTGCAAAAGTTTTTAATCTTGGCACTAAAAGCTAATCCAAATGTGCTAGAATGTTTGTACACGCCTTTGGTAGAAACGGTTTCTCCTGTCGCACAAGAATTGCTCGAAATTAGGGAAATCTTTCTTTCTCAATTGGTTTATCAAACTTACAATAGCTACGTTTTGTCTCAATTTAAAAAAATGGAGCAAGACCTCCGCAATACTGGGGAAATTCGTTGGAAGCACGCGATGCACTTAATTCGCTTGTTGCTGTCAGGAATTACGGTGCTCAAGGAGGGGTTTGTGCCTGTTCGGGTGCAGGATTATCGATCGCAACTTTTATCTATCCGCAACCAAGAAGTATCCTGGGATGAGGTGAATCGCTGGCGGTTGAGTTTGCACGGTGAGTTCGATCGCGCTTTTGCTGCAACTAAGTTGCCAGAACGTCCTAATTACGAGAAAGCGAATCTGTTTTTGATTAAATCTCGTAGAGGTGCGATCGAAATCGGATCTTGAAATCGCTTCTTGTCAAACAAAGCCGTCGCAGAGGGGGACTGAAATAAATGACAGAATACATTTCCGATTTAGCCCCAATTATCTCCGTTCAACCTTATCCGCTGCTGTTTGCGACTGTCAGCGGTTCGCACTTATACGGCTTTCCTTCCGCAGATTCTGACTTCGACTTGCGGGGAGTACACATTTTGCCGCTACCGAAAGTAATTGGGCTGATTTCTGCAGAAGAAACAATCGAAGTTTCTGAAGTTCGGGATGGAATGCAACTCGATTTAGTAACTCACGATATCAAGAAATTTTTTGAGATGCTGTTGAAGCGCAACGGCTACGTGCTAGAACAACTGTATTCGCCGCTGATAGTTTACAGTACAAAGGAACACGAGGAATTAAAGGATCTCGCCTCGAACTGCATTACCAAGCACCACAGCCACCACTATCTCGGTTTTGCTAAAACTCAATGGAAATTGTTTGAGAAAGAACGCCCGCGTCGGGTTAAGCCGCTGCTGTATGTTTACCGGGTGTTGCTGGCTGGGATTCACTTGATGCAAACGGGGGAAGTCGAGGCGAATTTGGTGAAACTTAACGAGAAGTTCCAGTTGTCGTACATTCCTGATTTAATTGCTCGCAAGCTGGCTGGGGAGGAAAAGTCTGTGCTGGAAGATACAGATATTGAATTTTATCAGCAAGAGCGCGATCGGCTAATTAATATATTAGAAGAGGCAAGTTTTACAAGTCATTTGCCGTCAAATCCTAATGCAAAGGTTGCTCTTAGCGATTTTCTGGTAAAGGTGAGAATGTCATCTGTGAACTAAGCTGTTGCACGCCTAATGAGTCGTTTAGTGCAGCAAGCAGCCTACATATTAGTCATTTGGTGCGCCCAAGAGCGCAGAACCGCATAAACCGGCTTGTTTATGGCGATTAAAGACCCAAGTGCAGTATTTTCGTCGTCCATCAAACCCGGTTTCCAGTGATTTACCTTAATAGCTTTCTGTTTGCTGGTTCGCTAAGGGCAGGTAGGCCGATATTTTGATGCTCGGTAACTGGTGTGTTCTTTCCTTGTATGTAAAGATTCAAACTTACCCCGCCTAAATATGTCTTGATATATGACATCAAGGCGTGGATAAATACAACGATGCCCAGCATTTCTAACAACTCTTCAATGGTCGTTAACATCACGTAGGATAGATTGCCCGGTCCTATTGTATAAACTATGTATCCCCCTAGCATTTCCACTCCGATTGCTCCTCCAATATAAAGAGCGGTGGCTGCAACAAACAATTTTCTCGTTGAAACAGGAAGGTGCAACAGAAACTTACTGTAGGACAAAAGAAATAGCGCTACTAGAAAACCGATCGGCACAATCCAAGTAAAGTAAAGAAATCCTGTGGCATTTAGCAGGTTTCGCATCGGGTCAATCAATTTTTCGTGCAATTGACCAATTTCGTCTAAAGATATATATAAAAAAATGAATGATAAAATTTTCCAGTGATGCTGGTAGCGACAGCTATCCAAATTTTTCGCATAGGCGATCGCACCCAGCAAGAGAGAAGTAAACAGCAATGCCAAAAATGAGTAGAAGGTTGGAATGTTCCGCTCGTAATCAACGTTGAATGCCTTTGCGAAGTAATCTCTAGACGGGTAATCCGGCAAGAAGTACAAAGTCATCTGACTTAAGAAAGATAGTACAACTAGACAGGCCACCGCTCGCAGCAGAAACTGGGTTACAGCTCCTGGAGTTAGAGGAATTTGGAATTTCATGTTTTCTTAACCGTTCTCTTAACCTTGATTTAAAGGTATGCTATCAAAAAAAATCTTTTTTCGGTATATCTACAGATAGATAAGAGTCATCCCGGTGAAAGGGTTATTTTTTTAACCGTAAGATTACTGCAAGATTAAGGAATTTAGCCGATATCGATCGCCCTTAATTTTATTGTGGCTATATAAAAAACATTTGTTTTCTGAGATGTAAATTATAGAGATCCAAAAATGAAGCTGAAATCCTTAGTACGGTTGAATCGATATCTAAATTCGATCGATATCTGCAAGAAAAACTCGGCTTCAGGAAGCCGAGATCCCTCAGTAGCGAGGATTTCTGCAAGGAAACGCGATCGCTCCTCAATCGAGAGTGAAAACTATGAGATGAAATAACAGCCCGATCGCGATCGAGTGATGGCACACCATTTGTTAACCTATATTCCCCTATTCCCCCTAGCGAGAGCAAAATATCTCCTTGTCAAAGTCAATTAGCTTTCAGTCAATTGCTTATTTCCGAAGTTTTTCCTGCTTTACTTATTTTTCGTACCTGCGCGGCGTGTAAACCCAAACATCTCCATATTTGCGGGGAATAATCCGAGTCTGACTCGAACCGACAATCACTAAAGTTCTCATGTCGGCGTCTTGCGGCTGGAATTCGCCGAGGGTGCAAACCCGCACAGATTGACCGGGCCGGCCGAGGTTTCGCCCTAGTATGACGGGGGTTTTAGGATCGCGACTTTGCAACAAAATCTCGATCGCTTTTGGGAGTTGCCAATTCCGCTGTTTCGAGATGGGATTGTAAAATGCCATAACTAAATCGGCAGCAGCAGCAGCGGCAATCCGCTGTTCTATGATCTCCCAAGGCTTGAGAATATCCGAAAGCGAAATCACGCAAAAATCGTGTCCGAGGGGTGCTCCGATCGCAGCAGCGGCCGCCTGCATGGCTGAAATGCCCGGTGCCACCCGAATATCAATGCCTTGCCATTCGGGTTTGGCATCAAAGTCGATCGCCTCAAACACCGCTGCAGCCATCGCAAAAATCCCCGGATCTCCCGACGAAACCACGGCGACAGATTTTCCTGATGCTGCTAAATCTAGGGCAAAACGGGCGCGATCGATCTCTTCGCGGTTGTCGGAATCGTGCCGCTTTTGTCCTTCCCGCAGGGTTCCGGCTAAGTCTAGATAGAACTTGTAACCCACCCAATCCGTGGCTTCGCGCAAAATTTCCTTAACTTCCGGGGACATCCAGGGCGCGCCACCGGGGCCGGTACCGACGATCGCGAGTTTGCCGCGGCTAATGCCGATCGCCCTAGCATCAAAGGGTTGGGCGGCCAGGGCGATCGCGCAATTCAGGGAGTTTGGGCGATCGGACTCGATTAAATGACTGTTTGCACCGGCTGCTGTCAGGGCAAGTTGTGCGGCCTTATTTTCGATGAATTCAGTTGAGTCTAATTCGACAAGTTCGGAGAGATTGAAAAAGCGGACGGGGACTTTAAAATATTGTGAAACTGCTTCAAGTGCCGGATTTCCCATCTCATCTTTTAATGCAAAAAATCCAGCAACGGAAGCTGCTGCTAAACCTGCTTTTTCCAAGACTTGCTGGACAAATGAAACCGCTATTTCCGGCTCAATATTCGATATTTTTGTGAGTGCAACTGCTGCAATTTGCGGATGGTAAACTAAACAATCGGGCGTTGGCGCAATTGCTTTTTCGGTGACGCGGATCGTCAATTTTGCCTCGGGGGCGATCGGCAAATTGCTCTCGGAAAGCCAGCTTGCAGCCCCTTCTAGGCGTACTTTTGCCCCGGCGAGCAAATTTGAAATAAAAGTCTTCGCGTCCTCTGGATTCGCTAAATAATAGCCTTGGGGAGGACTCAGCAGCGCGGTGCGAAACCGAATATCCCCGGTGGTGGTAATTGCAGGTTGTACGCCCAGGGCTGCTGCAATCTCTCTGGCCAAATCATTAACGCCGTGCAAACCGCCCAGCAGCGGTACGACGGCGCTTCCGTCTTCTGCGACGGCTAAAACTGGCGGTTCGGCGCGTTTGTCTGACAGCAGCGGGGCGAGGCTGCGGATGATGATTCCGGCGGCGCAGATGCTGATGATTGGGGTTTCTGTTGCAAATAATTCCCGCAATGTTTCGCCGAAGTTGCTAAAGTTGATGTCTGTGTTGGAAGTGCGATCGATTAAACCGTAAATCTGGGAACCGGGGAAATGTGCGGAGATTTTTTTGGCGATCGGCTGGCTGTTTTGACCTAATATAACTATTGCGGGAGGAACTCGAACCATTTTAGATTTTAGATTTTAGATTTTAGATTTTATGAGAGTTGCGACGGAAATTAGGAATTGATAATTGATAATTGGTAATGTACGGGCGGGTTCGCCAAGGTCTGCAATACAACACCAGAAATCTACTAAACCCGCCCCACCCCCACCGAAGATGCTATCTAATATAATATAACCTAATTAAAACAGACTACAATCAATAAATATTTCGAGGTTTGGTTGTGAAACGGATTGTCTTAATTGCAGGGTTTGAATCTTTTAATGCTGATTTGTACCGCAAAGCGGCTGAGTTGGCTGTTTCTGGCTGTCAGGGATTGGAAGTACGGGTTTTTAGCGATCGCGCCCTCGCAGATGAACCCGACGCTGTAGCGGCTGCCCTCTCGAATGCTGATGTGTTTTTCGGGAGTTTGCTGTTTGATTACGATGCGGTAATGTGGCTGCGAGAAAGGGTGCAACATATTCCGATTCGCCTGGTTTTTGAGTCGGCTTTGGAATTGATGAGTCTTACTCAAATCGGCGCTTTTAAAATTGGCGACAAGCCGAAGGGAATGCCGAAACCGGTTAAGTTTATTCTGGATAAGTTCAGCAATGGGCGAGAGGAAGATAAGCTGGCTGGTTATATCAGCTTTTTGAAGGTGGGGCCGAAGTTATTAAAATATGTGCCGGTGCAAAAAGTGCAAGATTTGCGTAACTGGCTGATTATTTATGGTTACTGGAATGCGGGCGGTGCGGATAATGTTGTCTCGATGTTTTGGATTATTGCCGAAAAGTATTTGGGGCTGAAAGTTGCAGAAATTCCGCCGCCTGTAGAAACTCCCAATATGGGTTTATTGCATCCCGATTATAATGGTTATTTTGAATCGCCTCGGCAATATTTGGATTGGTATCTCGGTAATCAAAGTGCTAGGGGCGGGCAAGATGCCCGTTCCACAAAAGATGCTAGGCATCTTGATATAAAGGGTTATAACGGGCAAGATGCCCGTTCCACAAAATTTGAGACGAATTGGTCTAAAAATTCTGACCGGGTTTCTAACGGGCAAGATGCCCGTTCCACAAAATTTGGAAGCAATTGGTTGGCAAATTCAGATCGAGTAAAATCTCCGGTTGTGGGCATCTTGCTTTACCGCAAACACGTTATTACCAAGCAGCCTTATATTCCTCAATTAATCCGCTATTTTGAAGATGCGGGAATTGTGCCTTTGCCGATTTTTATCAATGGCGTTGAAGGCCACGTGGCGGTGCGGGATTGGATGACGACTGCTGATGAAACTGCGCGGCGAAAACAAGGCAATATTGAAACTCTTTCGCTTTCTAAAGATGCTGTGGAAGTTGATGCGATTGTTTCTACTATTGGCTTTCCTTTGGTTGGCGGACCTGCTGGTTCGATGGAGGGTGGAAGGCAGGTGGAAGTTGCTAAGCGGATTTTAACTGCTAAAAATGTACCTTATTTTGTGTCCGCACCTCTGCTGATTCAGGATATCCATTCTTGGACTCGTCAGGGGATTGGGGGTTTGCAAAGTGTGGTATTGTATGCTTTGCCTGAGTTGGATGGCGCGATCGATCCTGTTCCCCTAGGCGGTTTGGTGGGTGAGGATATTTATCTGGTGCCCGATCGCGCCAAACGCCTGACAAGTAGAATTAACAATTGGGTGAAACTAGGTCGAACTCCTCCATCTGAAAGGAAAATTGCGATTATTCTCTACGGGTTTCCTCCCGGTTACGGGGCGGCGGGTACGGCTGCTTTATTAAATGTACCAAAATCTCTGCTAAATTTCCTGCACAAACTTCAAGCAGCAGGTTATACAGTT
This sequence comes from Microcoleus sp. BROC3, assembly GCF_036702515.1. NCBI lineage: Bacteria > Bacillati > Cyanobacteriota > Cyanophyceae > Oscillatoriales > Microcoleaceae > Microcoleus > Microcoleus sp. BROC3. The sequence goes on from NZ_JAUBTQ010000039.1 coordinate 25,474, forward strand.
GGAGAAATTCCGGCTGACGGTGAGGAGTTAATTCGCAGGGTGAAAGAGGCGGATGATGCTGCAACCGCAGATGGGGGCGGATTAACGGGGATGAACGCAGATAAGGAGGGAATTTATGGCAATACTGTTAATGTTAAAACTCTGGAGAAGTGGCTGGGGTATTTGTCAACAAGTCGTATTGAAAAACAGTGGAAATCTCTGACTGGTACTGGGATTAAGACTGACGGCGACGAGTTCCATATCGGTGGCATTCAACTGGGGAATGTTTGGATAGGTTTGCAGCCGCCGCTGGGAATTTCGGGCGATCCGATGCGCTTAATGTTCGATCGCGATTTGACGCCTCACCCTCAATATGCTGCTTTTTACAAGTGGCTGCAAAATGATTTGCAAGCTGATGCTGTGGTTCACTTCGGAATGCACGGAACTGTTGAATGGTTGCCGGGATCTCCTCTGGGAAATACTGGCTATTCTTGGTCGGATATTTTGTTGGGAAGTTTGCCAAATCTTTATATCTATGCCGCGAACAATCCCTCGGAATCGATGTTGGCCAAACGGCGCGGTTACGGTGTTTTAATTTCTCACAACGTGCCGCCCTACGGCCGCGCGGGCTTGTACAAGGAATTGATGGCTTTGCGAGATTTAATTGCGGAATATCGGGAAGATACGGCAAAAAATTATGTGCTGAAAGAGGCTATTTGTAAGAAAATTTTAGATAGCGGTTTGGAGGCTGATTGTCCGTTTGATGAGGCTCGCAAGTTGGGTATTGCTTTTAGTTTTGAGACTGTGGGAATGTTCAGTGCTGATGCTTTTAACCGCTATTTGGTGAAGCTTTACGAGTATTTGCAGGTGGTGGAATGTCGCTTGTTTTCTTCTGGTTTGCACGTTCTCGGGGAACCCCCTAATTCTGAGGAAATGACCTCTTATCTTGAGGCTTATTTTGGGGATAGGTTGTCGGAAGAACAGGTGAAAGCAATTGTTTCGCAAGCAAGCACAGGCATCTTGCCTGTGCCACAAACAAGCACAGGCAAGATGCCTGTGCCACAAGAGGGGTTTGGTGAGGTATTTGAGGAGGGTTTTTTGGTGCGGGATTTGTTGTTGCAAACGACGGATGAGTTGACTAATCTTTTGCGGGGTTTGAATGGGGAATATATTCTGCCGGCACCGGGCGGGGATTTGTTGCGGGATGGGGCTGGCGTGTTGCCAACTGGTCGGAATATTCATGCTTTAGATCCTTATCGGATGCCTTCTCCGGCGGCTTATGAAAGAGGCCGCGAAATTGCTCGAAAAATTATTGAGAAGCACCTTAAGGAACAGGGTAAATATCCTGAGACTGTGGCGGTGATGTTGTGGGGTTTGGATGCTATTAAGACTCGCGGTGAATCTATTGGAATTCTGCTGGAATTGGTGGGGGCTGAACCTCTGAAGGAGGGAACTGGTCGCATTGTTCGCTATGAATTAAAACCGTTGGCTGATGTCGGTCATCCCCGGATTGATGTGTTGGGAAATCTTTCGGGGATTTTCCGTGATAGCTTTGTGAATATTATTGAATTGTTGGATGATTTGTTCGTGCGGGCGGCGGATGCTGATGAACCGGAATCGGAGAATTTTATTCGCAAACACGCTTTGATTTTGCAGGCACAAGGTGTGCAGAATTATTCGGCAAGGTTGTTTTCTAATCCGGCTGGAGATTTTGGTTCTTTGGTTAACGATAGGGTTGTTGAGGGTAGTTGGGAATCGGGGGATGAGTTGGGGAAAACTTGGGAAAGTCGCAATGTTTTTAGTTACGGGAGGAAGGATAAGGGGGAAGCGAGACCGGAGGTTTTGACTCAGTTGTTGCAAGGGTGCGATCGCATAATTCAAGAAATTGATTCTGTGGAATACGGTTTGACTGATATTCAAGAGTATTATGCGAATACTGGCGGTTTGAAGAAAGCCGCAGAAAAGCAGCGCGGTAAAAAGGTTAACACGAGTTTTGTAGAAAGTTTTTCTCAGGATACAACTCCGCGCAATTTAGAAGATTTGCTGCGCTTGGAATATCGAACTAAGTTGCTAAATCCTAAGTGGGCTAACGCGATGGCAAATCAAGGTTCTGGCGGCGCTTATGAAATTTCGCAGCGGATGACGGCGTTAATTGGTTGGGGCGGAACGGCTGATTTTACTGATAGTTGGGTTTACGATCAGGCTGCTGATACTTATGCTTTGGATGAAGAGATGGCGCAGAAGTTGCGCGAGGCAAATCCTGAAGCTTTTCGCAATATTGTAGGCAGAATGTTGGAGGCTAACGGGCGGGGTTTTTGGCTGCCGGATGCGGATAAGTTGCAGCAGTTGCGCGAGTTGTATGAGTTAACTGATGAGAAGATTGAAGGGGTGACAGTGTAGTTTTTTTAGTCTAAATATTTAGGGGCGGGCTAGAAGCCCAACCCCTACTCCCCACAATAGTTTCCAATTTTTTCAGGTGCAAGTTAGAGGCGCGGCTATTAAATACCCCGATCGCCCTGCGGTTTTGCTACAGGAACTGACGGTTTCTTATTGGGAGAATTAAAAGCTCGATCGACCATATCTCCAAAGGGAACAAACTGCGGTGCAGCCGATTGAGATCCGGTTCTGAAGGTTGTAACTGGCCCGCCGCCGTCTTGGGCAAAATTAATCAATCTTGTTAAAGCTTCACCGGGATTTTTAGCATTTCGCTTGTCTAGGGTGAACAGCAGATTTTGAGAGTTGCAGCGCCCCCGTCCGTTCACGTAACAAACTACGGGCAAGTTATTAACAATTCCTGTTGTTAACTGCAAGTTGCTCAATCTTCCGCCATTCTGGGCAACAGCTTTGGTCAATCTATTGGAAACAATTTGGCAGCGCTGCCAAGGTGTATATTCGCGGCCGAACTCGGTAGATTTCCAAAGAATCATCGGATCTGTCGTCACATTTCCCCGCCGCGCAATTGTGACAAAATTCCGGCCGGAAGTAACGCACTGAAATGTTGTTCTAGCGCTATTCCCAGAGTTGCTGGTAGCTGCTTGCACTTGGCTTGCAAAGGCGACAGTACCGGCGAAAACTAAAGCGGATGCTAATAAGGGTGCAGTGAATTTCATAATAACTCCTGCCGCTAAGGCAGCTAAATTTATGTAGGAAGTCATAGTTGTAGGGACAGGGCAGACTCATGTCCCTACTTATTTAAATTCTGCTGGTTGGCTGTTGCACCCGGATATTTTTCAAATATTAAATGAGGTTAGTTGCACCTTATTTCTGTAGGTACATGGCAGTGCGGTGTCTTTATTTCAACACTTGGCAACGCGGCTGTAGAGGCATCGCACTGCCCTCTCCTTGTTTCAAAACTTCGAGACCACTGCGGCACAAGCATCCTAGATAGTGTTTTTAGCTACATTCTTCAAAGCCAGAGCAGTCAACAATGGTAAGTAAAACTACAAGGACAGCTCCGAAATCGGCTGGCAAATAACTTTTTATGAAACCTCGAATCATTGTTTGCGGGTTGGGCCACACGGGACACAAGATTTTTTGTTTGTTGAGACAGCAAGGAGCGATTGTGGTTGGTATTAGCGATCGCCCAATTCGTAGCGAAACTTCTGATGTAGTTGTCGGCAATTTGCAAGCAGCTTCTACCTTGTTGGCTGCTGGCATTCAAAACGCTAACACTTTAGTAATTGCAGGAGACGATGATGCTGTGAATTTAGCAATTTTGATGCAGGCGAGGATTCTCAATCCGAGGATTCGCATCATCAACAGATTGTTCAATACTAGCTTGGGCGACAGACTCGATCGCACTTTGCCCGATCACGCTTCCATGAGCGTTTCATCATTGGCTGCTCCGGTTTTTGCCTTTGCCGCTCTCGGAAGTCAGGCGATCGGACATTTGCGTTTGTTCGATCGCACTTGGCCGATTCACGAAGAATATATCGATGAAAATCATGCTTGGAAAGGTCGAAAGTTGAGCGATTTGTGGAACGATCGTTCGCGAATGTTGATTTATTATCTGCCGGCTGCTAACAAAATTGATTTAGTATCAGCGGTGCTTGCCGAGCGGCAATGCCAGCAGGGCGATCGGCTAATTGTTGCCACTCAGCCAACTGTGCGTAGCCCTCAAAAAAAATTAAGTCAAAAACTCCTCAAAATCTTAACTAACCTGCGCCGATTTCAGCAGCACAGCCAAGCAGCAGTAATTGTTGTACTGACACTTCTGTCAATGATTGTAGTTGCTACTGCTACCTATATTTGTGTTGACGATAATATCTCAATTGTTGATTCTCTCTATTTTTCTGTAGGGATGATTACCGGAGCCGGAGGCCATGAAAAAGTGGCCGAACAAGCTCCCGAAAGCATTAAACTATTTACAGTTTTCATGATGTTAGTTGGAGCAGGCATCATCGGCATCTGCTACGCACTGCTCAACGACTACGTATTGGGAACTCGCTTTACTGAATATTGGGATGTAGCGCGAGTTCCCCAGCGCAGTCACTACATAATTTGTGGACTCGGCGGCACGGGAATACAAATTGCGAAAGAACTCCACACTAATGGTTTTGAGGTTGTGGCGATCGAGCAAGATCCGAACTGTCGGTTTTTAAGTATGGCTCGCTCTCTCAAAATTCCGGTTATTCAAGGAAGTGCTAGTGTTCCCGCCACTTTAGAAGCTGCTAATATTAAGCAAGCGGCATCTCTTTTGGCAGTTACTAGCAACGATATGTCTAATTTAGAAATTGCCTTAAGTGCTAAAGGATTAGCACCAAAACTACCAGTTATTGTCCGCAATCAAGACTCTCATTTTGCTCTGATGGTGCAGCAAGTTTTTGAGTTTGAATCTGTGTTGAGTTCGACGGAATTGGCGGCACCTGCTTTCGCGGCGGCAGCTATTGGAGGGCGAATTTTGGGCAACGGGATGACTGCCGATCGCCTTTGGGTTGCTTTGGGTACATTGATTACACCGGCACATCCTTTCTGCGGCCACCGCATTCAAGATGCTGCTATGTCTGCTGATTTTGTGCCTTTGTATGTGGAAACTAATTGTCAAACTATTCACGGTTGGGATTTGCTGAATTGTTGTTTGAGTGCGGGAGATGTTTTGTATTTGACGATGCCGGCGAATCGCCTCGATCGACTGTGGATAAACACCTCGGAATTAAAAGTTAAAGATTTTACCCGGTAATTTAGACGATCGGCAATTATAAACCTGATAGAATTGGGCAAGTATAGTAAAAAGAACAAACAGGTTCTCAATTAGCTGCTATTTAGAATGAGAAAATTTTTAGGATTAGTTGTGTTGGGGATGATAATGGCGATCGCCTCTGTAGCTGTCGCCGCTCAACCTTTGTTTGTCGCTTATCCTCCCGCTAACCACAAAACTACAGCCGATCGCATCTTTTTAATCGGTACAGCGCCCGCACCGGGACAAGTATCGGTAAATGGAAACCAAATTTCGCGCACCGCATCCGGGCATTTCGCCCCGACTTTTCCGCTGCAACTCGGCGAAAATCTCTTTACCTTGCGTTACGAAAATCAGGAAGTCAAAGTTAAGGTGACGCGCGAGTCTAATCAGCCGGAAGCCCCTGTAGGATTGGCTTTTGCTAAAGATTCCCTGACGCCGAAAGTCGATGTCGCGAGTTTGCCGGGGGAATATATTTGCTTTGGGGCGATCGCACCTGCGAATGCTCAAGTTTCGGTAAAATTGGCGGGCGTTACTATTCCTTTAAAAGCGCGATCGCAAGTCGAACTACCCGACAACAAATCTGTACTGTTAGGTGAAAACTCCCCGATCGAAAAAGGCGGCAGCGAACAGTATCAAGGCTGCGGGAAAACCCCCCCCACCCCCCCCTTAGCAAGGGGGGGCGATGAGTCTAACTCCTCGCTACCAAAAGGAGAAAAAATTGATTTAGGAGTGCCTGTATTTGAGCTAACAATGAATGATAAAACTATCAGCCAGCAGGGTACTGGCAAGATTTCTATTCTTTCTCCGGCTGACTTAGAAATAGCCGAAGTAACAGCAGATCCTGGGGTCGCCAGAACCGGAGCGAGTACAGATTTTTCTCGGATGACACCGCTGCCGAAGGGAACGCGAGCAACAATTATCGGGCGCGAAGGAGAATGGCTCAGACTCGATTACGGTGCTTGGATTAAAGCTGCGGAAGTGCGAATTGTTAAGGATACAGTGCCTCCGCGATCGATTATTCGCAGCGCCAGCTCGCGTCAAGTTTCCGGCTGGACAGAGGTTTTATTTCCCTTAGAAACACCTGTCCCAGTCACCGTGCAGGAAGGAGAACGCACTTTCACTTTAACCCTGTACAATACTACCGCTCAAACTGACATTATTCGCCTCTCTGATGACCCGGTAATTTCACGTTTGGAATGGCAACAAATCGCGCCACTGCAAGTACAATATACTTTTAATCTCAAATCTGCCCAGCAGTGGGGCTATAAATTGAGATACGAGGGCACAACTTTAGTGCTGTCTTTAAAAAACCCGCCAGCGAATACAAGCATGATACCTGTGTCGCAAGCAAAACCGCTGTCGGGAATTAAGATTCTCATCGATGCGGGACACGGCGGGCCGGAGGATGGAGGTGCTGTGAGTCCAGTGGGAATTAGGGAAAAAACAGTAGCTTTAACGGTGTCGAAATTGGTGCAACAGGAATTGGTAAATCGGGGCGCGAATGTGCTAATGACGCGGGTAGAAGATGTCGATTTGGATTTGCCGCCGAGGGTGGAAATGATTCAAAAAGAAGAACCTGCGATCGCAATTTCAATTCACTACAATGCTTTGCCGGATAACGGCGACGCGATTAAGACTAAAGGCGTCGGCGCTTTCTGGTTTCACCCGCAAGCCCACAGTTTGGCAATGTTTTTGCACAATTATTTAGTTGCCAAGTTGAACCGTCCGAGCTATGGTGTATTCTGGAACAACTTAGCAATGACTCGTCCTGCGGTTGCTCCATCTGTTTTAATGGAATTGGGATTTCTGATCAATCCCGAAGAGTTTGAATGGATTGTGAATCCGACAGAACAGAAGAAGTTAGCCGAGGCGATCGCCCAAGGTGTTACCGAATGGTTTGCCTCTGTCAAATAACAGTTAGTAGTAAGGACTGAAGTCCTTCTCAAAAAGTTCACAGTCAGGACTTCAGTTCGGCCTATCCAAGGAAATGAAATAATGCTAATCTTTACTCAATCAAAAGCCTTTTTTATTGCAGCCGCAGTTGCAACTTTTAGCTTCTCACTTTACAGCTTTCCTGTTTTCGGGAAGCAGCAAAGTATTACTCCCGCAAAAGCCGAAGCTTTAAAAAAGCAAACTCAATGCTCGTTTATTACGGGTAATGGCGGCGCTGTTAACATTCGCAAAGGCCCAGGCAATCAGTACCCGGTTGTTGCTAAACTAAAATTGGGAGACGGAGTTAGGGCCCTCAGCAGACAAGGTAATTGGGTGAAAATTGCGGCCAGATTTTCGGGTAATCCTCCTAATGAAACTTTTACCATCCTTGACGGTTGGGTGAGCAATCAATTTATTAATGGCTGTTCCGAAGACCAATTTGACAGGTGGCGGCAATAGAGAATTTGGTTTGTAGTAAGGATTTGAGTCCTGAGTTTTGATGAATGCTAAAGTCCTCACTACAAACCCAACTGGGAAAGTTTTAAAAGCGGTACAAAAAAGACGATCGCCCTGCTTCATTCTTGCACTGGAGTTGAGACTAAGCTGTTGTGTATTCAAATAGGGTATAATAGAATATTTATTAAATCATTACAAAAAGGCCAGCCAAAAATCATCTCAATCCAAAACAGATAGAGAAACTACACAAAGCTTTGCAAGAGGAAGAACACGGAGATATCAGAGGATTGTATCACAGTTTCAATGCACAACACCTTACTTGATATAATTAGCCAATTGCCTAGGTAGTATCCAGCTTTGATTTGACGAATTTAGCTATGACACAAACACCAAAATTTTATATTGTCAAACGTCCTGCCGGTAATTGCGAAATTTTGCCGTTGGCGGAGCCCTGGCAGAGGCTCGCCCAGCTCGAAGAACAAAACCCCAGTATTATTGAAAAGTGGGGCCCTTACGATTCGCCCGAAGATGCCATAGCCCGCCGCATCGGATTAATTCGCGCCGGAAAATGCCAGCCGCAATGACGGATTGCGATTGCTTTCCTCCGAATCGCGAAAGCTAACGTGACTTGCAATGAAGGATTGCCAGAAATAGCGAAGCATTCGAGTTTAAAATCTGGGATTTTAGCCGTACTTCTTCCCCCGAATGCTTTTTTTTAACTGACATCCTACACAAGTTTTCTACTTCGATTTAGAAGGTGCTGCACTCGGTTTTGCCTGCGCCGCAGTCGGCTTAGGTGGCGCTGCATTCGGTTTCGACTCCGCCTTATCATTCCCAGTTTTACCAGTAACTTGCTTGGTCAAAACTTCCATAGCTTTCGCGTACTGCGGATCGGCAGTTGTAGCGATTTTATCGCGATCGCGCCTCAATTCCTGTTTTTGAGCCTCGGTGAGTTCTACCTTAAAATCCGGTTCAATCCCGGCCTTGTTGATATCAGTACCCTTGGGAGTAAAATACTTGGCAATTGTCACCGCCAAACCGGCACCATTTCCCACGCCGCGTACTGACTGAACTAAACCTTTACCAAACGTCTTTGTTCCCACCAAAACCGCGCGTTTGTTGTCTTGCAAAGCACCGGATAGAATCTCGCTAGCACTTGCTGAACCGCCGTCTACCAGTACAACTAACGGTTTGTCTGTGAGTTCTGCCTTATTTGCCGTTTGTTTATCGGCCTCACCTACTCGATCGACCGTCGAGACGATCGTACCTTCTTTGAGCCACATCCGAGCAATTTCAATACTTCCGTACAGCAACCCGCCGGGATTGGAACGCAAGTCTAAAATATAGCCCGTTACCTTTTTCTCTTCCAAATCCTTAATTGCCGATCGCATTTCCGATGCAGCATTCGCACTGAACTGATTTAAGCGAATATAGCCGACTTCTCCGATGGGAGTTTTCTGCACCGACTTCCGCACGGGATGAATTTCAATTTTAGCGCGTTTCAGCTTAAATTCTAATTCCTTGCTTCCCCGCAAAATAGTCAGCGTCACTTCAGTATTCACCTGGCCGCGAATCAAACTTACCGCTTGATTCGTATCCATGCCTTCTGTGCTCTTGCCGTCAATCTTAGTAATGATATCTTTGGCCAGAATACCAGCAGTAAAAGCAGGGGTATCTTCGATCGGCGAAATCACCACCAACTTCTTAGTTTCCTCATCTTGAGTCAACTGAATCCCAACTCCTGTCAGTTCCCCAGAAGTGTCAACCTGCATATTTCTGAACTCTTGAGGGTCCATAAACCGCGTATAAGGATCGTCCAGTTTTTTCAGCATTTCCCGAATTGCTTTGTAAGCTTCCTCGTCGCTGGTATAGGTCCGATTCAAATAATCATTCCGCACCGCTTTCCAGTCAACCTGGTTAAAAGTGCCATCCACATAACTTTTGTCAATAATCTGCCAAACTTCATCAACTAACTCTTTAGGGCTTCCCCGAAAAGAAGCCAGAGATTTAGAACTGCAACCAGTGTTCGCAAGAGTTACAGCAGTGAGTACCACTGCTGCTGCACTTAGAACAAGCCCTCGTTTTGTTATAACCATTTGTCTGACGCGCGGGAGGAAAAGAGTTCAGAATAATTACGCTCAATCTAACACAGGCAAGGCCGGCTCGCGTTTGGCGTACATATATTATTCAACTTTGCCGAGTTTTGTTCCCTTTCGCCACAGGCAAGATGCCTGTGCCACAAAAAACTCTTGTGGGGTGGGCATCTTGCCCGCCACAGGCAAGATGCCTGTGCCACAAAAAACTCTTGTGGGGTGGGCATCTTGCCCGCCCCCAAACTTCAAAACTAAATCCAGCAAAGCCTACTCTGGTTTGACCCAGCGCCACAGGCAAGATGCCTGTGCCACAAAAAACTCTTGTGGGGTGGGCATCTTGCCCGCCCCCAAACTTCAAAACTAAATCCAGCAAAGCCTACTCTGGTTCAACCCAGCGATCGTCCGATTTAATCAAGTCAATCAATTCTGCCACACCTCGGTCTTCCGGCACCTTCTTAATTTCTTCCCGGCCCCGGTACAGCGAAATATAACCCGGTTGCTTCCCGACGTAGCCGTAATCAGCATCAGCCATTTCTCCCGGGCCATTGACAATACAGCCCATTACTGCTATATCCAAACCGGTGAGATGCTTCGTCGCCTCTCTCACTTTGTGTAACACTTCCTCTAAATTAAACAAAGTGCGACCGCAGGAAGGACAAGCGACATACTCAACCATCGTTTTCCGCAGTCCCAAGGCTTGCAGAATGCTGTAGCAAACGGGAATCTCCTTTTCAGGGGCCTCTGTCAGCGAGACGCGGATGGTGTCGCCGATACCGTCAGCTAACAAAGGTGCCAGGCCTGCGGTGGATTTGATGCGGCCGTATTCGCCGTCTCCTGCTTCCGTGACGCCGAGATGCAGCGGGTAATCCATGCCGAGTTCGTCCATCCGGTGCACCATCAAGCGGTAAGCAGCCACCATCACCGGCGCGCGGGAGGCTTTCAGGGAAATTACGATATTTCGGAAGTCGAGGGATTCGCAAATTTTGATGAATTCCAGGGCGGATTCTACCATGCCTTCGGGGGTGTCGCCGTAGGTAAACAGCATCCGTTCGGCGAGGGAACCGTGATTAACGCCGATTCGCAAAGCTTTGCCTTGGTCGCGCAGGGAAATCACCAGAGGTTCCAGGGTTTCGCGGATTTTTTCGCCAATTTCCGCGAATTCGCTGTCGGTGTATTCGGTTCTGTCTGCTTTCGGCTTCTCGAACACGTAAAGTCCGGGATTGATTCTCACTTTGTCTACGTGTTTTGCCACTTCGAGGGCAATTTTCATGCCGTTGTGGTGGACATCGGCGACGAGGGGCACGGGTTGGTAGGTAGCGTGCAATTTTTGCTTGATTTCGGCTAAAGCTTTGGCGTGGGCCATGCTGGGCACGGTGACGCGGACGATTTCGCACCCTATCTCGTGCAAGCGCCGAATTCCGGCGACTGAACCGTCGATGTCGAGGGTGTCTTCGTTAATCATCGATTGTACGACGACGGGGTAGCCGCCGCCGATGGTGACGCTACCGACTTTGACTGGTCGGGTTTTGCGGCGTTTGATGGTGGTGTCGAAGGTTGGTTGGGTGGAGGGGGTTTTAGTGGGGTTCGGCAGAGTTTGCATAACTGGTTGCTAGGGTTCTGTAATTAGAGTTTATAAAATTGTGTCTGCTGTTTTTTAGGTTTGCACAGAAAGGGTCAGTTTGGGCAATGAGGTTTTGGGATTTAGGATTTTTGATAGAAGTACGATCGAACTTGTAAGTCACATTATGTAGTTTTGGGCGATCCGGCGATCGATTTTTTAGTATTAAAATTTAACATTCCGGGCAGGCAATATGCCCATTCCACAGATGAATCCGGGGGCTTGTTTAACAGTTGATAAATTTTAGGTACAATCTAAGATTATTGTGGGCGATCGCATCTAGCAAAAATATCTAGATAGTTTGGAGTCTTAAACACTTATGCCAGATGAAACGATTTGGATTGTGACAGCCGATACTTCGGATGAGTCTCCTGATGCACCTGGTTCTGATGGTGCGAAGAATGGGGGACATATAGGCGTGGATTGGAGTGATGCTTGGGACGCGCAGCCAAATGAGCCGACCCAAAAGCAGGCGGCAAAAGCGGTTGATAGCTTGCGACTTCACAATGTCAGTATCAAGAAATTAGAAAAAGAATTGGTTGACTTGATGCAAACGGTAGATCAAATGTTCACCCGTGCAGATGCGGAAGCTGACATGAAATCGATCGAGTTATCTGAAATTGATTTATCCGTTGCGATTAACGCCGAGGGTTCTTTCAGTTTAGTCGGTCTGGGAGCTAAAGTTGCAGATACCAGAACTGTCTTGTTGAGATTTAAACGGAAGTCTTAAGGTGAGATGGGAAAAAATTGGGCGATATCAATTGGCATCAATAAATATGAGTTCCTGCAACCGCTGAAGTATGCCAACCGGGATGCACAGTTAATGCAAGAGTTTCTTGTCAAAGAAGCAGGATTTGAGCAAGTCTTGTTCTTCTCTGATGACTCGCCCCACTATACAGGTAAATCGACTCGTCCTTATTTTGTTAATCTAAAAAGAGTTTTGAGGACGATGTTTGAAAAACCATTGATGGCAGATGGCGATAACTTTTGGTTTTTCTTCAGCGGGCACGGGATGCCCCATAACGGGTTGGATTACCTGATGGCTTGCGATAGCGATCCGGGGGATGTTGAACATACGGCGATTTCGATTAATTATGTGACAGAACGTTTGCGTCGCTGCGGTGCTGAGAATGTTGTCCTGATTCTGGATGCTTGTCGTGGGGGTCAAGGAAGTAAATCAGGAGAAGGAATCGGCAATCAATCGGCTGAAGTTGCGCGACAAAAAGGAGTCATTACATTTTTTTCTTGCAGTCCTAATGAGTTGTCCTATGAACTTGATGATTTACAGCAGGGTGCGTTTACCAAAGCATTTCTGGACGGGTTAGGAATTCAAGGTCAATGTGCCACTGTTGAGCGATTGAATCATTATTTGAGTTGGCGAGTGCCGGAACTTATCCGGCTACATAAAAAAAGCGATACGTTACGACAAACACCTTATATTATTGCGGAACCTGTCACAAAATATCACTTAATTCTTTGCCCGCGATATGCAAGTTTACCTGATGTTGCAACGATGAAAAATGATGCTTTTTCTGCTGAAATTTACCAAAATTTTGATTTGGCAGAACAGTTGTGGATTCGGGTGTTAGCTGCATCTTCTGGTGATATGGATGCTATTAAAGCACTAAAAAGAATTGCCATTGCACAACATCAGCGGAGTTCTGAAGATCGTGCTAAAACCGACAAATCTCCCCAACCTGCACCTCATAATTATACTCCTATTGAGGCTGATGTTCCTCTCAAATCTGAGCGAGGAGTAGACTATACAAATCTGCGCGATTTATTGGCCGCCAAAAAATGGAAAGAAGCTGATCAGGAAACGGCGAGAGTGATGTTCAAGGCGGCGGGTAGGGAGAAACAAGGATACCTGAGTACAGAAAGTATTGAAAAATTCCCCTGCGAAGACTTGCGTACCATTGACCAACTTTGGGTAAAATATTCTAACGGTCACTTCGGCTTTAGCGTGCGGAAGCACATTTATCAAAGTTTGGGGGGAACAAGTGAATATAATGTGGAAGTTTGCGAGAGGTTAGGCGATCGCGTGGGTTGGAGACAAAAAAATGAATGGCTTACGTACAAAGACATCACTTTTTCAGAGAAAGCACCAGAAGCTCACCTCCCTTGTCTTGTACATCACTTTTTCATCATAGAAAGCACCAGAAGCTCACCTCCGGCAGGCGCTTGGGTGGGGAAGTGGGTCGTATCTCTTCTCTCGCGTCGAGACTTCTAGACTGTAACATCTAAAGGTTTCAGAACTTTGTTAACTACGGATAGATTAAAGCCACTCGAATACAATGTTAGAAAAAGGTGCAATAAGTGGCAGACCCTTCAATCCTTCCAAAGCTGGCGGAAAGATTCTCAACTTATCTTATCAAAATGTTAAAATTACTGATAAAGGCGTTGCCTTAGTTGAAGCTCATGTTCGCAGATTTAATCCAGTTGGTGAAGCTGAGCTAAGAATGGTTGAAAGGTTAAGAGGTATCACCACCCAAACCCTTGTAGCTGAGCCTGTTGATTTACGCTTTTATACTCACGAGTTACGCGAGTATCTCAGGTATAAAAAGCTTGGCTACCTAACTGGACAACCCGCTGACCCGGATGAGGCTTATGAACTTTGGAACAATGCTCACACAGCTACTCTGGAAGATTATAAATTAAAAGAAGGATTCGGCGTTTTATTTCATCCGAGCGTAGAGGAATTTTGATGAAAAACCTAACTCAATTAACCCAGCTTGAATTAGTGCTGCTGGAATTAGTAGCTAAAGGTCAAGGAAAGTGGAGTTGGTACGAACTCGCGAGTGCACTTTCCCGTCGAGATGTACCGCGAGAACCTGACATGATGGTTGTCTTAAAAAAACTGGCTGCTGATGGCTTGGTTAAACGATATGTAGAAACTAATTCGCCTCGCGACAGATGGGAATTGACGCCAGAAGGGTCTATGGTGTTGGCAAACCCAAAAGCAGATAGTCAAAGCAGAATTATACGTTATGCAATTGCTATCCAGAAATCAGAAAGCAATTATTCTGCTTATGTTCCAGATTTACCCGGATGCGTAGCAACAGGTACAACTATCGAGGAAGTAGAACAGCAAATTAAAGCAGCAATAGTTTTTCATTTAGAAGAGTTGCGTCAATCTGGTTCGTCTATTCCTGAAGCGAGGACTTTATGCAAATATGTTGAGGTTTGATGTAATTAAAACTATCAATTAGTATGTGGATCGTGTTTTAGAAGTTATTGCAGGCAAAATTCGATCGCACTTTCCCATCATCCCTCAAAAATCAAGGCGCGTTAGCGAAGCCCTCGAAGAGGATCGCACTTCACTCGATAAATCTCTCTCGCGGATGATGCGATCGCCCCTCCTCCCCAGCAAAACTAAAAAATGTACTGGCAAATCCCTTCACAGACCCAGGCTCAGCATTTAAAGCATCGGAGGTTTTCCATTGGACGATCGTACAAACTCACCCGCCACCGCTGTTAACAACCGCCGACCTCTAATTATCGCAGGAGTTCTCCTCGGTATCGGTCAATCCGGCTTTTTTGACGGCATTGTGCTGCACCAACTCCTCCAGTGGCACCATATGTTTAGCAGCGTTAAAACCGATACTACGGTTGCTGGTTTAGAATTGAATACCCTCGGAGATGGATTGTTTCACGCTGGGGATTGGTTGGTAACAGTGGCGGGCATCTTCTGTTTGTGGCGTGCGGTGAAGCGCAAAGATGTTCCTTTGTCAACTCAAACTTTTTTCGGTTCAATATTAATTGGTGCTGGATTGTTTGACTTTGTTGAAGGCATTGTTGACCATCAAATTTTAGGAATTCACCACGTCAAACCCGGTATCAACGAGTTAGCTTGGGATTTAGGATTTCTCGCCCTCGGTCTTATTTTAGCGTTCTTAGGTTGGATGCTGCTACAGAGTGAAGTTCCCGCAGATACTAAAGTTTAAATGAATGCAGAGATTGGGAATTCTACCAAATCCGCGTTAAAAATCCCTGACTCTCTGTTTAACTCCTCAGTTCATCCCGCCGCCGACTCCAACCACGCAATCAAATCCTCTTGACTCCGAAAATCCAACAAAGCTTCTCCCAAATCATCTAACTGTTCCGCAGATAACCCCTGGATGCGAGTTTGAACTTCCACTGTAACATCACCCACCCGCCGCACTATCTGACGGATAATTAATCCTATTTCCCCCTCAACTTTACCCCTTTCGATTCCTTGTTGTATTCCCTGTTCGATTCCTTGTTGTATTCCCTGTTCGATTCCTTGTTGTAGACCAATTTCTATCCCTTTCATCACAGACCCAATTTGGTCTTGGATAAACATTTCTCGCTTGTCTACATCATTCAATTCGTCTAGGGTCAAATTTGCTCGGTTGGCAATTCCCAGCGCGGTATTAATCTCTTCAATAGACCCCAATGTCTCTGGTACTGCTTCCAAAGAGGGCGCATTCTTCATAAAATAAATCCATTTTTCCGGCAGAGTTTCGAGTTCATTCAATTCTTTTTTGAATTTCGGTAACTCGACAAACACTAATTTTAACTCGCAGTTGGGATAAACGAATTTCTCTTCGGTTTCTGTGAATTCAAAGTTAGAGATTAGTTTTGTAGTATTTTCAAATAAGATAAAGTCGGTGATGGTTAAAGCAATGACTGGATTTAACTTTAAATAACCTTCTCCGGCTTTGAGCTGAGTAGAATAGGTTTTGGCTGCATTGTATACTACCCGTTTTTCAAAGGCGGCGACGTTGAGTACCTGCATTTCCACAATCACGGTTTTGTTTCCGGTAATCTTGGCTTTGACATCCAGGTAAGTGTCTTTCAATCCTGTAACGCTTCCTGCTGAATAAGGGTCAATTATTTCTAATTCTTGGATGGTTGGTTCTCCGTTATACAGCATTGCATTTAGGAAGCTGATGAGAATTTCTGGATGTTCGGAAGAACCGAATATTCTTTTGAATGCAAAGTCTGTTTTGGGGCTGATGAAGCGCATATTATAGAAGGAAGAGGGAAGAGGGAAGAAGGAAGAAGGAAAATGCAATATTTTAGGGATTTTTAGGTTGGTAGTTGCGCTTTAGCACGCTTAGCGCAACTACGAAGTTTTTCAATTATCAGCCTGTGGCTTGAGTAGTAGCAGCAGCCGACATCACTAGCTTTCCAGTTATATCCATTGTTGCTAGCTTCAGCACTTCATTAAAAGCTAAACCCCGAATTTTGAGTTCCCACCGAATGCCTTTTGCTTTCATTCGCTTGGCTTTCCGCATATCGACATCAGCAGCTTTTTGATGCAAGAGCAAATATTTCATTGCTGCTGTAGCTTCTACTTTTGTGGGAAATGCAATATAGGTGATAAATCCGCCGTTCCAGTGATTGGCGTTGCGGACGCTGCTGATAGTAGCAACTCTCGGACTAAAGCGGTTCCAGTAAAAGTCGCTGTAGCCGATCGACTCTGTTTTTACTTGGAGTTTGTTTGCCATTTGACTTAACTCCTATAACCTTGTGTGCGGGGTTGGCAGTACCAATTTGCTGCTGTTACTATTATAGCAAATTAATTGGGAATGGGGAATGGGTTATGGATAATTGCGATTATCATGTTCGGTTATACCAATTTAAAAACGTCTTGCTACAGTCCTCAATCTAAGACCAATTATTAAAAGTCGCCTCGCGCCGGACACGGCAATGCCGTTTCCCTACCTAATTGGTATTATGTCGCTCGGGATATACGGTGCCATGGCAGAATATGCTATTGCTTCACTCCGCTGTCGCTGCATTCGCCATGACAATTAATGACTAATGACTGCTGACTGTTGGCTGTTGGCTGATGCCTAAAACCTCAATTCATATTCAGCAGTGACGCGGTTGTCTCCTTGAAAATTACTCGAACCTCTGAGTAAAATTTTATCGCTCAATCGATAGCGCACAGTAAATTCAGTCGGTTGATTTGCTGACAAAACTCGAATGATTGATGCTGAAATATTGCGCGTGATGTCAAACCCAACTTCTAAACCTAAACCGAGAGAACCCGCACCAGAACTGGAACTAGCTGTTTGTACTTCGTTGCCTCTAATTCGAGTGGGAAATAAGCGAAATTCGCTCAATCCTGTGGCGTTAGTAATCGCAGATTGAATGTTGTTTAATAAACCCGCACCCGCTAAATTTGCGATCGCCAGTGTACTGTCTCCCTGTCCCAAAGTCTGCACGAAACTGCCGCCCAACAGCGCTACAATCTCTGTTTCCGATCGACTCGGAGAGCTCCTCAACTCCAGACTTTCCGCTAACTGAGAAGCCCTTCCCTGCACTAAGGCTTGAATTCTGACACTCCGCACATTGCCGAAAGTTGTCGGTTCGTCTGCTATTTCAGAGGCTACAGATGCGCCGGGAGTGCGGAACCGCGTTACTTCCTGCACCGAAGTTGCTAATCTCACATCCAGCGTCGGATCGAGTCCTTGTGTTGGTATAAAGGTCGCAGTCTGCGGGTATCCTCGATCGAGTCTAAACTGCGTTGTAAACAAATTCACCGACCCGGAAGTCAACCGAATCGTACCCTCCGGGCGAAGGTCATCTAAAGTTCCGTTCACCGTCAAGCCCCCAGTCGCCTGAAAACTCAATATCGGCGCACTTGTTACCCGAATTCCCCGGCCCAAATTCAGCCGCAAATCGTTCAGTCCAACTTCAAAGGAAGGGGAAGGGGAAGGGGAAGGGGAAGGGGAAGTCGCAGCAGAAGGGGAAGGAGAAACCTCAGTCGTAGGGGAAGCAGAAGGAGAAACCTCAGTCGCAGGAGAATCAGAAGCAGAAGAGGAAGAAGCTAACTCAGTTGTGCCGCCGGGACTCCGGAGAAAGACTTCGCCGTTGTACAGTTCAATATTACCGCTCAACTGCGGACGCCTAACCGTGCCCCTTGCCTGCACTTGACCGACTACGCCACCGCTGTACAATCCTCTGAGATTCAGTGCTAACTTGTCGAGATTCACAGCCAGGGGATTATCCGCATCGACATCGCCCTCAGCGAAGGGCACAGACAGCGGAATCACGCCCTGGGCCACAACTTCTCCCTGACTCAACTGTCCCCGAATTCCTTCTACCCGAATACGATCGCCCTCAAAGCGCACCGTCCCAGTCAGCCCTGTCAGCGGTTCTGGGAAGGCTTGCGCGCGGACGGTTGCATTTTCAAAATTCGCAATTCCTTGCGCTACAGGGTCTTGCAGCGTCCCTCCGACGCGAATTTGCACCTGTCCCTGACCGCTGACCCACGCAACTTGCGGAGTCAATACATTAATAATTGCCAAACCTTCATTTTGCAAATTCGCCCTCAAATCGATTTGATTGCTGTCAGCTTTCACGGCTGCAAACGGCAACTCAAAAGGCAAACTTCCCTGCACTTCAATCGGTTCGGTTTGAGTTACCAAAGCGCTGCCGCCAAAATTCAGGCGGGCGTTGCTGTAACTGAAACTGCCGTCGGCTTGTTTAATCGGTTCTCCGTTTAGCGTACCCTCAAGCAAACTCAATTCCCCGGTGGCTTGCGGGTTTTCCAAACTGCCGGCCAAATTCGCCCGCAAATTCAAATTTCCCGTGACATCCACGAAAGGCAATTCCACCAGTTTTGCCAACTCTTCCACGGGTACATTTTCTACCCGCAACTGCCCGGACTGAGCTTTTTGCCCGAGTTGTCCGGAAAAGCCGATCGCACTTTTTCCCGATCGAATTTCTAAAGGCAAAACAGTTAAAATTCCGTCCTGAAAACTGCCTTGAATGCTGAACTTTTCAGCGACATATTGTCCCCACTGCCAGTTATCGCCTTTCACGTTAAATTGAGCTTGCACGCCCGTTTGCAAAGAACCGGCGACAGCAATTTCCGCGCCAAAAGTGCCTTGCAATTGAGATAGCGCAGGCAATTTTTCTGATGATTTTACTGCCTGCTGCTGCTGCAAAATTGTTTCTATTTCTGCCAAGCGGCGCAACTGTACAATTAGCGGGGCATCCGGTTCTCCCACTGCCACAGTTTGCACGTCGCCGCTGTCACCGTAAACAGGAGGTTTTAAGCCTCTAGCCAAGTCGCCTAAATTGAAATATTGCAAAGCGGCTAAAACCTGCTGCAAATTGCCTTGCTGTACGTTAACTTTGCCGGCAAATTGCGGGTTGGCACCTGTTTGAACATTGCCGGAAATTAAGTATTGACCGCTGCCTTGGCGGAATATGCCATTTGTGAGAGTGGCGCTGCCGTTAGCGTAGCTAAATTCGGCTTGGAAACTGTCACCTTTAATGTAGCCGATCGCCGGTTGGGCGATCGCAATTTGTCCGGTTGCTTGCAAAGTCGCCGGATTTAACGGCAGCTTCCAACCGGGCACATTTACTTGTCCCGAAACCGTACCGGTTATCGGCCCCAAACCCGCCTCTTTACCGGGTGATAGATTCAAAGCAGCCAGGGGAAAATCGCTTAAATTAACTCGCAAAGTTTCTCCCTCGGTTTGGCCCCTAGCCACGGATTCCCCGCGTTGAATTAAGAAAGATGTCGGCAGAAAAGATTGATTTAAAGCTACTTCAATTTTGTCTTGGCGACCGGCCAAACGCAAATCTACACTTTTCCCAGCATCCGCATTCACACTCCCCGCCAGTACCGGGTCAAAAGCGATTTGATTTACTGCTAAATCCCGCACTTCCACGTCGCCAACTAAGCTGAGGGCGGCGAGGGTTCCGGTGAGGCTGCCGATAAAATCTACATTGCCGCGCAGGGGTGGGTTTTGCTGTGAGGAATTTTTGTTCGCAATTGCAGACAAAAATTCTAACTGTTCTGCTGGTAAAGCTTCCAGGTTAAAGTTGGCGAGTCTGACATCTAAATCTAAGTTGGAAATCGAAGGCACTCTTTTACCTTCGAGTTCGACGTTAACAAAGCCGTTTGCTGTCAAACCGGGAGTTGTGGCGTTCTCAATTTCCACCCGTTTGCCGTCCCAATTAAATACTGCCTCAAAAGGTTGTTTCAAAAACGGCAATTCCGAGATGCGGAAACTGCCACCGGCGCGAACTGTTTGTGGGGAAGCGGCAATCGGGCCGGATAAATTGATATTGCCGTTAAACAGTCCTTGAAGCTGGGGGAGATTTTGGGCACCTGAGACTACACCTCCGGTTTGCAAGCTTTGTCGCTGCGACTCAAAGGTTTGCTGGAAGCGACTTAGAGCAATTTGCTCGCCCTCAATTGACGCGCGCCAATTCCCCGATGCGGCGCTGCCTTTAGCATTGACAATTCCTCCGCCGTTGGCGAGTCGAATTTGTCCGTCGCCGTTGGCGGTGATGCCGTTGGCGGTTAGATTATCTACTGTTCCCAATATGCGGACTTGGCCGTCGAGGGTTCCCTCAATTTCTGGCGGTAAATCCGCTGTCAGCAAACCTGTTTGTTTGAGGGTTTGTTCTAAATTACTGATGGCAATTCCGTTTGTTTCCAGCAATGCTTGCAAGTTGCCGTTTTCTAATTTTGCCGTAGTATCGATCGCCCCGAGTCGATCGGCCAAAATCCGTCCTTGTCCGCTAGCACTAATTCCTTTGGCTGTCAAGTTATCCAAACTACCCGCTGCTTGGAATTCGCCGTTAACTCGGCCGTCAAATCCTTTAGGCAAAGTCGCCGTTAGCGGAAACAGTTGGAGATTGCGAACCGTTTGTTCTAAGCGACTGAGAATAACTCGATCGGCATCGGCGAAAGCTTGCCAGCGTCTGTCTTCTAATTTACCTCTAAAAGCGACAGTACCGTCGGCTATATTGAGTTGGCCGCTGCTGTTGACAGAAATATCGGCGGCGGTTGAATTATCAAGATTGCCGCTGGCTTGGATTTGATTCGATATTTGTCCGTCTAACGATTTTAGATTTTGGATTTTGGATTTTAGATTGTTGAGGTTGGCGACTGTTTGGGGATTGTCAGCAGTGAAAGCCAAGCCAACATCTAACAAGGGCAATCCTAAATTTACCAGACGGCTGATGGAAGTGCGATCGGTTTCTGCCGTTCCCTGCCAATTTCCCTCTGCCAATTCTCCTTTAAAATTAACATTGCTGTCGGCAAGATTGAGTCTGCCGTTGCCGCTGGCATTGATGCTGCTAGCCGTCAAATTGTCAAGACTTCCCGATGCTGTAAATTGACTCGATAGCAGTCCGTCGATCGATTTTAGATTTTGGATTTTGGATTTTAGATTGTTGAGATTGGCAGATTGCTGATTTTCGGGATTGAATGCTGAAGCTACATCTAAAATCGGCAGTGTCAAATCTACCAAGCGGTCGATGGAAGTGCGCTCGGTTTCTGCTGTTGCTTGCCAGTTTCCCGCTACCAATTCTCCATTTAAGTTGACATTGCTGTCGGCAAAATTGAGCCTGCCGTTGGCATTAACATTGATTCCCCCTGCAGTCAAATTGTCAACATTTCCCGCAGCTTTAAATTCACCTGCTAGCTGTCCGCCGAGCGATTTTAGATTTTGGATTTTGGATTTGAGATTGTCTAGATTGGCGGTCGTTTCCCGTGTTAAAAACGGCAACCCAATATCAATCAATTGATTGACAGCTACTTTTTCAGTGTTGCCAACAACTTGCCAGTTACCCGATTCAAGTTCGCCATTAACATCAACTATACTGTCAGCTATATTCAGCGTTCCTTTGCCCGTCGCAGCGATCGCATTTAAACTCAAATTGTCCAGAGTTCCCGCAGCTTCGACAGTTCCGCTGAACAAACCTGCTAGTTCAGGAGGCAAATTAAGCCCCGGTACGACTTGCTGCAAACGGTTAAGGGCCACGCGATCGCCCTCGATGATAGCTTGCCACTGGCGGTCTTTTAGCGCAGCATCCACGTTAACAGAAGCGTCGCCAATTTTCACAACCGTATTTTGCAAATCCGCCGAATTCCTTGCGGCTCGAATTTCGCCCGCAGCCGGGAAAGTTGCTTGCGGTGCTTGCCATTGAACTCTCGCTTGAATGTTGTCTAACGGGCCGAAAATTTGAGCTTTTGCGGAGACATTGCCAATATTAACACCAGCAGGAATTGGGAGAGCGTAAATTTTGGCGATCGCGTCTCCGGGTACATTTTCAACTTGTAAATCAAACACCAAACCCGATCGCGAATTCTCACTTCCCAACGCAATATCAACTTCACCTTTGCCGCCAATTTTACCACCCGCCGCCGGCCCTACCAAAATATCGTTCAAAGTCAAAGCTAAAGAGGAAAACGGGGGAATAGAAGATTGAGCATTGGGATTTGGGGTTTGAGCCATTCTCCCCCGTTCCAATTTGAAATTAGTGCTAATATTGTTTAATTGCAGTCGATCGACTGTAGCGGGTTTTGTCGAGGCGATCGTACCTGTCAGCACCGGCATTGCAACTGTTCCAGTCAGCTTGGCATCGGCCTTCACTTCTCCCGCCACAGCCACGGGTAATACTACTTTCTTCCCTAACTCTGTTTCCACCGCGCTGACAACACTTGCGAAAGCGACTGGTTGCACGTTAGTTGCCAGATTGAAGTTAGCTTGCTCCAAATTAAAATTAGCTCCAGTGGCAACTGTTCCTGCTATCCTAAGCGGAATTAAACCGTAATTACCCGCCAGACTATCGACAATCAAATTAGTTCCCTGAAACCGCAACTGACCGCTGCTATTTTGTACGAGCTGTTTCAGCGGAGAAATACTCGCTTGCACTCCTCCAAAACTAGCCGTTCCAACAATTCCCGATACTTTATTGTCTCGCAATTGCACGGTCAAATTGCCATTAGCCAGACCTTTTTGTAAATAAATACGGGGAAGTTTCAGCAAGCGAGCGAGGTCGGGCAAAGGCAAATTTTGACCTTGCAACTGCACGTTAGTTTGAGCTACAGGTAAGAGAGAATCAGCTTTAACTATAAAATTGTCGCTGTTAGTAAACTGACCGTTTAGTTCGTAGAGAACGCGCTGATTTTGGTCGCGAAATAGAGCGCTGCCATTTTTCAAGCTTACAGAAATCGGAGCCGAAGTTTTCTGTCCGACTGCGGGACTCGGCACCAAAACTGCGCCAACATTTTCAGCTCGAATTGCCTCAACTTCAGTTTTAAATAAACCCGGAGATTTGCCCTCCCTAGTTGGAATATTAACCCAGCGGCCTTTAGCATCCTGTTCGATATAAGCGCTGGCTTTAACTAAAGTAATGTCTAATTTGAGAGTGCGGTTGAACAGCAGTTGCCAGATTGAAAATTGCACTTCCACTGCTTCTGTAGAAGCGTAATCGGGATCGGTAGGAGTTGCAGGTAAAGTCGATCGGCCAAACCGCAAACTTGTCGGAGAAAATCTCTCCAAACGTCCGATTTGCACAGGCCGCTTCAGCAACTGACTGACTTCAGTTTCCACCAAAGGAGCTAACTTTTCCCGCACCCACGCCTGTGCTACCGCCACCCCAACCAATCCGAAAATGGTCAATCCCGTACCGCTAAGCAGCACCAGACGCCACCAGCCGCGGTGGGGGCGGGGTGCGAGTTGATTTGTGTCATCGTGCGAGTTAGTCATGGGTGTTTCTCATAGCTTGTGAGAATTCAGGAATTGAGGAAATCAGAGGGTTTTAGACAGGTATAATTTCTGTGATTCGTAACCGTGCCTTCTGCCTTTGGTAGACTCAGGACTGAGGCGGTTCGTGCCGATGGCGCGTTAGCGAAGCCCTCCTAGAGTATCGAACGAAGGCTGATTCGCGCCCCTACTCTAGGGTAGACTCCCGAAAGCTTTACCGAAAAATTGGGTTTAAAGCCCCGTCCTTCTAGGACGGCTTTCTCTTTAAATACTGTAGCTTAAGAAGCGATGCAACGTTTTTTAAGCTATAGTAAATAGAGGAGGTGCTGCAAGTGTTTAGTCTGACATACGAATACAAACTCAAACCCACATCAGCGCAAGTTGCCCGA
The DNA here is from genome assembly GCF_036702515.1 of Microcoleus sp. BROC3. NCBI lineage: Bacteria > Bacillati > Cyanobacteriota > Cyanophyceae > Oscillatoriales > Microcoleaceae > Microcoleus > Microcoleus sp. BROC3. Next base: position 49,611 of record NZ_JAUBTQ010000039.1, read on the forward strand.
TTTGAAGACTGGCTCGAACAATGTCGGCGCGTCTACAACTATGCATTAGCCGAGCGCAAAGATTGGTTTAAATCTCGTAGCTGTCAGATAAATGCTTGTTCTCTCCAGTCCGAATACATCATTCCAGCAGAAACCAAACGCCCTACTTATGCGAGTCAATGCCAGACATTAACAGCCTATAGGAAAACTTCTGGGAACCTACAGCGAGTGCAATCTCAAGTTCTACAACAGACGCTTCGTCGGTTAGAACAAGCATTCGTCAGCATGTGGGAGCAAGGACATGGTTTCCCTCGATTCAAGAAGAGTGGAACCATGCGCTCTTTCGTTTTTCCTCAAGTTGGGATAGATGCCGTAAGAGATGGCGCTATCAAGCTACCTGTAATTGGCTGGATCAAGTTCCGCCAATCGCGTTCTATTCCTGATGGCGCAAAGCTAAAACAGGTTCGGATAGTGAGACGTGCTAGCGGATGGTTTGCCATGTTGACATTGCAGTGGGATGTATCCGTTCCAGATGTCATGCCACATGGCGAAGCGCTTGGAGTAGACGTTGGAATTAGTCACTTTGCTGCGGTTTCTAACGGTAAGTTGTTCCCCAATCCCAGACCTTTCAAGAAGCTCGAACGCAAGCTTAGATTACTGCAACAGAGAGTATCGAGAAAAGTTAAGGGGTCGAATAACCGCAAGAAAGCGCAAGTTAAAGTCAGCAAACTGCACCAACGAATTGCAAATACTCGGAAAAACTACTACTGGCTCGTAGCTCACAATCTCTGCGATTGGGCGGGGATGATATTTGTGGAAGGTTTGAAACTCAAAGGTCTAGTGCGAGGCTTCTTAGGGAAGCACTGCTTAGACGCTGGATGGGGACAATTTTTTCAAGTATTAGAGCAGTGCTGTCGCAAACGCGGAGTGTTCTTTCTTAAGGTTGACAGCAAGAAAACCAGTCAGATATGTCCTAACTGCTTAGTCGAGACGGGCAAGAAGCAGCTCTCAGAGCGTATTCATTCGTGCCAACATTGCGACTATACGACGGATAGAGACGTTGCAGCCGCTCAAGTAGTTCTCATTCGAGGACTTGCAGCCGTGGGACACACGGTCAAGATGCTTTCTGAGGGTAAAGCGATTGCGCTCCCGGCGATGAAAGAATCCTCTTCCTTATAGGGCGGGGAGTGTCAACGAACTTAATCAAAACACGCAACACCACCTAAAACCAAGTCCTCCAACTCCCCCAAATCTTCTAGATTCCCGCCCCAGGGCAGGATCGGTGGTCAATCTAAAATCTAAAATATAAAATCTAAAATCCTCTAGATTCCCCCCCCAGTGCAAGATCGGGGGTCAATCTCCAATCTAAAATCAAAAACCTTGTCGCCGACATCCCCCAAATCATTTCGCGGACGCCCGGGCAGGAGCGCTCGTCAATCTAAAATCTAAAATCTAAAATCTAAAATCTAAAATCGTTCGATCGCTCCTAAGATAAAAAAACGGTGGTTAAGAAGGTCTTTAAAACTTATGCGAGTGTTCGTCTTACTCTTCAATGCCCGCACCGAGAATGAGGGAATTCATACCATTCAACTCGGCGATCGCAACAAAGTTCTGATGTTTGAGTCAGAAGACGACGCCACCCGCTTTGGCGTGATGTTGGAAGCTCAGGATTTCCCCGAGCCCACGGTTGAGGCGATCGACGAGGAGGAAATTAAGGAGTTCTGCGACAGTGTTGATTATGATTGGGAACTTGTGCCCGCGGGCGCGCTGGCTATTCCGCCAGAAGACAATGTAACACAGACTCAGTGGCAGCCGGAGTCCGAGCCCGAGCCCGAGCCTGATTCTGAGGTTTCCCAAAACGAGCTGGATTCTATTCGCCGCCGACTCGAAGGACTTTTGTAATAGGAAGTTCGGCAACGAGTAGTGTACGGGATTTAACGGATGGATATTGAGGCTCGAGGTGAAGAGGGAAGAGGGAAGAAGGATAAATTTGATATCTTCCAGCGCGATCGATCCTAGGCTCAATTTCTAGATACAGGCTTCCAGGCTGAACCGGGGACTCTTTATGTCTCTTGACTTCGCTTGCTAGCCGACAACTGACAATTAACAACTGACAAAAAATGAAGAATTTGGAAGAACGGGGTCATCTGCTGACTGAACAGGTGAATGCCAACAGCGAGAATTTAGACCAACTCAGTTCGATCGAATTAGTGGACTTGTTCAACCGGGAAGACGCCCAAACCTTAAGCGCGATCGCCCGCGCCCGCGAACAGTTAGCCCGAGCGATCGACATTGCAGCCGAGTCTCTGCGTCTAGGAGGCCGCCTTTTTTACGTCGGTGCGGGTACTTCCGGGCGTTTGGGGGTGCTGGATGCGGCCGAGTGTCCCCCCACCTTCTGCACGCCGCCAGAACTCGTACAGGGCATAATTGCCGGGGGTGCGGGGGCTTTGGTGCGGAGTTCGGAGGATTTGGAGGATCGGGCTGAGGATGGGGCCGAGGCGATCGCCCACCGTCAAATTACCAACTTAGATGTGGTTGTCGGGATTACCGCTGGGGGTACGACGCCCTTTGTGGCGGGCGCTTTGCAGGCGGCGCGCCAGCGGGGGGCGAAAACTGTGTTTATGGCCTGCGTACCCGTCGAACAAGTGAATTTTGAGGCTGATGTTGATATTCGGTTGTTGGTTGGCCCGGAGGTAGTGGCGGGTTCGACGCGCTTGAAAGCCGGTACGGTGACAAAAATGGCTTTAAATATCATTTCGACTGGGGTAATGGTGAAGCTGGGGAAGGTTTACGGCAATCGGATGGTTGATGTGGCAGTAACTAATAAGAAATTGCGCGATCGGGCTGTGCGGATGTTGCAGGATTTGACTGATTTGAACCGGGATGAGGCGGGTTTTTTGCTCGAAAAAAGCGGCAAGTCGGTTAAATTAGCTTTGATGATGCACTGGACTAATTTGGAAAAGGAAGAGTGCGATCGAATTTTGGGCGAATTTCAAGGCAATTTGCGATCGGCTGTAGGATCAATTCGTCAGTAGTCAGTAGTCATGAGTTATTGGCGATTAGTTATTGGTTATTAGTTAGACGTGTCCGGTCAATTCCCTCGGCTTCGCTTCGCCCATAATTGCTGTAGGGGCAGGTTAACCAACGATCTATTGACAATAACAGATGCGGTAAACCCGCCCCGACGAAGGTATCGCGGTCAGTCGATCGGACATGATATTATTGGTTATTGGTAGCAGCTAACAAATAACAGCAGTCAACTGTCAACTGTCATTAACACTATCGAGTCAAAAAATTGTGAAATCTCTTCAGTGGATCTGATGTGATAAACACTTTTGGTATTTTGAGCGCGATCGACATACTCGCGATATCTGGGAGTCAAATACTTGTGACACAACCAAAGAGCGCGGTAACTATTAATTGAACTCTTCAATATCGGACTGTTTTCAGGCCAGCCTTCTGGCGGTATAAAGCTACCTGAAATCAGCCGTTTAGTCACCCACCAAAAATGCACGTATAGCGGTAAATCGACAAAAACCAGACTATCCGCTTCATTGAGTCGCAGCCAGAGGGTTTCCCTGCAACCAAACCCGTCAATAATCCATCGATCGGTCGCCAGAATTTTCTCATGGGTATGCTTGTATTCTTCATAGTTCACCTCAGCGCCCCCAGATTGATATTGAATCTTATCCAAGATGTAAAGTGGCAAACCAGTGATTTCCGATAATCTCTTGCTGAGAGTTGATTTACCGCCTCCAGCATTGCCAAACACGGCTACTTTTTTCATAGTTACCCTTTTAGTAATTTAGTCATTAGTTATCAGTAGCGGACTAAAAGCTGAAGGTCGATCTAATTGGGAGCTTTCAAAAAAGTCAATTTCGGTGATTTTTGGCGCGGATCATTGACGTTTTTGAGAAAGGCGATTAGGGTAAGTATATATACTTATTTTTTGGCAATTGCTTGGATATTTTATCAGACAAGCGATCGCGGCCAGGTATTGTCGATCGATTTGTAAAAGATCTGTCAAATCTAAGGCGATCGCTCCTTAGTTAAAAAAGCCGTTTCTGAAGCCAACGCACCTAGTACGAGACTGCTGGATACTCTACCCACTTTGAAATTTCAAACCGAGTCCTATGCAACCAAAACATAACCTTAACCTATACTCATTCTTGGCGTATCTCCCCTGGCTGAAGAAAAGCTACACTGCCAAAATTATGCTGGTTGCATTTTTAGGCACGCACGTTCCTTTGCTAACCTTAATGGTTTGGTTTCTTACCTCAAACGCTTACTCTGTAGAGACATCAGTCGGGGTTCTGCTGGTTGCTCTGCTGGCGACATTAGCGGGTACGGCAGCAACGCTTTATACGCTGCGCTACCTCCTTCTGCCGGTAATCTTAACCTCGGAGGCTCTACAAAACTACCTCGATACAAGAACATTGCCGAACTTACCCACAGAGTTTGCTGATGAAGTCGGTACGCTGATGGCAAATTCCTCACAAACGCTTTACAAACTAGATGAATTGATTCATTACATTACCCACTACGATGAACTGACTGGATTGCCCAATCGTGACTTATTCTGCGATCGCCTGAATCAAACCCGATCTCAAAATCACTCACCCTTGGTAGCAGTTCTGGTATTGGGTATCGACGATTTCACGGGGATGCGCCATTCGTTGGAGCCTGGGATATGGGACTTACTAATTAGAGCCGTTTCCCAGCGGGTGGTACAGTGCATGGATCGGTCAGATGTCTTGGCGCGTTTGGGCGACGGTGAGTTTGCGATCGCTCGCAGCGAACTCCCCTCGCTGGAGAGTGTGGTCAAGCTATCCCAACTGCTGCTGAGTACGCTAGCAAAACCTTTCTCTGTAGAGGGCCAACCGATCCACCTCACCGCCAGTCTTGGCATTACATTGAACCATTTAGAAAATACCAATTCTGCAGAGCAACTTCTTCAGCAAGCTCACTTCGCACTTCATCAGGCAAACCAGCAAGGGCGGAGTCACTATCAGTTTTATTCACCCGAAATGAACGTTCAGTTACAGGAGCGACTGACCCTAGAAAATAGCCTGCGCGGAGCGCTGGAGCGTAACGAACTACTGGTTTACTATCAACCGCTGATCGACCTCGACAGCGGACAGGTGACAGCAACGGAGGCGCTGGTTCGCTGGCAGCATTCTACAGAGGGTTTGGTCTCTCCGGCAAAATTTATTCCGATCGCCGAAGCAAATGGCGAGATCGTGCCCATTGGTGAATGGATCTTGCGAACGGCTTGCGCTCAAACCCGTAGCTGGCAACTGACTGGGCTGCCAGCGCTGCGGATTTCGGTGAATCTGTCGGCTCGACAATTTGAGCAGGCGAATCTGGTTGAGATGGTTCGCCAAATTTTGGCCCAGACGGAACTAGAAGCTGCGTATTTAGAACTGGAAGTGACTGAAACTGCCTTGATGACTGACATTGAGCGATCGGTCAAAATCTTAATGCAACTGCGAGAACTTGGCGTGTCCCTCGCCCTAGACGACTTTGGCACGGGTTATTCTTCCCTCAACTACCTGCAACGGTTTCCGGTTAATATGCTCAAGATCGATCGGTCGTTTGTCCGAGATGTACTGTCTAACCCGGACAGCGCCACCATTACTGATGCCATCATTGCTCTGGCAAAAAGTCTGCGATTAACGATCACCGCAGAAGGCATTGAAACCAAGGAGCAGCGTGATTACCTGCAAGCGCGAGGCTGCGATGAAGGTCAAGGGTTTTACTTCAGTCGCCCTGCTAACGCTGACACGATCGCCAAACTGCTAAAAGACTCGTTTCAGTCTGAGGAAGCATCTATCCCTATTGCCAGCCACTTTTAAGCTGCACCATTGGCTTTCACTGGGAGTGCGATCGTAAAGCGCTCTCGTTTTTAGATTCCTGACTTCTCCAAGAAGTCGGGAATCTGGGTATGCTGTTTTTTAGGCGTTGACAAAAACAGAAGATGTAAGCTGACTTTGACTTACACCCTGCACGATTCCCAAATAATTACTGCCAGACTTAATCGCCGTAGAAGCGATGCTTGCGCCTCCATCCAACTGCAAACTCACAGCTTCAAAAGTCAAATTTGCAAATCCGATACCGTCCGTCAAACCAATTTTATCCCCGATCGCAAAATCGGTAATCACATCTGCACTAATTAAAGTAGCCGCCGCAGACAAACCTCCTGCTAAGATAAACGTATCATTTCCAGCACCGCCCGTCAGAATATCTTGCCCGCGATCGCCCGCCAACAAATCGTCGCCGTTACCGCCAATCAAGATATCATCTTCTTTGCCGCCGCGAATAGTATCGTTACCGTCAGATCCGATTAGCCGATCGTTATCGTTGTTGCCGCTGATAAAATCATTGCCAATACCGCCATCAATTGAATCCGATTCTTTGCCGCCCGACAAGCTGTCATTGCCACCTGCGCCATTAATTGTATCCGCACCTTGCATTCCATTAATGCTATCAGCACCTTCTCCCCCAATGATATTATCTTTGCCGGAAAGGGCAAAAATTGGCAATCCCGCAGCATTTGTCGGTATTTGAGTATCGGCACTATCTGATAGGAAATAATTGCCGCCGCTGGCTGTATTTTTGGGTGCTGTCGTCGGGCTGCCGTCCCCTGTAGCATTGGGTATTGGCGAAATAATCGATACCAACGTGTTGGGAGTCGGTGTGGGAGTCGGTGTGGGAGTTGGTGTGGGAGTTGGTGTGGGTGCGGGATTGACGCTACCGTCAATAGAAGTCGCAAAAACTTGCGTCCAATAGTGATTCCAATTTTCTGTGCCAGTATCGTTGGCTAAGAAATAGTAACCGATGCCAATTTCTTTGAGATTGGGGTTAAGGATATTGGCACGGTGGCCGGGACTGTCGATCCACCCTTCTATGACTTCTTCAGGTGTAGAATATCCTACACCAATATTTTCCGCTGCAGCTCCATCCGCAAATTTATAGCCCGTTGCAGTCACCCGACTTGCTAATGACGAACCATCTTTCCCGGTATGCGAAAAGAAGTCTTGCAGTGCCATATTTTGGCTGTGATTTTCCGCCGCATTTAGTAACTGAGTATTTAAGGTTAGCGGGGATAAACTCAATTTGCCGCGTTCTATGTTGGTAAGTTCTAAAACTCTATAAATAAAGTTTTGATTGGTTGGATCTGGTGCGACTTGAGAGGCCGATCGCTCTCCTGTTAAAATGTCCGAGGACTGAGAACCGGAATTTTGTAGTTGTTCAAGCATGGGGATGATCGAGAGTTTTAAGACTTGGTTTTGCTGGTAGATGGCTTACCGTCTTAACGATAGTTTCCCCGATCGCTAGCTGGTTGGGTACAATTCAATAATTGTGTTAATCCCTGCCGCTACTGTATTTATTTTAATTATAGCTTTTGTCAAAGTGGGGATGTCAAGAGACAGACTCAGGTTTGGATTGAGAAGAGTGCGATCGACTTTGAGGAGAGTTTCTCGGAAATTCGCGATCGCCAGTGGCATCAATACAATTTTAGATTTTAGATTTTAGATTTTAGATTTTAGATTTTTCCTGATTAGTTTAGTATGGTTTACGCTGCACAGCCCGCTGGCTGGCTAGAAACCCGGTTTCTAGGAGTTTTGCAGACAAAAACGAGCAATATAGGAAGAAACCGGGTTTCTGAATTCTATGTGCGATCGCGAACGGAGTTGTTACTAGAATCCGCACAAAAAATTCTAAATGAATTCAAAATTCACAACCGCGCAGGCTTGTTCGCGATCGCCAAAGCAATCTCAAGATTTCAAACTATTTTGTTGTCCGGCTTTAGCCTCCTGAGCAACTTGTTCAACCTCATCTTTGGCGAGAATTTCCAAAGCCGCCTCTGCTTCTGTACCGCCCAACCGCCCGAGAGCTTGGGCTACTCTGTAACGGATCTGCCAATCTGCATTGGAAGCGTAGGGAAGCAGCAGCGGCAGCGCCCGTCGATCTCCCAATTCACCTAATGCGCTGATGGCAATGGTTTGGATCAATTCGTTTTCAGAAGTCAGGGCATTTTCTAACATGGGAAAGGCTTTGGGATCTCCCATTTCTCCCAAAGCAGCAACGATGCTCAGTTGTACCAGCCATTCAGAGGTACTGCTATAAACTTGCTGCAAATCTTCTAAAGCATCGGTTAATTTCAATGCGCCCAAAGCATCGGCTGCTGCTGCTTGCACGTCGGGTTCGGGGTCGTTGTGCAGGCTGTCGAGCAGTACCTCTAAAGCATTCGGCAGATTCTGCGTGCCGAGGGTTGATATCTGGCTGACTGCTGCGTAGCGAACGCGGACGTTTTTGTCGCCGATCGCGCTTTGAATCAGTTTATAAGCAATCGCGGGTTCTAGTTGCCGCAGTTGGTTGACTGCTCGCAGTCTTTCGCCAAAATCCTCGGAATTCAGCAATTGTTCGACAGACTCAGGGGTAATGCTCATCGGATTTTAGATTTTAGATTTTAGATTTTAGATTTGGTAATTGGTAATTGCCAAAAGCGAGCGAGATTTAAGGAGCGATCGACTCATTTTCTGATACAGTCCTGGAACTGCAACCGTTAATTAAGATTCTGCAGCCATCGATCGGATAATATCTCCCCTAGTGAGGATGCCGATTACTTTGCCCGCAGTATCGACCACCGGCAATCGGTGGATACTGCGATCGTGCATCAGTTTGGCAGCTTCTTGGACAGATTTGTCGGGCCCGATGGTAACTGGTTCTTTACTCATCGCTTCTCCTACTGTTTGTCCTAAAGCCTTGTGGAGGTCTCGCTCGTAACGAGATGGATTTTCCAAATAAATCACGCTGTCGAGCACCATGATGTAAGCGGGCGGAGTTACGCCGGTTTCGCGCCACATCAAGTCGGTTTCGGAGATGACTCCTACCAACAAGTCATTCTCATCTACGACGGGAAGACCGCTAATGCGTCGATCGGCTAAAATTTTAATCGCTTGGTTCAAGGGCATTTCGGGTCGCGCCAAAATCGGCTCGCGGCTCATTACATCGGCTACTGTTTTTGGCATGATTGGCGGTTGATTGAGTTGTTGCTCTAAATCGATCATATCGGGAAACGGCGGCACAGACTGAAGAAAGGCAGCTCTGCTGAAGGGATTCGTTAGAAGGTAGAAGGAAGGAAAAATTTTGAGTGCCATAATTTTGCTATTTTTTTCGATCGCACTGTAAAATTCTGCCCTTTGCCTCCCTCCGGCGGGCGATCGGGCTGGCAAGATAGTTAAGATATATTAAACAGCCGATAAATCCTTAGCGATGCCAGAATCTCCAACCTCAGAACCAGACTCCCAACCAGAACCGCGCTGTGTATTGGTTTGCCAGTATCAATCTTGCCTGAAAAACGGTTCAGCAGCAGTGCTAGCTGCTTTTGAAGCTCAACAAGTTGCAGGGGTAACAGTTGAGGCCAGTAGCTGTCAGGGACAGTGCAACACTGGCCCGACTGTACGAGTTACCCCTGACGAAATTTGGTATTGTCGAGTTAAACCGAGTGATGTGCCGTTGATTGTGGAACAGCACCTGAAAGGGGGAAAACCTGTAGAGGCGCTGTTCAATCCGAGAATTCATATGCGTTATTATTATTAGTTTTGACTTGATGGAAGTGCCAATTCCCAGCTCTCGCGCATCTAATTTGAATAGTTATTACAGCAGATTGCAAGTTTATGAAGTACACCGAGCGATCCCCGTAGGGACACGGCATTGCCGTGTCCCTACAAGGGCTAATTTTAATAGTTATTGTTATGGAAATTGCGCTTTGAAAATCAAAGGAATTGCAGTTAGTTTGTTAATGCTAGTATTGGGGCGCACTCCGGCGGTAGTCGCTCAAACGCCGGCGGTTGCTGGGGATATTTGTCCTGGGGAATTGGGGGCACAAGTAGATGCGATCGCCAACCGTCCCGAATTTAGCCGATCGCGCTGGGGCATTTTGATTCAACCTCTATCTTCTACTACTACTCTCTACAGCCGCGACGCCCAAAAATATTTTATTCCAGCATCAAATGCCAAGCTGCTAACTACAGCCGCTGCTTTGCAGAAACTCGGTGCAGATTTTCGGATTAAGACTTCGGTTTACAGCGGCGAAAATGGAAGTTTGTACGTTGCCGGCAGGGGAGATCCGAGCATTGCTGAGCCTCAGTTGAAATCCTTGGCGCAGCAGTTGAAGCAGCGGGGAATCAGTCAAGTTAACGAGTTGATTGGCGATGACAGCTATTTTCAAGGCAGTGCAGTCAATCCGAATTGGGAATGGGAAGACGCGCAAGCTGGCTACGGAGCGCCGATTAACAGTTTAATTTTCAATCAAAATGCGATCGACCTTCTCTTGTCCCCACAGGCGATCGGGCAACCTCTGAAAGTTACTTTTGCCGAACCAAAGCTGGCAAATCAGTGGCAACTTCAGAACAATACTGTTACCGTCGCTCAAAACGAATCTGAGTTTATTGAAGTTGGCCGGGAGTTCGATCGACCTATAATTCGAGTGAGCGGACAGTTGAAAGTTGGTGGCGAACCTGAATCAGCTTATGTCGCAGTTGTCAACCCCGCTAATAATTTTTTGCAGTATTTTCAACAAGCCCTGGTGGCTGAGGGGATTCCTGTTAAACAAGCTTTAGTTGCCTCGGCTTCTCGCAATTTAAATCAAGAATTAGCGACCGTTGAATCGCCGCCGCTGGCGGAATTGGTGAGAGAAACTAATCGCGAAAGCAACAATCTTTATGCAGAAGTTTTATTGAGATTGTTGGGAAAAGTTACAGACAAGATGCCTCTGCCGCAAGATGATACAGGTGAAAGCGGTTTGAAAGAGCTAAAGGCAGTTTTAACTCAATTAGGAGTAAATCCAAACAGCTACATATTAGCCGACGGTTCCGGCTTGTCTCGGCACAATTTAATTACTCCAGAAGCCTTGGTGCAAACTTTGAGATTTATGGCAAACTCACCTGCTGCATCTATTTACCGCCAGTCACTGCCGATCGCTGGCGAGAACGGCACTTTGAAAAATCGCTTCAATAATACACCAAACCGCGTAATTTTGCAAGCAAAAACAGGAACTTTGAGCGGAGTTTCGGCGCTGTCGGGATATATCGAAGTTCCGAATTACGAGCCGTTGGTGTTTAGCATTATCGTCAATCAATCTGACCTATCGGCTGCAAAAATGCGATCGGCAACGGACGAAATTGTGCTATTATTGAATCGCCTGCGCCGCTGTTAAAACAATACATTTAAGGTAAAAAACGTGCGTTCAGTAGTTACGCCTAAAAAACCGGACACCCAACAACCCTACAAGTTTTAAGTTTCATTAGATTGCAGCGACGGGGATCGAAAAGCAGCTACAATAAAAGTAGAAAAATTAACACCATTGGGCCGTTTTAGCCTGCTACCAGTCGGCGGGTTCTGTACTTCCCGAAAATAAGTCTAACTTTCCAACTATGAATTCTTTCGATTCCGAACAGCAACACATTTTTGTCGAAACCAATAACATCCGCCTGCACTGCGTTTCTCAAGGAGAAGGCGAGCTTGTTCTCCTCCTGCATGGGTTTCCAGAGTTTTGGTACTCTTGGCGTCATCAAATTCCTGCTTTAGCGCGTCATTTCAAGGTTGTGGTGCCGGATTTGCGGGGCTACAACGATTCCGACAAGCCGGAAAGCGGCTATGATTTAGATACGCTGAGCGCGGATATTCGCGGTTTGATTGCGAGCCTCGGTTATACAAAAGCTCACGTTGTAGGTCATGATTGGGGAGGGGCGATTGCGTGGCACTTAGCTCAAAAATTCCCCGAACAACTCAACCGCTTGGCAATTTTAAACGCTCCGCACCCGCAGCGGTTCGTGCAGGAAATGGCGAGCAATTTAGATCAAATCCGCCGCAGTTGGTACGTTTTGGCGTTTCAGGTTCCCGGCATTCCCGAATGGTTGATCCGGCAAAACTTGAAAGATTTTGTACACAATGTTTTTCAAGGACAAGCTGTTCGCAAAGGATCTTTTAGCGCTGAGGAAACTAAGATTTATCAGACTGCTTTAGAAAAGCCGGGAGTATTAGCTGCCGCTATCAATTATTACCGGCAGATGTTTCATCCGCAGAGGCTTTGGAATTTGGGGCAGAAATTAGAACCTGTGACAGTGCCTACGTTGGTGCTTTGGGGAGAAGAAGATGCGTTTTTGAGCCACAAACTTGTAGAAGGTTTAGACAGATTAATTACTGCTCCGTTTAAGTTGAAATTAGTTCCTCACTGCGGCCACTGGATTCAGCAGGAAGCGCCGCAAACGGTGAATCGAGAATTGCTGAGTTTTCTAAGAAATTCTTCTCGTTCTGTGGCTTTGGCATAGAAGGTTTTAAACATTGCAAATGAAAACCCGGTTTTACAGCTAAACCGGGTTTTCATCTGTCTAGGGATAGGTTTTTTTTAGGGTGCGTCGTGCCTAGAGTTTCTGGATTACCAGAGAATTCAAGCTAGCTGACGCACCCTACTTATTTATTAGTCCCAGAGCAAATTTTCTTGGATCAGCAGTGCAATCATCGCACTTCTGGAACAAACACCGAGTTTGATAAAAATCCGCCTCACGTAAGTAGCAACCGTCCAGTGACTGATATTTAAATTTTTGGCAATACATTTGTTTGGCAGGCCTTGGGCTACTAATTGCGCGATCGCTCTTTCCCGTGGACTCAGGCTAATTTCCGGTTTGTAACTTGTGCTTTGCATACTTTTGCAAGGAGGTAACGAGTTAAAATCTAATCAATTAAGGGTTGAATTCCGAGTTTTTCTCGAACTTGAGATAAAGGAGTTTCCCAATCAGATGCAACGTCCCAGTCTATTAGCCGAGTGGCTAGTTTTCCGTGTTTTAAGCCTTTGATAATTTGTCCGATCGCGCATTTGCCGCCGATCAGTCCAACTAACACTAAAATCGCACAGGAAGGACGAAATACTTGAGCGCGAGTAAACGCTTGAAGTACCAATTCATCTTCTGTTGAAGCTGAAAGACCGGTCAGCACGTGCCAAACGTCGTGGTTTCGCTGAATCCAGTCTCCCGATGCGATCGGCTCAAAGCCTTGTTCGTCTAAAAATCGCGCCACTTCGCACCCTAATGTTCCTGCTGGCAGTTGGCGCAATTTTTCCAAGTCTATTTCAAAATGTCGATCGCTCTCAATTTGAGGATTAATTGTTCGAGCCATCTTTAATATAACTTCTAATTGACCGTCCGCCATGATTTATTCTTCCTCCAACAATGATTTAAGTTTCTAGCAAATTTAATTCGTGTTTTTCAAGTTCATTTTTCGCTGAATCAATACGATTTTTTTTACGGACTCAGCTTAGAAATCGTACTTTCTGTCACAGCAATTGGCTTTCAGGAGCTTTTACATTTCTTTACAAATAGCCTCAGAGGTGAAATCTGCCAGTTGTCAAAATCGGGCTAGTGTTAGTTACCGCAACTTGACCCACCGGGAAGTAACCGTAAAATCCACAGTATTTAGCGGTGATTGGAACTCCCTTACTTACGTATATAAATTTATTCTGCGGCTCATTATTGGAACCTGCAATGAGTCAGAAGTTGAACCGTGTAAACCAAGCGATGCGGGTGCTAGCAAGTGAAGAGAGTTGAAGGGACCTGAAGTAAGATGAAGTTATGCAGAGTTGATGCCGGGGATGCTCCGCGCCCAGGGTCAGACGAGTGCGCAGTCGCTCAAATGAGTGTCACTAATTGGAGCGACTGGTGAAGTATTTGGATACTAGGTATAATAAAGTATAATTTCCTAAAAGGTATGGCCATGAAACGACTTAATATTTGGTTTTATGCAGGAGTTTTGTCATTAATTTGGTGCCGTGCTGCTAGCGCTACCACTTATGTTGATCCCAACGGTCAAACTACTTTAAACCTGTCAGAAAAAGGGAACAATCGCAGCAGTTTTTACTTGACCAAAGTAGGCAATCGGGAATTTTTGGGCAATGTTAAAATTACCCGTTCCGAAGGAGCAGCAGGCTCTTACTATTACAACGGAACTTTCAAAGACAGTGCGAGTGGCCCTGGCAAAAAAATTGTTTGTTCTGGAGATATTACCATTGTCACGCGTCAAGCTGGAAGGAGCAGCCAATTGGGAGCGGAAGTTACTTGGAAGGTGAAAGCAGGAGAAAATTGTCCTTCTGTGGGCAAGACAGTTAAAGTAAATTTAGTCGAAGCTTTACCGCGTCCTAATGCAAGTGGCGACTATACTGCTAGCAATGCTAATACTTGGTTGACTGAAACTGCTGGATCTGGAACTTGGCCATTGTGGCGAATCACGTCACGGGATGGAAAACTCAACTGTCGCCAGACGCCAAACGGAGCAATTAAACAAGTTTACAGCGCTAACAAAGATAAAATTTTCGGTGAACTCAGGGGAACAAATGCAATTAAAATTGAGAAAGGTCAACCCTGGCTGCTGACAACAAATGGCTGTTATGTGCGCGCTAATTCTCAATACATTCAGCCAATTTCTTTGCCACAGTAAGTGACAAAAGTGATAAATAAACTGCTGCTCATCTCAAAGCCAAACTTCTTAAATAAAGAAGTCCGCCTGCTGGGTGTTCTGTTGTTTTAAGTTGTTGTACTTAAAACCTGATTTGCCATTTAGTGGCCCAGCAGCATAGCTTCTTCTGCCAAATCTTTGCTTTCAATAACCTTCGGTTCCTTCAGGATAAAAACACAAAGGAAGCACACAATTACAGCAGCAATTCCGAGTACCTCAAAGAAGCTGCGGTTGCCTGCCACTGTTTGGGGCAGAAAGCTATAAAGGGTGGCATAAATTACAGATCCGACACTGCCGTAAGCACCGATATTGCCGGCAATTTGACCAGTTACTTCTCGTTTAATTAAGGAGGCGATGCCAAAAGTTGCGCCTGCTGCGGCGAAGACAAAGAAGGCACATAACATGGTCACGATAATCACAATTGCTAAATGCCAGTTTGCCGTAATTTGGCTCATAATTAAATACCCCAATCCCACTCCGCCGGTCATCACTGTCAGCGTCCACTTCCGGCTGCCGATTTTATCAGAAATTAAGCCTCCGGCTGGACGGCTGACCAAGTTCATCAGGGGATAGCTAGCAGCTATCGGCCCGGCGATCGCATGATTTAGATTGAAGGTGTGTTCAAAAAATTCCGGTAACATGGAAACCACAGCGAGCTCTGAACCAAAGCTGACTGCATAAGCTAATTCTAATACGAATACTTGACTGATTTGATAGCGTTCTTGAGGTGGGTAATGTTTTTGACCGGTGACAACTTCTCGGTTAACTTCCCAGGCTTTGTAAGCTTGAATTAAATACAGTGCTGTCAAACTAATCCAAATAGCGTACATCACATTTGCAGTCAGAAAATTTGCTTTCTGCAAGCGCCACACAATCAAAGCTAAGGCACCAAATAGAGGAATATTGGTCATCGACAGTGCCCAAAAGCTTTTGGCGCTGGTGACTTCCATTGCGCCGTTGCGGGCCGGGCGCTGATAGACTTTGCCGGGAGGAGTGTCTTGAACGTTGCAGTAAAAAATGACTCCGAAAACTGCTGTGGCAATTCCAGTAAGGGCGATCGCCAGCCGCCAATTTGTGTGTCCGACTGAGAGAAAAGCTGTTCCTGCTGCGATCGCCGGTAACGCTGCTTCTGCGGCAAAAGAGCCAAAGTTGCCCCAGCCGCCGTAGATACCTTGAGCGAAGCCGATATCTTTTGGGGGAAACCATTCGGCAACTAAGCGAATACCAACCACGAATCCAGCACCGACAATTCCCATTGCCAAACGGCTCAAAACCAACTGATTGAAGTTTTGGGCAAAGGCGAATGCCAGTGTAGGAAATGCTGCATACACAAGGAGTGAAGAGAAGGTGATGCGAGGCCCGAAGCGATCGAGCAACATCCCGATAATAATACGTGCAGGAATTGCGAAAGCTAGGTTGGACAGACTGATGATTCTGGCTTGCCCAACTGTCAGTCCCAAATCGTGCTGCACCGTTGTGCTGAATGGTGCGTAGTTGAACCACACTACGAAAGTTAAGAAAAAAGCAAACCAACTCAGGTTCAGAATCCGAAAAGGCCCTCTGAACG
Source organism: Microcoleus sp. BROC3 (assembly GCF_036702515.1). Taxonomy (NCBI): domain Bacteria; kingdom Bacillati; phylum Cyanobacteriota; class Cyanophyceae; order Oscillatoriales; family Microcoleaceae; genus Microcoleus; species Microcoleus sp. BROC3. The sequence goes on from NZ_JAUBTQ010000039.1 coordinate 65,671, forward strand.
ATAAAAGCCCTTGAAGCATATATAACTTGTCCTAATAAATAATACAGATTATTAATTTCGAGTTGACTTTCTAACTTTTTGGGGTAACGGTTTATTTACGATCGCGCTTTTATGTTGCGTTCCAATTCAAGTGGATGTCCAGAGGAAAAATTGTATACAAAGTTACTGTTTGTGATCAAAACCCCAACTCGCGCATCGAATTAATGCAGATAGTGCATTTAAACCTAGTTTTAGTAATAAATACTTATTGCGTTCAAATAAAAAAAACAGTATATTTGAATACAGAAATTAAATTTATTTTAATAACGGGTAAGTAAAAATGCTTGTACGCTTAACCGAAAGAGAAACTCAGCAAGGCGATCGCCACTCAACCAGTGCCATGAACAACGGATTAAACGTTAAATCAAGACTTTTTAGTTTTCTGACAGTATGTGTAGCAGTGGCTGGATGCTTGGGAACTGCTTCTGGGGCGATCGCCCAGGAAGCTCAACCGCAAGTAAAAGCACAGGCGATCGAGCAATCCAATCAGCAGCCAGTCAACAGCAGGACAAGTCAACCTACTGCTGCCCCTCAATTCGATGCAGCAGCGCAAGAAGAAATTGCTCAGATGTTGCTGGGATTTATCTATTTTGTGTTGCCAGTGGGTGTGGGCTTAACTATTTTTCTGCACGACAAATATGCTCAGAAGCGCTCTGCTACTCTCAACCAGCAGATAGAAGTTTTAGAGATTTCCTTGCACCAAACTCCTCAACATTAAACAATGTGGTGAAATACTCTTATTTTAGAACCCCGACTTCATCGAAGAAGTCGGGGTTCTTTGTATTCTCTCCAATGCTTTACTCCTAGATATTAAAAAAACAGAATAAACAGAGCCCAGACTTCTTTAAAAAGTCGGGGCTCTAACAGGTATCGCATTTATTGACTAAAAGATTTAGATTTCTTCCAAATCCTCTACATCTTCTACATTATCTAGATCTTCTACATTGTCTAGATCTTCTGCATCCTCATCCTCATTGTCAACAGGGGCAACAGAATTAGCAGAAACCACAGCACCAGTCTCAAGTTTCTTTTTAACTAGCTCCTCAATTTCATTTTTGAAATCGATGTTTTTCTCCATGTGCTGGATCACTTTGTCTCGTCCTTGAGCTATGTTCTCTCCGTTGTAGCTATACCAAGAACCTTTTTTCATAATTACTCCCATTTCGTCGGCCAAGTCAGTCAGACAGCCTAAAGTAGAAATGCCTTTGCCAAATACAATGTCAAATTCGGCAATACGGAAAGGCGGAGCAACTTTATTTTTAGCAACTTTAACTTTCGTGCGGTTGCCGTATTCTTCTGTACCTTTTTTCAAGCTTTGAATGCGGCGAATGTCAAGCCGCACGCTGGCGTAGAACTTGAGTGCGTTACCGCCGGTTGTTGTTTCCGGGTTGCCGTAAGTTATGCCGATTTTCTGCCGCAATTGGTTGAGGAAAATGACGGTACAGCCAGATTTGCCGATGTTGCCGGTGATTTTCCGCAAAGCTTGACTCATCAAGCGCGCTTGCAAACCCATGTGGGAGTCGCCCATGTCGCCTTCGATTTCGGCGCGGGGCACGAGGGCGGCTACGGAGTCAATTACTACGATATCGACGGCGACGGAACGCACGAGTTGATCGACAATTTCCAGGGCCATTTCGCCGGTATCCGGCTGGGAAACTAAGAGATTTTCAATATCCACGCCCAAAGCTGAGGCGTAGGTGGGGTCGAGGGCGTGTTCGGCATCGACGAAGGCTGCGATACCGCCGGATTTTTGGACTTCCGCGATCGCGTGGAGGGCTAGAGTGGTTTTACCGGAACTTTCCGGGCCGTAAATTTCAATAACTCGACCTTTTGGCAAACCGCCGCCCAAAGCAATGTCCAGTGTCAGGGCTCCGGTGGGAATGGTTTCTACCCTCATGCGAGTCGAGTCTCCCAATCGGACGATCGCTCCTTTGCCAAAGCTGCGCTCGATTTGGGAAAGTACGGAAGTTAGGGCTTTTTGCTTTTCTGAGTTTTCTGTTGTAGTTTTTATAGACTCTTTGCTTTTTGCCATTTGCGGTACGCGGGTAGACCCCTTGCGGAGCTTGTTGATTAACTGTACAACACGTATGTTAGCAGTTATTTTTTGGCTCTGGAGGTTCTGCGGGGATTTGGTTTAAGATTCTTGATTTTGGGGGTGGTTCAGCCTGAGCCAGCTTTCACAAGGCCCAAGATGTAGAAGATATTTAACTGGTTCCCAGGCTCTGTCTGGGAACCGATGTCCAGAGGCTCTGCCTCGAAAAGCTTACATTCAAAGCAGAGCCTCCGGATCTGTGTTACCAGGCAGAGCCTGGTAACAAGTAATCGCCACAATTAGGACAAGCATGGGATCTACAACACATCAAGACACATTTGTTAATACCCAAAATTCCCGCTGGCTGATGAACTTATTGGCGATCGGTATTTTATTAGGTATCGGATTTAGGTTTTTTGAGATCGATCGCAAACTGTACTGGCACGACGAAGCGTACACATCAATCCGCGCCGCTGGTTTCACACGCCAAGAAATCGACGACGAACTATTCCAAAACCGGATTTTTCCGGCATCAGAATTGCAAAAATATCAGCGGATTAAACCGGGAAGTACAGAAGCAGACACAATTCGTTCTTTAGCACTAGAAGACCCGCAGCATCCGCCTTTATACTTTCTCATGGCTCGTTGGTGGATGCAGCAATTTGGCAGTTCTCTAACAGCATCCCGCACTTTGCCAGCACTATTGAGTTTGCTGTCGCTGCCTTTGATGTACGCTTTAGCTCAGGAACTTTTCGCCTCGAATTTTGCTGCGTTATTAGCAACAGCACTTTTGGCTTTATCTCCCTTTGACATATTGTTTGCTCAGACAGCAAGGCAGTACAGTTTGCTGACAGCCACAGTTATTGGCAGCAGTTGGCTGCTGCTGAGAGCAGTGCGGTTGCGGGGTTGGAAAAATTGGGTATTTTACTCGCTGGCGATCGCCCTTGGTTTCTACACTCACCCTTTCTTCAGTTTAACACTCATCGGACACGGAGTTTTTATAATTACTTACTGGTTGTTTGTGAAAAAAACAAAATTGCCAGGTCACGTCACTAATTCCCAATTTTTCTTAGCAGTAACAGCAGCTTTAATATTGTATATACCCTGGATTTACGTGCTGGCGACCAACCTGGGACGAGCATCAGCTACGACAGATTGGACGCGAGTATCTCCGGGTTGGCTGTATCTTGTCAAATTGTGGACGCTCAGCTTTACAGCCTTATTTTTTGATTTCGACTTAGGCTTTGATAATATTTGGACTTATCTGCTGAGATTGCCATTTTTGCTGTTAATTGCGGCAGCCCTTTACCAAATCTGCCGCCGGACTAGCAGTTCAACTTGGCTGTTTATTGTAACATCAATTTTTGTACCTTTTTTGCTCCTGGCTTTACCGGATCTAATCCTAGGCGGCAAACGTTCCGCCGTCAGCCGCTATCTGATTTCCTGCTTTCCGGGAGTGCAGCTAGCAGTTGCTTACTTGCTCGCCTGTTACCTGAAAACTCAGCAGCGGTTTTGGCAAGTCATTTTAGCCCTGGTATTTACAGCAAGTATAGCATCCTGTACGGTCAGCGCTTTTTCTGATACTTGGTGGAGCAAAGACTTGAGCTATTTTAATGCTGAAGTTGCGAAAATTATTAACAAAGAGGCGATAGCTAACCGATCGATTAAAGATACAATTGTAATTAGCGATCGCGGGAACGATTTTACGAACATGGGAGATTTGCTTTCTCTGAGTTATTTGCTCGACAAAGACGTGCGTTTGATCCTGATGAGCCAGTCGCCAGAAATCGAGATGCTGAACAAATATTCGGCTCCCGTGGTATTCCGCCCTTCGGAAAAATTGCGCTCGGCACTCAAGCAAAATCAACGCCGCTTGGAGCCGATATTGGAGTATGCCAGATTTTTTAGAGTGCGGCGAGCTTCTTAAACCAATTCCCAAAAGTAGTGATAGCGATACAGATAGATTGTACGCGAGCCTTTGTAGGGATACCGCACCGTGCCGTCTCCGACGCTGTAGGGATACGGCATTGCCCAAGGAGTGTCAACTTAAGCCTGAAACCCCTGAGAAATCTCGTTTTTACGCTAAGTCTAGATCCCCCTAAATCCCCCTTAAGAAGGGGGACTTTGATCCATTTCCGGTTTCCCCCTTCTTAAGGGGGGCTAGGGGGGATCTAGATTTAATGGTCAAACAGCATTCTCTGGCTGGGTTTGACGTTAAGTTGACACCTATGGGCACGGTTCAGTGTCCGTACTTATCTGGGCTGATACACCAGACATCATCAGCAATAATTATTTGAATACTTAGGATAAAAAGCAATGCAAGAGTTAAATAATTCATCTTCCGAATCCGCGCAGAAGTTTCGCAATCTTCAGACAGAATTACGCGAACGTTGGGGAGCGACAGAAGAATTCGACAGCGGAGATTGTGACATTATTATCATTCCTTCTGTCAGCTTAGATCAGCAAGAAATGCGGAAAATTGAGGGCGCTTACCACTACGAAGAGCGGCATTTATTTTCATTGATTCGCCTGCGAAATCCCCGCACGCGCTTAATTTACATTACCTCGGAGCCCTTGCACCCGATGATTGTGGATTATTACCTGCAATTGCTGCCGGGAATTCCATTTTCTCACGCGCGCGATCGGCTTGTGCTATTCAGTGCTTACGATGCTTCTGCCAAATCCCTCACCCAGAAAATTTTAGATCGTCCCCGCTTAATGGAGCGCATTCGTCAAGCAGTGCGGCCGACAAAATCCTATATGGTTTGTTATAACTCGACGCCCTTAGAACGCGAGTTATCTGTTAAATTGGGAATTCCTTTGTGGGCCAGCGATCCCGATCTGTTATACTGGGGAACCAAAAGCGGTAGCAGGCAAATTTTTAAAGAATGTGGCGTGCCTTATCCTGACGGTTCCGAGTTGGTTTGGAATGCGGAAGATTTAGCGGAAGCTGCGGCGGATTTGTGGGCACGGCAGCCGCATTTGCAACGGATCGTAATTAAGTTAAATGAAGGTTTTTCGGGGGAAGGAAATGCAATTTTAGATCTGAAGTCCCTCGCAGGTAAAGCGCCTCAAGAAAGAGCGAAGGCAATTGGCGATCACTTCCATAATTTGCGATTTCAAGCAACGGGCGAAACCTGGGAAAATTTTAGCAGCCGCATTCCCGAATTAGGGGCAATTGCCGAAGCATTTATCGAAGGAGAAGAAAAGTTCTCGCCCAGCGTTCAAGGCAGAATTGTCCCCAGCGGCGAAGTAGAAATTCTCTCAACCCACGACCAAATTTTAGGAGGCCCAGACGGTCAAATTTTCTTGGGTTGCCGATTTCCTGCGGACGAATCTTACCGGCTGGCGTTGCAAGAATTGGGATGGAAAGTCGGGCAAAACTTAGCTAAAAAAGGCGCTTTAGAGAGATTTGGAGTAGATTTTCTCGCGGTAAAGCAATCCGATGGGAAATGGGATCTTCAAGCAATAGAAATTAACTTACGTAAAGGAGGCACAACTCATCCGTTTATGGCTTTGAAGCTGTTAACAAACGGTCGGTACGAGCGTACTACCGGATTATTTTACAGCCTGCAGGGCCGTCCAAAATATTATGTCGCTTCGGACAATTTGAAAAAAGAGCGCTATCGGGGATTATTACCGAACGATTTGATGGATATTATTGCTGACAATCAACTGCACTTTGACAGCGGTACAGAGACGGGCAGTGTGTTTCATTTAATGGGTTGTTTGTCGGAGTTTGGCAAATTGGGAGTGACCAGTATTGGCAATTCGCAGCAAGAAGCTGAGGAGATGTATAACAAAGTTGTGAAAGTTCTCGATCGCGAAACGTCAGGCGATTTTAGATTTTAGAATTGATCCAGCCAGTCAGCTTAGATCCCCGGCTTCTTGAAGAAGTCGGGGATCTAATATCCCTCGCGTTTTGTATAGCAACCGGCAAGACGATTAGGATGTTCTTAATCGCCGAAACTATTGCTCTTATTGCATTTGCCTTCTTCCTTCTTCATTCTTCCTTCCGTTAGAGCTAATTTTTAGCGGGATAGAGGGGTGTGGGGTCGATCGAACCTGTGCGGTTGAGCGGCCAAAAACGCACAATTGCCCTACCGATGATATTTTGCTTCGGCACAAAGCCCCAATAATGGCTGTCACAGCTTGCGTTGCGGTTGTCGCCGAGCACCAAGTAAGAATTTTGAGCTACAACTACAGGCCCGTAAGGATACTGCGGAATTTCTTCAATATATTTTTCCTGTAGCGGCTGCTTGTTAATAAAAACTTTTCCGTCTTTGACTTGCACAGTGTCCCCTGGAAGTCCGATAACTCGCTTGATATAGGCATCTTTGATCGGTGGCGGCTGTCCCGTGCACAAACTAGCCGGGTCAGGAGGCATAAATACGATAATATCTCCTCGCTGGGGATCTTGGAATCGATAGCTTACCTTATCTATAATTAATCGATCGTTAATTTGTAAGGTTGGAAGCATCGAGCCGGTGGGAATGTAGCGAGCTTCGGCAACCAAGGTGCGGATGCCAAAGGCCAAAAATGCTGCTAAGCCGATCGTCTTAATTCCTTCTATCCAAGGATTTTCGGTGTCTTGCGATGGTTTTTCGTCGGCTGACTTGTCTAGACGAGTCATAAGTATTAAGTGACTGGGCTGGATACAAATTATAAACTTAATTCCGAGTTTTTTCAGGAAATCTGCAAAATCTTTGCCGGCAGGGTGGGTTTTTGCATTTGCCCTGTTAATTGACGAGTCCAAAACCTCGATTTGTGTGCGAAGAATTTTTTATGACTCGCTAGGAATGCCTACCCATAAAAAAATATTTGTTGCTTTACAGGAATCTGCCTGTCACTTCAAACCTGCCCAATAAAAAACCGGGTTTCTTACATAGATATATCGTCCTCAACTTCTTGTTTTTTGTATAAACCGGGTTGGTGAGCGCAACTCCCATTCATATTTCTTACTATTAGCAGACCTATTTTGAGGATAAAATTTTTATAGACTCACACACACATCACTCATTTAATTATAGCTTATGCCGACCACATCAAGTTTGTTAATCCGCCGCGCACGCATTTTGTTACCCGACGGCGAGTTTTTGGTAGGGGACGTGCAAATCTGCGATGGCAAAATTGTTCGGGTTGCTCCTGAAATAGCCGCATCGGGCGATCGAGAAATAGATGCGATCGGCTTAACTCTGTTACCCGGAGTAATTGATCCCCAGGTACACTTCCGCGAACCGGGTTTAGAACACAAGGAAGACTTATTTACCGCTAGCTGTGCTTGCGCTAAAGGCGGCGTGACATCGTTTCTGGAAATGCCGAATACGCGACCTCTGACCACAACCCAAGCTGCCTTAGATGATAAACTAAGTCGCGCTGCCGAGAAGTGTTTGGTGAACTACGGCTTTTTTATTGGTGCAACGCCCGAGAATTTGCCGGATTTGTTGAATGCGAATCCGACTCCGGGAATTAAGGTGTTTATGGGTTCGATGCACGGGCAGTTGTTGGTGGATGGAGAAGCAACTTTAGAGGCGATTTTTGCAGCAGGCGATCGACTAATTGCCGTGCACGCAGAAGACCAAGCTAGAATCAACCAGAGGCGTCAGGAATTTGCCGGAATTTCCGATGTAGCCGTGCACTCGCAAATTCAAGACAATCAAGCAGCCTTGTTAGCAACTCAGCTAGCCTTAAAACTTTCTAATAAATATCAGCGCCGTCTGCACATTCTGCACCTTTCTACTGGGGATGAAGCTGAGTTGTTGCGCCAGGAAAAACCGAGTTGGGTGACAGCAGAAGTTACGCCGCAGCATTTGTTGTTAAATACCAGCGCCTATCAAAAAATTGGCAGTTTAGCTCAGATGAATCCGCCTTTGCGCGAGCCCCGCGATAACGAAATACTTTGGCAAGCTTTACTCGACGGCGTAATTGATTTTATCGCCACCGATCACGCGCCGCACACATTAGCAGAAAAAGCTCAAGAATATCCAAATACGCCGTCGGGAATGCCCGGAGTCGAAACTTCTTTGCCTTTGATGCTGACGCAAGCAGTAGAGGGAAGATGTACAGTGGCACAAGTTGCTAATTGGATGTCGGCGGCAGTTGCTAAGGCTTATAAGATTCCCAACAAAGGGGCGATTGCTCCGGGTTTTGATGCCGATTTGGTATTAGTAGATTTGGATAATTATCGACCTGTGCTGCGAGAAGAAATGGTGACAAAGTGCGGCTGGAGTCCTTTTGAAGGTTGGAGTTTGACTGGATGGCCAGTTGTGACTGTTGTTGGAGGAAAAGTTGTTTTTGAGAATGGTAAATTGGATACAAATGTGAGGGGAGAAGCCTTGACATTTGACGCGGAGTAAGCATGAATTTAACTCAAGTGTTATAATTGGGTATTCCTGCATCGCAAAAGCGATTTTACCCATGATCCTCGAAGAACTAGAAACACAACTCCTGGCCTTAACTCCGACTGAGAAAGCTGAAGTCATAAGACTGTTAGCCCAAAGTTTAAGTAATAGCTGGCCAGGAATTACTAAAACTCCCGACGTGTGTGGCGGCGATGCTTGCATTGCCCAAACTAGACTTCCCGTTTGGCTGTTCGTGAGTTTGCGCCGTCAAGGTTCAAGTGATGCTGAACTTCTACAATTTTATCCCCAGTTGAATGCTGCAAACTTAGTAAATGTCTGGACTTATGCTGAGGCTAATTCCGAAGAAATTGAAACAGCACTCCGAGAAGAAGCAGCAGCAATGATGCAGGAAGTATAATTTATGGCACGTCTCTATGCAGATGAACAGTTCCCGTTTCCTGTTGTGGCATTGCTGCGAAATTTCGGTCACGATGCCCTGACTATTCAAGAGGCAGGAAATGCCGGAGATGATGACCCCGAAGTATTAGCCTTTGCTGTGAATAACGATCGGGCGGTTATGAGGCAAAATCGTCGGCATTTCATTCGCTTGCACACTCAACAACCAAATCATGCTGGTATTATCGTGTGTACAGACGATAATAATCTAGGGTAGTAGTGCATAGTAATGGTAAACTTGAGGTCAGAACCTTGAAGAATTTCAGTCAAGTCGATGAATTGTCCTAAG